>JANMOF010000220.1:0-3131 GCA_031368925.1 Leptospiraceae bacterium
TTAAAGAAATTTTTTTAAACTTCGAGGGTAAGTATTTTAGTGAGGAAAATTGGGAAGGGCGATTTGAACGGGATTGGGTTTTAAGAAGAGAGAAAAAAAATAAAGAAATTCCAGAGCCTGACTTCGATCGTGGTCGGGGAATTACAGCGCAAACTAAAATAGAATTAAAAGAACTCGAGAGAGACGAACAAGGATTTACCCCAGAAAATTTTAGATTGAAATATGTTTTTAAACAAAAAATTAAACCTGAATGTATTGTTCTTCATTTTACTGCTATTTCTAGTTTTTTAGTTTCTCAAGAAACATTGGAGAGAAGAAAGTTAGCTGCTTCTATTATGGTAGACAAAGATGCTAAAAGCTACCAGTTATTAGACTCTCTAGAGGATATGGCACAGGCTGCAACAGGAACTAATCAAAACTGTATCCAGATAGAAATTGTCGGAAAGAATATGGACGAATTAATCGCCAATGAAAAGCAGACGCAAAAAGTTGCTAGACTTGTTAGTGAACTTGCGGATAAATACAATGTTCCGCTAAGTAATCATAAAATTGAAGATCTAAAGGGCATTTATTCTCATACGCAAGCAAAGAAAAAATATGGTGGCTCTGTTGCTCTTTATGGAAAAGATTTTGACCCCGGCGAGCCATATATGAAAAAAATTATAGAATCTATTGGCGGGGTTTACTATTCTGAAAAAGATTGGTTTAATAGAAGAGGCGATGATTGGATTATGCTAGATGCCGAATTTCAGCCTTAACGAGTATAGCTTTTTTATTTAAATAATTTTCTTACCGTTAGGCGAAATCTTTTATGATTTTGTTCTTTAGGTTGACAAATTTTTTCTGAGCATAAGAATTATGTTTATTTCATGGTTCTTGTTTTTGACTTAGAAAGGGGGAATAGTTGCAAGAAATGCTCGCTAAAAATATTTCCGACAAAAAAACTATCCTACTCGTTGATGACGAGATTATTTTTGCAAATGCTCTCTCAAAAAAAATCCAAGCTATGGGTTATGATGTTATCATTACTAATTCTGGCGAAGAAGCGATCGAACTTATCAGGCAAACGGATAATATTAATTTAGTTCTTCTTGAAATAGACTTAGGATCTGATTTGAATGGAATTGATGTGGCATCTCAAATACTACTTCTAAAAAAGATTCCGGTAGTTTTTCATGCATCTCACTTCGAAAAACAAGATATTAAGCGACTAAGAGAAATTAGTCGTTATGGATTTGTTGTTAAAAATTCAAGTGAATTTGTTTTACAATCTTCTTTTGAAATGGCTTTTGAATTATTTGAGGCTAATGAGCAATTAAGGCAAAGAGAGTTCTCGGATTCCTTTCTTGACCCTAAGGGACAAATAATTAGTATCCTCGATCATATTTCTGATAGTGTTGTTTCACTCGATAACGATTGGAAATATACTTATGCAAATGAATCTGCATTGAACAATTTTGGAATTTCACTCGAGAATTTAATCGGACAGATTTTTTGGGAAGTTTTTCCGGAAGTGATCGGAACTGTATTTCTTGAAAAGCCCAAGGAGGCAATGAAGACTCAAAGACAGATTGAATTCGAGGGATTTTATGAGAGTTACCAGGTATGGGTGTTTATTCGTTGTTATCCGGCGAAGAATGGACTTACTATGTTCTATCAGAATATCACAGAGAGAAAAGAAAATGACAAAAAGGCTAAGGATACTTCGAATTTTCTGAATTCAATCATAGAAAATATTCCCAATATGATTTTCATGAAACATGCAGATGATTTGCGTTTCATTTTATTTAATCGTGCAGGCGAACACCTATTAGGTTATGATAGAAAGGATTTACTCGGAAAAAATGATTATGATTTTTTCCCAAAAGAGCAAGCTGATTTTTTTACTCAAAAAGATAGGGATGTTCTCAAGCAAACTGATATTGTTAATATTGCTGAGGAAAAGATTGATACTCCACATGGCACTCGCATTTTACATACAAGAAAATTGCCTTTATTTGATGAGAGAGGTCAACCGGAATACTTGCTTGGAATTTCAGAGGATATAACACTGCAAAAAGAATCTGAAAAAAAAATCAGAGAGAACATGGAACGATATGATCGGTTAACAAAGACTATTCCAGGGGCATTGTATGATTATGTGCTTCATAAGGATGGAAAAAGTGAAATGGTCTTTATAAGTTCTAAGTGTGTTGAAATTTTTGAAGTAGAAGCGGATATAATCATGAAAGACATGAGTGTAATTTGGGAGATGACTCATCCTGATGATTTAGAAAGATTTGCAAAAGAAAATGAATACGCTGCTCGATTTAAAGAACATTTTAATTCTGAGGTAAGAATTATTACTCCTTCTGGAAAAGAAAAATGGATAGAGATGGCATCAAGACCAAATCCTACAAGTCATCCTGATGAACCTGCAATATGGAGCGGGTTTGCAATTGATATAACAAATCGTAAAGTTGCGGAAGAAAAAATTAAGTCCCTGCTTGCTGAAAAAGAATTATTACTGCGAGAAGTTCATCATCGTATAAAAAACAACATGCTGACTATCACAAGCTTGCTTTTTTTACAAACAGAAAGCCTGCAGGACTCTGCTGCGATTTCAGCCTTAAACGATGCTGTTAGTCGTATTCAAAGTATGGTAGTCTTATATGATAAATTGTATCGGTCATCCAATTTTAATGAGCTTTCTGTTTTAGAATATCTCTCCCCATTAGTAGATGAAATTGTAATTAATTTTCCAAATTATCAAATTGTGACGATCGAAAAAGTTATTGAGGATTTTGTTTTACCTACGGCTATTCTATTTCCAATCGGAATTATGATAAATGAGTTACTTACTAATGCTATGAAATACGCATTTGTTGGTCGAGATAGTGGTTTACTAAGGGTATCCGCTAGCAAGAAAGAAAACCGAATTTACTTTTCTATTCAAGATAATGGGATTGGGATGTCTGACTCAAAGGAGTATACTACAGGTTTTGGATTACAATTAGTCCATATGCTCGCAAAGCAAATACGAGGAACCGTTCATGTGCAAATAGAAAATGGAACTAAGTTTACTCTGGAGTTTGGAGTGAAATGACTAGCCGGTAGCCTATAAGACGGTGGGGTACCTCCACTGAACAGCC
>JANMOF010000257.1:0-16383 GCA_031368925.1 Leptospiraceae bacterium
GTCTTCTTGCCCGATTTTGGATCATCTGTTCCTCGTCGAATTGATTGTATTCGCGGAATATTTTGATGAGATCTCCGAGGATGGCGGCTTCCGCGTTCATGACGGACATTCTTTTGGTATTCCTTTTGGTCTCTGAGTCAAAGTGGACGCTCAGGGACTTAATCTCATTTTGGACATCCTGAATCCGGGCAACAACGAATTCAATGTCGGCAAGTATTACTTATAATTTTACAGGCAACACAATATTATCCGGCGATGCTACAAGTCAAAGTGCAGGGATTAATGTTGCTTTCAATAATTCTACATTGACATTTACTAACAATACTATATCGAGTGGAACTGCGCCAATTACTTGGGGACTCAACAATGCATTTTCATCTGGCACTACTTATACAAATAATACAATTTCTGTAGGATCGTGCGCTGGGGCTTGTGCACAAATAGGTCTCAGACATGCGGCTAATTCTGGTTTAACTATGACGGGCAATACGGTAAACTCAGGTGTAGCCGGTGTAAGTAGTACGAGCAGAACTGCTCTTAGTTTAGAGAATTATAGCGGTGGGGCTTCGAGTGTTCAAAGAAATACTTTTTTAAATCAATCCGGTGTAGGCACTCCAACGGCAGTAGATATCCCAAATGCTAATAGCAATCAATTAAAATTTTGCAGTAATGTTTTAATTGGTGGAGCAAGGACTAACGCTGGTAATGCGATCACGCTTAGAATGGCACAAATGAATGCTGGAGCAGGTACAAAATTTAATGGAAATACGATCATAGGAGCAAGTGTAACGGGAGGTATTGTTTATCCCGTAAACTTTATAACTAATGCGGGTTATACCAATTTTAGTTTAGATCAAAATATTATTGCAGGCAATCCAGTCTCTTCTGCATCTACGACTTGTATAAAAGAAAGTGGTGCAGTTACGTACGCAACTTTAGCCTTAAATAATTTATCCGATTGCAGTACGTTGTATGATGAAAATGGTATTATCCGCAATAGCTTTTGTGGTGGAAATTTTGGAAATGGATGTGGGTCTCTCCTTGCTAATCCAACTGGACTAAACAATACGATTTTATCTCCAACTTTTGTAAATTTTGCAGGAAATGATTTTCATCTTGATCCCGCTACTCCCGTAGGAATTACACAAGGTATGACTTCCGGTGACTTGACCGTATTCAATACGGCTTGCGGAAACTCTTTAGATAGAGATGGAAACACTAGGATCGCCAACTCAAGTATAGGCGCTTATAAATAAAAATTTCTTTAGCACAGAATTAGTTAATTTTTTATTCCAAATAGAAAATTCGTTATAATCAGATGTTGTTAAAGAATAGAAGTGTCTTCTAAATTTCGTCTAAAAATATATGAGAAAACAATTTATTTACAAAGCATTACATAAAATTTTTCCTATTCTATGTTTAGCTATTTTTTTCTCCAACTGCACTATTGATAGCGACCCTAAAATTTTTTTCACCTATAGCCTCATACAAAATAGCAATTCATCTATTTCGAAATTCTCTGTCGGCGGATCTATAACGGGACTTACTGGATCAGGTTTGATTATTCAAAACAATGGAGCGGATAATATCACTATTCCTGGTAATGGCTCATTTACTTTTTCTACACAGTTAGAAGCAAATACAGCGTATTCTGTGACAGTTCTAACAAACCCATCTTCGCCCAATCAACTCTGCAATGTTAGTAACGGATCAGGAACTATCACGACAACTAATATTACAAATATTAGCATTGCCTGTGCAACGTTAGTTCTTAGCTATGCTGGAAGTCCTTATAGCTATACACAAAATATCGCCATCACCACTAACGCTCCAACGGTTACAGGCACCATCACATCTTGTAGCGCAAGTCCGTCATTACCCGCAGGTTTAAGTATACACAATACAACTTGCACAATTTCAGGAACTCCAACAACGATTCAAGCTTCTGCATCCTATATAATTACAGCAGTAACTTCTAATGGAAATTTAACTGCTTCTATCAACATTACTATCAGTGCTATCCCTGTAGCCCCCACTGCATTGACTTACTCAAGCAATAACTATGTTCTTAGAAATAATACTGCGATTACTACTATTACCCCCTCTGTCACCGGGACGGTAACATCTTGTAGCGCAAGTCCCACATTACCCACAGGTTTAAGTATTAATTCTACAACCTGTGCAGTTTCAGGAACTCCAATAGTAAACCAAGGCTCTACTGCTTATACAATTACAGCAAGCAATGCAGGCGGAAGCACAACAGCAAGTTTCAACATTACAGTACAAACAACTGTATATAAAATTTTTGTTACTGCGTCTACATATAACGGAGATTTAAGAACAGCAGGTGGTGGCGGAGATGGTCCTGCTGGTGCGGATAATCTTTGTAATGCGGATGCAAATAAACCAAATGCAAGCGCTTATAAAGCAATTCTATTTGCATCTGGAATTCGAGATACTACCACTAGTTGGGTTTTACTAGCAAATACAACCTATACACGAGGCTCTGATTCCGCTATGATTGGCACGACCGATGGCTCAAAAGAATTCGCCTTTCCGGGAACACCTTTATCAAATTCATTTGATGCTGGCGCGCTAAAACAATATTGGGTTGGATTCAGAAATGCCCCTAACTATTGGCAGACTGGAAATTATAGATGCAATGAATGGACAGATTCTTCAACCACAGCTACAACTGGTGAAGGTAGGTACGGCTTGAGTAATGTAACTGACTATACTTCTATTTCCGAAGGAACAAGACATACCTGTAACAATGTAAAATATCTTCTCTGTGCAGAACAATAAATTTTTGAATCCTTAAAAAACATAGCGAAAGCTTGACGAATATATCACTTTAAGGTGAACAGTATTGAATGCAAAACCTCGAACAACTTAAGTCCGGAGAATTACTCGGAACTAAAACGCTTAAACTCTCATGCGAACTAAAAGCATTTCCAAGCGAAATATTCGTCTTAGCCGATACTTTGGAGCAATTAGATTTATCTGGAAATCATTTATCGGAACTTCCAGATAATTTTGATCGTTTGCAAAATCTAAAAATTCTATTTCTCTCTGAAAATAATTTTACAAAATTTCCCAGCGTTTTATCAAAATGTAAAAACCTGGACATTATCGGATTCAAAGCAAACCAAATATCTAAAATTGATGAAAACTCATTTCCCAAAGACTTGCGATGGTTAATCTTGACTAATAATCATTTACCTCACATTCCAGCATCAATAGGAAAATGTCATAAGCTTCAAAAATTAATGCTTGCAGGAAACAAATTAACATCGCTACCAATTGAGTTAGCTAATTGTAAAAATTTAGAACTTCTTCGAATTTCAGCAAATCAAATATCTGAAATGCCGACTTGGTTATTTTCACTTCCTAAATTATCCTGGGTGGCTCTTGCGGGTAATCCTTATTTTACGCAAAATAAAGAATATCCGATTCCTGCTATCAATGAAATAGATTGGAATTTTTTAACTATAAAAGATAAACTTGGTGAAGGAGCATCCGGAACAATTCACAAAGCAGAATTATTAGAAATGGAAATTCAAACAGTTGCTGTTAAAATATTTAAAGGAGAAATTACAAGTGATGGGTTTCCACGTGATGAAATGCTTACTTCCATAAGAGCAGGTAATCATCCCAATTTAGTCAAAGTGCTTGGAAAATTTTCTAATCACCCTGAGAATAATCAAGGTTTGGTGCTAGAATTAATTCCAGAAAACTTTATTAACTTAGGAAATCCGCCTAGTTTCGAAACCTGCACTAGAGACACCTTTAAAGATGAATTATCTTTTTCACTCAAAGAAATTTTACGGATAATGATAGGTATTTCCCATGCAGTTGAACATCTTCATAGTCAAGGTATATTACATGGTGATTTATATGCACACAATACCCTCGTTGAGATGAGAGAATTTCAAATTCTATTTGGTGACTTTGGTGCTGCTTCCATTTATGAAAAGGATTCAGAGTTTAGTAATGAACTGACTCGCATCGAGGCAAGAGCATTTGGCTGTCTCATGGAAGACTTATTAGAAAGAGTAAATCCAAATGAAAAAAATGCAAAGGCATACCAAGCTCTAACAGCCCTTCAATTAGAATGCATGCAAAGTAAAGTTCTTGCTCGCCCTAATTTTAGGCAAATCTCTAAAAGGCTGAGTGAAATTATTTTGATTGACTTATGACTCAAGCTACATTTCCTTTGGATTAGTCTATGATGAATTCAAATAAAAAATTAGCTCTGGCTGCTCTCGGATCGCCCGAAACAAGAAAAACTAACGATGAAAAAGTCGAGACTGGAATCAAAGTAAGTAATATTATCAACATGAATGAAGTTACTATTTTTTTAGGTGACGACCATATAAAGGAAGTTCTGCGTTCCAATTATAATAGACTTCGACATCTATTTGATCGGTATAACGTGACTATCAAGGATAAACAAGACGAGCGCATCAGACTCATGAAAAGTTTTGACCAGCCTATCGTAATCTTAAATCGAGAAGTTCCGGAAAGCACTCCAACTATGTCAGTGCCCTATAATGATTACCACCGAATGCTAAAAGCAGAGAAAAATACAGAACTTTTTAAGGCAGAGATTTGTGTTCCAATAAAATATAGACAGTATATAATTATTGGGTATGTGCAAGTATTACATTCCAAACGGTTGGATATGAATTCCTTTAATCTTGTAAGTCTTGCTGCTGCATCAGTTAGAAAGGAAATCAGTGATTATAAAAATTACGAAGAGTCAACGGAAATTTGCAAGGTAACAAGTATTACTGAAACAGAAGTTACTTTTTTGCATTCTCTCAATAAACATTTCTCTCGAATTTTTCAAATGGGCTCGGTAGTCATTTTAGATTTATTTTCTAAAGATACTAAATTAACAATAAAAGTTTCTATCAAAGGACTTAAGCCTTTAGACAAATATTTTGCAATTACCGGTCAATATGTTAATATGTCTATTGATCAATACGAAAAGATAGAGGGATTATTAATTCCGCCAGGCGTTTAACTAAATATCTAATTTAGTAAATTCCCTTAATAGAATTTGCAATCCGATTCACATTATCCTTGGTTAAGTTTGGATAAATAGGAATACAATGACCTCTCTGATATAATCTTTCTGCGTTCGCAAAATCACCATTACTCGCTTTTAGAATTCTGTGCAGTGGATTAGAAATAGTTCTTTCAGTTCCGATTTGTAAAGATTTAAAATAACGCTCAATCTCGTCATACGGTTTTGATACAATAAGAGGAAAGCGGTTGAACTGATCTTGGCTTGCATGTTTAAAAAATGTTTCATGAGAAGCGGCTAATACTGATTGTAGGTAAATTTGTGCAATTTTTTTCTTACGTTCAATGATAACTCCCAGTTTAGAAATTTGTTCAATTCCTATTGCAGCTTGAAAATCAAGAAGGTTATAATCATACTTTGGTTTATCTGCTTCTCTTTTTTCGTTATTTCCCAACTTTAGAGAACGAATATTTTCTGCAAGTGTATCATTGGGGGTAATCATGATTGCCCCGTTACCGGTTGTGATTACATGATTGGGTAGCATTCCACAAATAGAAATGGTTCCTTGCTTGCTAACAGAAATATCTTCCGAGTCGGCACCGATTGCTTCGGAGTAATCTTCTATGACTGGAATTTCTTTTACATCGTATTTTTTTAAATCAAAGAGACAACCGAATGCATGATCGATTAAGATTGCTTTTGGAGAAAATTCTTCTACTCGGTGATTGAATTCTTCAATATCCATATGAAAAGAGGATTTACCAAGATCGACTAATATAGGTTTGGCGCGAAGCATTAGAATTGCATCGAGTGCCGCATGAGGAGCATAAGTAGAAAGTAAAACAGGATCGTTATCAGTAATTCCGAGCGAAATAAGTGCTAAATGATAAGCTGAGGTTAAGCTATTGACCGCAATAACATTTCGAAGTTTGAAAGTAGATTTAAAATCTTTTTCAAACCTATCTCGAATCAAGCCGGATGAAAGCATATCATCAACAAGGCAGTCAAGGACGGTTACTAATTCTTCTTTAGAAAGAGTTGGCTTATTGAATTCAATAGACTGGTTTTTTGGTAAAAGTTTCTCTGCAATATTTCCCACGTTATTTAATGCCTTTTTTTAGTTATGTCGCATTATCGCAATGAGACATAACTTGTAAAGAAAAAAACGATGAATTTTCAGCTAAAGAATTGATTTTTTTTAAAATGCATATCAGCCAGAAAAAAACAAAGAATTACTTACTTGCCCTAATTCTGAATCAAGAAAGAATTGAATCAGATGAAATTTCATAAATATAACTCAGATATTCCTGAAGTCGAAGAAATTGGTAAGGATTTGTTTAAAGTAGTTCTTCCGCAACCATTTTACGCACCAAATAATATTTACATTTTAAACGGAAAAGAACCCGCACTCATTGATTCTGGCTTTATTTTAAACCTCGGTCTATTACAGCGAGCAATGAAAAAAATTGACCTCTCACTTTCTAAAATTCAACATATTTTCTATACACATAATCATCTCGATCATGTGAGTGCAAGCCTGACTTTGCGTGCCTACACCCGGGCAAAGCATTACGGTATGCAAGGAATGGCAAAATTCGTGGGAAATTTTAGAGATCACAATGAATCATTTCAGAGAACAATGAACCGCTTAGTCTATAAAGCAATTCAAAGCCCGGAAAAGAGAAAAACAGAAATCCAACAATCCGAAAAAGGATATAAAGAACTATTAGCCGCACTGAAAGGATCTAAGAAAACAAATCCAATCTTAAAAATGGATATCGAGCTTGTTGAAGGTGACGTGATTGACATTGGTGATCGGCTAATAGGATTTATGCACACTCCGGGTCATAATATATGGCATTTAAGTCCCTATATTCTAAGTGAAGGAATTTATTTTACAGGGGATCTTGTCCTTCAGAATATTTCTTCTATCTATGCCGAGTTTGATGGAAATTTAAATCTTTACATTAAATCTCTAGAACGGCTTTCAAAGCTTCCGATTAAACGTTTGTTACCCGCACATGGTCCGGAGCCTGATGATCCTAAGCGCGCAATCAAAGTATTAATTAAAACATTAAGCTATCACGAACGTGGAGTTATTAGACGACTAAAACTAGGCTCCTACGACTTACATGAATTAGCCGTTGAAGCTATGGGAGAAAAAATTACCGGTAGCCCTTATTATGTTGTAGCATTAGCCATTATCCAATCAATTATATTAAAGCTAATCTCTCAAAACCATGTTAGAATTTTAGAGATAGAACCACCTTACGAAAAATATGAATGGATCGGGGAATAAATATAACTTTACGGTCTAGCTACGCATCTTACATAGAAACGGGTTAGCTTTGTAGAATAAAAAGAATCATAGCTTTTCACAGAAATATTATATGCTGAATCGGGATCATCTTCATGAGGGGTAGATGACCAGTATTCGCAACATGGACTATTTAGGCGGCGAATCCCTGAACTATAAATAAGTTTTAATTCGTTGCGAGTAGGTAGACGCATTTTAAGATTGCGACAGTAGCTCATTGCGGAATACCAATTCATTTGTTTTATATCAGACGTCTGCCAGAGTAAACCGCCGTAAGAAAGCAAACCGTTATCTTTAACAGGTTCTTTTGCTTCTGGAATATTCTTCGCCTCTTTTGCAGTTTTAGGGTCAGTGGTCTCTTTTAGTTCTGGCGGATTCGCAGTCTCATCTGGTATATCAATAAGGCTTGGCAGGTCTGCTTCGAGTTTAATGTTTCTAGATTCTTTTTTCTGTAAATCACTAAGCTGAATTTCGGTAATGCCTTCCTTGTATCCTTCTAAGACTAATTTATAATTATAAATTCCAGGCTGATCCTTAGTTGCGACAAACGGCGTTTTTCCTTCTTCGACATTAGTAGTGGTATTAATTACTTTTGCACCCGGTGGATCAGTATCAATAAAAAGATTGTTTACAATTTCAACTTTCGGCGCGAGTATAATCATTCTATACCCTAAAAATCCACCAATGCCGAGTCCCAATAAGAGCATAGCCACAATTAGCCCCCAGTTGAGACTACGGTGAATAGGACTTTGCTTGAGAGTATTGGGAATATCTGAGCCTACTAAATGTGCAAGAGCTTCAGCAAATTCTTTTGCTGATTGGTATCTTTTTTTTCTAGATTTTGCGCAGGCTTTTTCTATGATTTCTTCCAGGTCAGGACCTAATACAGAAAAATCAGGGTCTACTTTTTCTGGCTTTGCTTTCATTTTTCCGGCAAGGCTTGGCATTTTCTCTTTCACTTGCTTAATCATAATAGAAAGACCACTATCACCTTTAAATGGAAGCTCTCCGGTTAAAAGTTCAAAAAGCATAATCCCGACTGAATAGACATCGCTTCTTCCATCAATGTCTTTTCTTCCCTGGCACTGCTCAGGACTCATATAATTAGCAGTTCCCATTGTCATACGAGTGCGGGTAATAGAAGAATCCGTTATCTTAGCAATTCCAAAGTCTACAATGATTGGCTCGCCATTTGCACGATACATGATGTTCGCAGGTTTAATATCTCTGTGCGATTGCAAGTTATTTAAATGACAGTAGTGAAGTGCATCTAAAACTTTCGTAATTAACTCGGCTGCTTCTTTTAATGGAAACATCATACCCTGGTCACGGTATTTTTTTTGCTTATCTGCAACCGAACCGCCAGAGGCATATTCCATTATATAATATGGTCTATCGTCACACAAGCCTACATCAATGACCTCAACAATATTTGGATGCTTGAGTCTTGCCGGTGTGCGGGCTTCTAGAATAAATCTTTCACGGATTTCATCGTCATCCGAAATATCTTTGTTTAAGAACTTAACAACGATTTTGCGCTGTAGGGCTGTTTGCTCTCCTAGGTAAACTGTCGCCATTCCTCCCTTACCAATCTTTTTTTCGATCGTAAACTTGGGAGAAAGATGAGAACTTAATAGTTCGATATCAGCATCCGGCTTACTACCAATAGCCGCTGATTGCAAGCCATTGCCGCATTGACGACAGAATTTATCTGTCTCCGAATTTTCTGTCCCGCAGTAAAAACACTTTACCATACTATTGAATAATTCCTAAACCTAAAGACTTGCAGTAAAATCCTTATACTTTGCAGAATCCATTAGTGAATCAGCATCGGAAGAGTTTGTAATTTTTACCTTAATCATCCAGGCTGCAAATGCATCTTTGTTAACAAGTGCAGGATCTTTTGCGATTGCAGGGTTTACTTCGATTACTTCTCCACTAATAGGTGCATATAAATCCTCCGCTGCCTTTACAGATTCAATTGTTCCAAAGCTCTGCCCCTTTTTCACTGCCTTTCCCACTTTAGGTAAATCAACAAAAACAATATCGCCTAACGCATTTTGTGCAAAGTCAGAGATTCCAAAAATGCCAGTATCACCGTCTATCTTAACCCATTCATGTTTTTCAGTATATAAAATTTTTCCCATAAAATCCCTACTTATTTCTTTCTTACACTACCCTTAATAAAATTTCCAGTTTGAATAATACTTTTTTTCTTAGCTCCACGAATTTCAACGAATACAATTGCTTCGTTTCTGATAAAACTTTTCTTGATGTATACTAACCCAATTCCTTCTTTAAGAGAAGGAGAGTAACTACCAGAGGTTGTTTGTCCTATTAAATTTCCTGCTTCGTCGAAAACAGAATAGTTTTCTCGTAACACACCAGCCTCAGTGAGCTTAATACCTGTTACCCCGTAATCAGAACCATTTTTCTTTTGTGAAATAATTTTGTCGTACGCAAAATATGGATTAGCCTTTTCTTTTACAATCCAACCGATTCCCGATTGAACCGGTGTTCTCGTCTCGTTTAACTCATGACCGTATAATGCGTATTTTGCTTCGAGACGAAGTGTATCTCTTGCTCCTAGCCCAACAGGAACTAGACCATATGATTTTCCAAATTCTAAAAGTTCAGACCAAATTTGTACGCCCGTTGTAATGGTCGAATAAATCTCAAATCCATCCTCACCGGTGTAGCCTGTGCGAGATACAATCATTTGCTCCCCTTTAAAAGAAATGAGCTTAAATTTATAATAACCTATATCTTCCAAGTCTTGCCCAACGTATTTAGAAAAAATTTCATTTGCCTTAGGTCCCTGAATTGCTATCTGATGCCAATTCGAACTTTCATTTGTAATAATAAGGTCAGTGTTGTATTTGAGCAAATGCGCGTAAACCGCTTCATAGTTGGAAGCATTTGAGCAAATCATATACTTTTCGTCATTGAATTTATAAATTGTAATGTCATCAACGAGTCCACCATTTTCATTTAAAACCGCGTTGTATTGAACTTGAAAATCATGCATGGGTTCAACTTGATTACAAGTGAGTTTTTCGAGAAATGCGAGGAGAGATTTTTTTTTTCCAGTAAGAAAAATTTCACCCATATGGGATACGTCAAATAAACCTGCAGTGGTTCGAGTAGCTAAATGCTCTTGGATAATGCTTGTATATTGAACAGGCATATCCCAACCACCAAAAGGCACCATACGTGCACCAAGAGTTCTATGAACCTCGTTTAATGGAGTAACTTTTAGATTTTCCAACATCGTCCTCGTTTCGTTTTTTACCAATATCTAAGGACTGTAAACTAAGAAAATGAAATTTTCCAGCAAGCCTATATATTCTCTATGGTTTTTATTTTTAATTAGGAACCCAACACCCTTGTCCTCCGAAATCAAATTACACTTTTAATAAAACCTAAGAAAGAAGAGTAAGAAAATCTATTCTATTCATAGATATATTTCTTTCAGGGGACAATAAACATGATACGTAGAGGGCTCGAATTAAAGGCGAAAAATAGCGGATTTATATTCTCTAACGGCTACTTAAATCTTACCTAAGTAGCAGTACTTTCAGAAAGACTATACAAAGCTTTTAGGTTTAGAAGTTCAATTTTATTTTTTTCTATTTTAATCCAATTTCTATCTTTGAAATCAGCCAGTGCGCGGATCAATGTTTCTGTCGTAGTTCCGATACACGTCGCCATGACTTCGCGCGTAACGTTGATATTTAATTCTGGATCTGTGTTACCCGCAGCACCGTGAAAGGTAATCAATAATTCAGCGAGTCTACTGTGAATTTGCTTCGTACCCATGGAGTGAACATGGTTTTCCATTTCTTTCCATTCTTCTGCTAAGTATTTCATGACTTCGATTTGAAATTTTTCATCAGACTTAATTAACTTTTTAATCGTCTCTTTTGGAATAAAACAAACTTCTACATCTTCTAGACATATTGAGGAATGATTCGATTCTTCACCGGAGATAATATCGCGAAACCCCAACCATTTGCCCCTACTAGCAATTTGAAATGTTTGCTCTTTGCCGGAACCTGACGTCTTGTAAGTTCTAACAAGACCACTTTTAATGCAGTAAAATCCTGCTATCTTCTCATGCTCTTTAAAAATAATATCTTTCTTTTTATAGTGAAAAAAAGTTTTATCTACAGAGATTTCATCTAAGGTTCCAGAGCCAACACATTTGAAAACTCCGTGCTCTCTACTTAAACAACTTGCACACTTTGCCTTATCTTCCATTTTAGTTTCCATCCTCGTGAGAAGTCCGTGGGCAATAAAGACAAACTTAATCACTTATCAAATAAACTACTCTTTATCATTAATTAATTCTTATTCTCAAGAGCCTATTTTAACCATATGACGAATATCATACGCTCTTGAAAGCAAAAATTATAAAATCCTTTTGATTCTTTTGCTGCCTTGTATTTATAGGATAGTTGAGGAGAAGGAAATTATATATGAATACAAACCCATCATCTAGTTCGAACACTGCTTCGAACGGCTCTGATACTAAATACAACGACTTCATTGTAAAAGCTTTTATCATATCCGCCTTTGTCTGGGGGCTTGCCTCGATGACAATCGGTGTTCTAATAGCTTTTCAATTGGTATATCCGCAACTAAACTTTACTGAATATTTCAGCTTCGGGCGTTTGCGTCCTTTGCATACGAATGCGGCTATTTTCGGTTTTGCGCTGAGTGCGATATTTGCGACCGCGTATCATTCGGCGCAGAGGCTTTTGAGAATCAGAATCTGGAGTGACAAGCTCGCAATGGTTCACCTGGTTCTCTATAATATTACAATCTTACTTGCCGCAATTACTCTTCCTTTAGGTTTAAGTCAAGGAAAAGAATATGCAGAGTTGGAATGGCCTTTAGACGTTTTGATTGTTGTCTGGTATGTTATCTTTTTCGTAAACTACCTAATGACTATTATCAAAAGGGAAGAAAAGCAATTGTATGTGGCGATTTGGTTTTACGTTGCGTCTTTTGTTACAGTGCCAATTTTATTTATTGTGAATAATCTTGTTATACCGGTAAGCTTAACAAAATCCTATTCGATTTTTTCTGGCGTGTTTGATGCAAACATTCAGTGGTGGTATGGGCATAACGCGGTAGCCTTTGTTTTAACAACTCCGTTCTTAGGTTTAATGTATTACTACTTTCCTAAACACATTAAGCAACCAATTTACAGTCACAAACTCTCGATTATCCACTTCTGGAGTTTAGTGTTCTTGTATATTTGGGCAGGTCCTCATCATTTACTTTATACTCCACTTCCTGATTGGTTACAAACTACAGGTATGGTATTTAGTATCATGCTCTGGATGCCGTCATGGGGTGGAATGCTGAACGGTTTCTTGACATTAACCCAAGCTAAGGACAAAATAAAAACAGATGCAACTTTAAAAATGATGTTAGTCGCTATTACGTTTTACGGGATGTCAACTTTTGAAGGACCGCTTCTTTCTATTCGTGCGATTAGTGCGTTAGCGCATAATACCGATTGGATTGTAGGTCACGTTCATAGTGGAACTCTTGGCTGGGTAGGTTTTATGTCAGCGGCTGCGTTCTATTATCTTGTTCCTAGAATGTGGAATACAAATCTCTATTCTGAAAAATTAGCGAACGTGCATTTCTGGATTGGAACACTTGGAATTTTACTCTACATTGTTTCTATGTGGGTTTCTGGAATTACAGAGGGTGCAATGTGGCGTGCGGTTACAGACAAAGGATTTTTACAATATCCAAACTGGGTAGAGATCACGGCACTTCTCAAACCATATAGAATTATGCGTGGCGTTGGTGGTGGAATGTTTCTAGTCGGTTATATTCTCATGGTTTATAATTTAGTTAAGACTATCGGAACTGCGGGAAGCGGCTTCGTAGAAGTAGACCTGAGAGTCAAGGCATAAGGAGGCTTATTATGATGCAAAAAATATTTGATTGGTTTTCTGATATTGCGGAAGAATGGGATATGAATGGAGTTAAGTTTGCAATCTACACAACGATTGCAGTCTTGATTGGCGGCTTATTCGAATTAGTTCCTCCTTTCTTCTTAACACAAACTGTTATTCCTATCACTGCGGTTAAGCCTTATTCGGCGATAGAACTTGCGGGTAGAGATATTTACCAGGCAGAAGGGTGTAACAACTGTCATACGCAAATGATTCGTCCTTTTAAATGGGAAGTAGACAGGTTTGATCCAAAGAAAGTTTATGGTAAAGACGGATATTCTAAAGGCGGCGAATTCGTTTACGATCATCCATTTCTATGGGGTTCTAAAAGAACAGGTCCTGACTTAGCACACGAATCACAAATTCAAGATTCAGTTGATTGGCACAAGCGTCATTTGATCAACCCGAGAGAAACATCACCGGGATCTATCATGCCTTCTTATGAATGGCTATTCGAAAAAGATGCAACGGTAGATTCGTCATCTATCAGAAGTCATATGCAAGGTCTTGCAAAAGTAGGTGTTCCTTATTCCCAAGCTGACTATGATGCGGTCGAATCGCTATTAGCCGGTAAAACAAAAGGCGATGCGCTCATTGCGTATCTTCTAAAGCTAGGTCGTGATACTGCAAACTTGCAGGAAAGCACCAAGTAGGAGGAATGCCGTGGAAGATCAAGTAATGAATGCACTTATGATTTACAAATCTCTCAGGCTTCCTGTGATGATATTAGCAATTGCTTATATTACATTTTACTTATACAGCAAGAAGAGAAGAGAAGCAGTAGAAATTCCAAAATATAGAATGTTAGATGAGGACTAAATATGGATTATAATAAAGAATTTGACGGTATTAAACAAGCGGATAATCCGATGCCTGAGTGGTGGAAGCTTTTCTTCGGGCTTGCAATTATTTTTGCAGTGGGTTACACCATTTACTTCCATTGGTTTTCCGATTGGAAAATGGAAGATAGCTTCCGCAAAGAAGTTGCTGATTACGAAAAACAATTTCCTATGGCTAAAGTTATAGTAAGCACAGATGGATCAAATCCATTTCGCGAAAAGGCAGATGCAATTGAAGAAGGAAAAAAGAACTTTCAAAACTTTTGTGTTGCCTGCCACGGACCGGAAGCAAAAGGTTTAGTCGGACCAAACCTTACAGATGCGGAATGGATTCACGGGGATAATGACGCTGCCATCTATCAAGTCATTATGGAAGGCGTAGCAGGAGACAAAGCGAAACTAGCTCGTGGGGCAATGCCTCCACACAAAGCATCTCTCGGCTCTGAAAGAGTTTACCAGGTAATGGCTTGGCTTGCAAGTAATAACGCAAGTCTAAAAAAATTAAAATAAGAAGTAGAGGCTAATCATGGTTATATCGAGACATATCACGGGGGCAATACGAAGTAGACGCTATATAGTAGAAGCAATACTAGGGACAATCTACATTGTAATTCCTTGGCTATCATGGGCGGACAAACCGCTTATGCGTCTGGATATTCCAGCAAGAAAATTTCATCTTCTGGGGGGAATATTTATTCCGCAAGAAGGAATTTTCCTTCATCTATTTCTACTGTCTGCCGGCTTATCGTTGTTCTTCTTTACCTCACTCATCGGTAGAGTGTGGTGCGGTTGGGCTTGTCCGCAGACAGTATTCACAGACTTTTTCGATGTAATCGGTAGATTTATTCTCGGAAATAAATACGGCAAACAAGATGCTAACCCCTTTGGCAAATTCTTATTACACGCTGTGTGGATAGTATTCTCGTTATTCGCAGCATTTCATATTGTGGCATACTTCAATGATCCGCAGGAAATGCTTTCACGATTGATTCAATTTGATTTTAAAGAAGTAACGTTTCCTTACTTCATAGCATTTTTCTCTGCTGCGCTATATATTGATATGACGCTCGTGCGAGAACAGTTTTGTAAATATGCCTGTCCTTATGCAAGATTCCAAACAGTGATGATGGACGCTGATTCGTATAACGTCACTTATGATTTTAAGCGGGGCGAACCTCGCAGAGTAAAACAAACAAAGATCGGTGATTGCACAGCTTGTAATATGTGCCTTGTGGTTTGCCCGACTGGAATTGATATCCGAGATGGTTTAAATGTAGGATGTATCGCTTGCGGCAAATGCATAGATGCCTGCACCGTCCAGATGGGCAAAGAAAATAAAAAATCTCTCATCAATTATGACTCGATGAACAGAGTTGAGAAAAATCAAAAAATAAAATGGATTCGTCCGCGCACTGTGATATACGCGACGCTTCTTTTCACTGTCCTTACAACTGCAATTGTTCTTTTAAGTAACCGCGTTCCACTTTATGCAAGTGTAATTCCCGATAGGAATTTAGAGCCGATGATTATTCCAGGACAAAAGGTTCGAAATTTTTATAACCTAAACCTTCGCAATATGACTTATGAAGATAGAGAATTGAAAATAAATATAGTAGAGATGGAGAAGATAAAACCGATTATCCACACTGGGACAGATAATTCTACAGTAAAAATTCCTGCGAATGGAAGCGCACAACTCAGAGTATTCGTAGAAAGTGAAAATCTCTCTAAAAAGGATAAAACGTCCCAAACAGTTCAAATCAATATGTTGATCGAAGACATTCATAATTCAAAATTCAAAATTAGTAAATTATTACCTATGAGGCTACCAGATGATCCAAGTATCCAATAAACCAAGTATCGGTGAGAATAGCGTTCGTTTTGCGCTCATCATGATGGGACTCGCATTTGCTGCTCTCATGGGCGCAACTTGGTATACTATCAAGATTGCCATGACAGGTCATGAGCCTGTGATGGATACGCATTATTACGAGAAAGGTTTGAACTACGAAAAAGAAATTGCAGAGAGTGTTCAGATGCGAAGCGAAGGGTATCATTTTGATTCTAGCTTGCTTTCAACAGATTCTAATCTGTCGAAAGGGGTGAATGAAATTGAAATCCGAATTTTTAAAAAAGACCTCCCGGTTAACAACGCGAACCTTTTTCTAGTAAGAGAGAGAGCAGCGACTAGCAAATTCACAGAAAAAAAAGACCTCA
>JANMOF010000313.1:0-14895 GCA_031368925.1 Leptospiraceae bacterium
TTCTTCTGATAGCGACTTTCTTGCTCTAAAAAGCCCCTAAACCATCTTAAATTCAGCATTTTTATCCCTTTTTTATTGGTACAGGGATTGCATACTACTAATCGTAAGGAACAAGAGATATGGAAGGCAAAATTTTTAGAAAAACATTAAAAAGCCAAATTACAATTAGTGGGATCGGACTTCATTCAGGTAATAAAGTTAGCTTAAAGCTGATTCCTGCAGAAGCGCATACAGGGCTTATCTTTATATGTAACGTAAGAAATAAAAAATCAATTATTCCCGTTAGCTTAAATCATGTCGTTGATACAAGTAATGCAGTTACTCTTGGTGATGGATTTAGAATTGTGCAGACGGTAGAGCATCTAATGGCTGCTTTATTTACTAGAGGCATAACCGATTTAATTATGGAAATTGATTCAAGTGAAATTCCTATCATGGACGGATCTTCGAGACCATTCCTCGAGGCGATTGATTCAATCGGAATCAGTCAATTTACGGATGTTGTTGATCCTATTCGTATTACTACACCCGTTTGGGTTGTGGATGGAGATAAATACATAGTTATCCTTCCATCTGATACATTAAAAGTTACCTATAATATTCACTTTAATCATCCGCTTCTTCGTGGACAAAGTATTACAATGGACTTGGATGAAAAAATTCTTTCTAGCGAAATTCTTCCCGCTAGAACTTTTGGATTTTTGCGCGATGTAGAAGCTCTACAGGCAAGGGGCTTGGCATTAGGTGGTTCGTTGGACAATGCGATTGTTCTTTCTGACGAAGGCTATCTGAACGAAAGTCTTCGATTTGATAATGAATGCATCAGACATAAGGTTCTTGATTTAATTGGGGATTTATCCATTGTTGGTAGACCAATTATTGGACATATCCTAGCTTCTAAAGCCGGTCATGCTTTAGATGTATCGATGGGTAAACTAATCATGAGTAGGATTACTGGTGACGAAGTTTCTAAATTTAAAAGTAAACGTATGCACGATTTCCGCATTCCAAAAATTCCAGCCTTCGCCAAGAAAGCTTAAAATCTGTCAAAAAATCATTTCCACTAAATGGTAAAGTGGGAATGATTTTTAGTTAAATTTCAATTCTTTTTTAATCCTTATTTCTGGAGGCAAATTGAATACCCCTCCTACTCATAAAGTTTTTTCCAGACGAGCAAAAATCCTTAAATAAGAATGGAAATATTTTTGGTTATTGGTATAATTTACAAAACGTACCATGCCAATCAACAAAACAACAGTTTATAGAGGTATACCTGCATCTTACGGAAAGTTCTAT
This sequence comes from Leptospiraceae bacterium, assembly GCA_031368925.1. GTDB lineage: Bacteria > Spirochaetota > Leptospiria > Leptospirales > Leptospiraceae > UBA2033. Next base: position 1,297 of record JANMOF010000313.1, read on the forward strand.
GGTAAAGCCTTAAAGATCATTTCTAGTAATCACATTATACTTCAAACTCATATTGAAGAAAAAAAAGTAAAACTAGAGGTTGCAAAATTTTTAAAAGCCCTTGGTAAAACTAAAAAAGAATTAGAAGGCATTATCGATAAAAAATCGATGAACCAGGATATTAAGGACATTCTTGTTTCCCAGATTTGTATGCTAGATGATCCTCTTTTACTAGATGGAGTAATAAAAAAAATACAGGATAATCATGAGAATGCGGCACTTGCATTGTTTAACTCTATAGATGAAATTTCAAATAAATTTTCTGGGTTAAATGATGATTACTTTAGTGAGAGGTCTGTTGATATTAGAGACATCGGGCGGAGAATAGAGGATAACCTCTTAGGGCGAAGAAGTGATTATAATATCTTATCAGAGATCAAAGAGGAGGTAATCATTGTTGCACATGAACTTACACCTTCTCAAATGATTCACATTGATAAGAAGATGGTAAAAGGGATTGCTACTGAGATGGGTGGTAAGACTGGGCACATGGCGATACTCGCAAAAAATTATTCGATTCCTACAGTTGTCGGTTTAAATAAAATTACTTCTCATATACAGGATGACGAATTCATATTAATCGATGCAGATGAAGGCGTTGTTATCCGCAACCCCGTATTTAATCAAATTAAATTCTATGGGTCTAGTTCTCCATTTGAAATTAAAAAAGAAGAAAAGATAACTTCTTTCACGAGAGACGGAGAGCGAATTTCTATTAAGGTAAATTTGGATTCAGAAAATGATTGCGAAGCTATAGTAAAGTCAAATGCAGATGGGGTAGGGTTATATAGAAGTGAAACAATATTAATTGAGGATGCAGACAAAATTCACGATGAAGATGAGCAGTTCCAAATTTATAAGAAAATTGCAACGGATATGCAGAATTTGCCGGTAACTATTAGAACCTTTGATTTAGGTGGAGATAAATTTGATACCAGACACAAAGAAGATAATCCTTTTCTGGGTAATAGAGGTATTCGCTATTTGCTTAAAAATCCTTCTTGGTTTAAGAAGCAGCTAAGAGCTATTCTGCGTGCATCGGTTTATGGGAATATATCGATTATGATTCCTATGGTTAGCACCATCTCCGAGGTAATCCAAACTAAGAAGTTAATTGAAGACTGCAAAGCTGATTTGAAAAAAAAAGGAATTGAGTATAGAGATGTAAAAGTTGGTATCATGGTTGAAACTCCAGCCTGTGCTTTAGCACTTGATCAGTTTTCGAGGGAATGTGACTTTTTTTCCATTGGAACTAATGACCTTCTTCAATATACAATGGCAGTCGATAGGAATAATCATTACATTTCTGATTTATATAATCCTTATAATCTATCTTTCCTTAGAACTTTGCATATGATCATTGGGGCTGCGAATAAGTTTAATATACCTCTTAGTATCTGTGGAGAATTGGCATCTGATACAAATTTTACAATACTACTCATTGGCTTTGGATTACGCGAATTATCCGTATCACTTCCTCTAGTAAAAAAAATAAAAAAAATTATTTCTTCTATGGATATTTTACAGGCTCAAATATTAGCTGAGAAAGTATTAAAGTTATCTGAAGAAGAAAGATATACGGAAATTGATTCCTTTCTCTTCAACAAACATATTAACTAGCTGGTTATATAAAAGAATGAATAGAATTGAGAGTATTCAGTGATTACGATAGATTAATAACCTGCGATAGCTCGGCTGATGGTGAGCGGAAGTGATGGGTGGACAAAAGCCCCACCGCTAGGTGTTCCAAAACCCGTCCAGCGCGGTTAACGCTGACACATTTGTGTAAAGGAATATATTTTGATAGCAGGATTAAAAGGTAAGATTGAAAGACTTGATGTAAGTATCATTGAACTCGACGTCAACGGTGTAATTTATGAAGTATTTATTTCATTTAAAACCTATGAAGAGTTAAAATTAATTAAAGAAAAAGAAGTTTATCTTTGTATTTATCATTTAATAAACGAAAGGGCTCAGAAATTATTTGGGTTTATCAATATAAGAGATCGAGAGCTTTTTAAATTAATCCGGGGTTTACACGGAATAGGTGAAATGACCGCTTTGAAAATTCTTTCATTTATGAGTGCGGATGATTTGTATCGAGCAGTGGTAAATGGGGATAATTCTCAACTAGAAAAAATTCCTAAAGTAAAAGGTAAAACTTCTGAAAAAATTATTTTCGAAGTAAAACAGAATTTAAAAAAGTTTGAAGCATTCTTAAATGACACGGATGCGAGCTATTTGCCCACCAAAGAGGATAAGAAGGATTTATCGGTGCTTGCACTTATCCAGCTTGGGTTTGATGAAAAAACAGCAATCAAAGAAGTTTCCAAAGTTATCACCGACAAGAATATGGATGATACTGCTGAAATTATTCGGGAAGTTCTGAAATTGAGCTAGAGGTAATGTTTTAAATGTTTTTTAACGCAGAATATCGAGAAACCGCATCTCTCTGCGTCTCAGTGGCAAATACTTTTGAAGTATTTTTATTTGCCATAGATGGATTGATTTTATCTAATGCAAGAAAGGATATAGAATATGAATGAACCATTAAACCATACAGTAAAAGATATTAACGGTAAAGAAATTGATCTGACAGAGTATAAAGGTAAGACGACGCTTATTGTAAACGTGGCATCTAAATGCGGGTTAACGCCTCAGTATAAAGGTTTGCAGGAACTTTATGATAAATTTAAGGATAAAAATTTTACAATTCTAGGTTTTCCGGCAAATGATTTTATGGGACAAGAACCTGGAACAGAAGAAGACATTAAACAATTTTGTGAATTAAATTACAAAGTAACATTTCCAATGTTTGCGAAAATGAAAGTGAAGAAAGGAGATGGTCAATCTGATTTATACAAGTATTTAACTTCTAAAGAGACCAATCCCGGTTTTGAAGGGGATATTGAATGGAACTTTCAAAAATTTCTAGTGGATAAGACTGGTAAAACGGTAAAAAGATATTCACCAAAAACTACTCCCGAAGAAATTGCAAAAGAACTAGAAAAATTTCTATAGTAAATCTCAAGAAGCACCATGTTTAAAGAAGAATTTATTTTAAAAAAGACCCCTTATCGAAAAAAGCAGATTATAGCAGTTAGCCTCCTTTTTATTTCTGGATTTTCCCTGGTTCTTTTAGAATCGGGGATTATTCTTACTAGCCACGAGTCTATTCGAAAAATTTTAATCAATGCCTTTGAAGGAGGCTTTGTAGGCGGACTTTGTGATTGGTTTGCGGTTTGGAAAACCTACAATGCAATTGAAAATGATAGTCTTATTGTTGCAGAAGAAATCGGGCAGTGGGTAGCGTCTGATTTACTTGATAAAAATACTTTAAAGAATCAAATCAATGAAGTTCTAGATAGCCCTGAGACTAACGAGCAAATTTATAAATTACTCGATTCTTATTTTGATACAAAAGAAAATACAAAAAAGATTCTAGAAAATTTTTGGGCTAAAATTGAAAGCTCTGTCGTTGAATACATTGTGCATTATAATTTTTCTTTGAACGAGATGTCTCTCATTACAAATGCTTCGTCCGATCAAATCATTACAAATACAATCAAAATTTGCGTGGGTGACACTCTTTTAAAAATTTCGGAAGAAGAAAAATTTAAAGACTTTGTAGGAAAAATTGTAAGTCAACAGAATGCGATGACAAAGTTCGTAACAATGTTTATCAATATTCCAAATATTATTAAACAGTATGGGGAAAAATTAAAATCTGGTCAAGATAGCTTTTCAGAGAATGAACAATTTCTAGATGAAATGGTAACGATTGTTTCTATGAGCGCTGATAAATATATTTTATCCTGGCAATCTCTTAGCGTAGAACAAAAAACATCGGCAGTACAGGCTCTCATCACACAATTACGTGAAACATCTCTTGATATTGCGACTAAATACATCCTCTTGCATAAAAATCATATCAAGGCATCAAAGACTTTGCGAAATTATATGCCGGTGCGAGAGTTTTTTGAATTCATAGAGGATAAAATTGATGACCAAGTGTCAAAATTTATCGGAGAAAAAATATCGGAGCGATTAAAAAGCCAAGACCCAAAAGATTTTCGGGTAAATATTGAGTGGAAGACTCGAAATATTTTGGAAAATATCCGAATTAATGGTACTTTACTTGGATTTGTAATTGGACTCATTATTGGAGCATTAAAAATCACAGTTTAAATTATTTTTTTAAATAAGTATCAAAAAAAAATGATTAAGACTTGCCAAATTTTTTTAAATTATAGAGCGTCAATTTTGAGATACTTAAGAAGTATCTTTTAGCCTTTAATCTTATATATTTTTTTGGTGTATTTATACATATTTTAAAAATATTTAAAATTTATTAAGGGTATTAGCCGGAGGTAAAAAATGGCAGATTTAGAAAAAATTAAAGCGATCATCGTTGAGCAACTCGGAGTAGACGAGACTGAAGTAACACCAGAAGCACACTTTATTGATGATCTCGGTGCAGATTCTCTCGATACAGTAGAACTCGTTATGGCATTAGAAGAAGAATTCGGAATCGAAATCTCTGATGAAGATGCTGAAAAGATTCAGACTGTTGGTGATGTTGCTAAATACATCGACAAAGCTAAATCCTAATCAGATTCTAACTTTTTTTAATACGAAGTTAGTAAGTGATTGCTAATTTCGTATTAATTTTATTCTCCTTTTGACAAAAGAAAATTCACAAAACACTTCTTCTTTAAAACAATTACCGCAAGAAAGAATCAAAGACCTTCGAGACTTGATTAAAAAAATCAAGGTTCCGTTTCATAACTTAGTTTTATTAAATTCTGCTTTTACTCATAAATCATTTCTAAACGAAACAACAATCCCGTATGAGGATAACGAGCGGCTAGAGTTTTTGGGGGATTCTGTACTCAGTTTAGTCGTTAGTAGTTATCTTTTTAAAAAATTTCCCACGCATTCAGAGGGAAAGCTTTCCAAAATAAAATCACGGGTTGTTTCAGGAGCAGTGCTTGCGAATATTGCTACCTCTCTTGATATAAGCCAGTATTTACTTCTCGGAAAGGGAGAGAAAGCGAGTGGGGGAGCGACTAATCGTAGTAATCTTGAGAATCTTTTAGAGGCATTGATCGGTGCTATTTATTTAGAAATTGGAATTAGTGCTGCGGCAGATTTTATTTTACCACATGTAGAAGGTATTGTAGAAAACGAATTGCATTCTTATAAAGATTACCAAACAGCTCTTCAGGAGATTTGTCAGAAGAAATTTAAGATTCTTCCTAGTTACGAAATTCTTTCTGAAGAAGGTCCCGATCATAGCAAAATTTTCCTTGTTAAAGTTAAAATAAAAAATGTTGGTGAAAAAATCGGTTCAGGAAACAGTAAACAAAAAGCGCGTCAGGATGCAGCCAGCAAAATGCTAAAGTCTATGAAAGTTCGCTTGAAGTCAGATTAAAGGACACCAATGCTTGATTTCTTTTTAAAATCTAAAAAGCTCAGAGTAAGAGTTGCTGCGCTTATTCGAAATAATAAGGGAGAAATTTTTCTTATTAAGCAAAGGAAAAAAAATAAAGACTACTGGCTATTACCCGGTGGAGGAATTGAATTCGGGGAAAGTGCGACTGTTGCACTTGAGCGTGAGCTTAAAGAGGAGTTAAATTTAGAGGCAAGTGCTTGTAAATTTTTACTCATCAATGAAAGCATTGATCCAAAGGGAGAGAGACATTTACTTCAGTTAGTTTTCGAAGTAGAAGTAAAAAATTTTAATCCATCCATTCCAAAGTCAGAGAAAGCAATTGTTGAATTTGCATTTCATTCAGTGGAATCAGTTTTAGAATTAGAACTTAGACCCGATATAAAAAGTTATTTCAAAGAATCAGGAAAAGAAAAATCTAGATATATCAAAAGTAATTGGGTGGTGGGCTAATGCAAATTTCCGCAGAGAAAGTAGAATTCGGACAAACAAATTACAATGTAGTATTATACGAAGATTTTAATGGTCTATCCTTTGAATTGGAAAAAATTCAAAACGTATCTAAGTTTATCATTATCACAGAAAAAAAAGTAGCAAAGCTTTATTTAGATTCAGTTCTTTTAGAATTAGAAAAATTGAACATACCGGTTGGCGTAATATTTACCAAAGGCAAAGAAAAAAATAAGCATATAGACAATTTAAAAAAAGTATACAATTTATTAATTGAACTAGGTGCAGACAGAAAGTCTGTTATCCTCGCACTCGGCGGTGGAGTCATTGGAGATTTCTCCGGATTTATCGCAGCAACATTTTTACGTGGTATTCGGTTTGTGCAAATTCCAACTACATTACTTGCCTGCGTCGATTCATCCGTTGGCGGCAAAGTGGCAGTAAACGCTGACAAAGGTAAGAATATGATTGGGGCGTTTCATCAGCCCGAGTTAGTGTATGCAGCCCTTCATAGTCTTGAGACTCTCGAAGAAAAAGAATGGAAGTGTGGACTTGCTGAGGTGTTAAAGCATTCTCTATTAAATGGCAGTGTATTATTTGAAGCAATGAAGACAGCAAAGTTTGAAGATGTGTTTGATAAAAATTCTTTGCGAGTGTTTATTTCCGAATCTGTAAAATTTAAAACTAGCATTGTAGCAGAAGATGAAAGGGAAATAGGAAAACGTGCCATTTTAAATTTAGGGCATACACTCGGACATGCGATTGAGTCACTTACGAATTACAAGAAGTATTCGCACGGTGAGTCTGTTGCCATTGGACTTGTTCTTGCACTAATTCTCTCTAAAGAGAAAGCAGGCTTTAGCGAAGAATCATTTCAAGAAGTTTTAAAAATTATGCAAAATTTGAAATTACCAATGCTAGATAAATCTTTATCTTCTAAAAAATTAGTAGAGCATATGCAACATGATAAAAAAACAAGTGATAGACAGATTAAATTTATCCTGCTGAATAGTATCGGCGAAGCTACCTGGGGAAATGTAATTAGCGAAGAAGAGATAGTAGCCGCTATCAAAATACAGCAAGCACTAGTTTAGTTTTAACGTGAGTGATTGCCCATGGATTTCTTAGAACCATTTAGTCTTTTTAAAATTCTATCTCTTTCGGAAAGAAAAGTTTCCGAAGATTTTATTTTATATTTTTACATTGTTATTTTCTTAATTCTATTTTATAATATTACTGTTTTTTTTATAGATAAAATTAGCGGTGACTCTGATTTGCAAACTATATTTAAGAGGAGGCGGGTTACTCGTTACACATTTGTTTTCTTTGGAATATTTTGTTCGATTCCGATTTTCTATTCTAAGATTTCTTATCTACCGACTATTCTTGCATTCACTGGCGCTGGTTTTATTATTTCCATTAAGGATATTACATTAAATGTTGCCGGTTGGTTTTTAATTCACGGCAACAGTGGTTTTACTATTGGAGACAGAATTGAAATTGGAGAAGTGAAGGGAGAGGTAATCAATATAGGGCTAATGCGATTTACCCTCTTAGAGGTTAGAACGGAGCATAATTCCGATCAGTCTTCAAACCGACTTGTTCATATCCCTAATCACCATGCGATTACTCACAAGGTATTTGTAATTTCACAGGAAATGGATTTTATCTGGGATGAAGTCTATATTTTTTTAACCATAAAATCTAACTGGGAAAAAGCAAAAATTATTTGCGAGCAAATCCTTTCCGAAATTATTTCGCATGAGCAGTACTCTCAAACATTTGAGGATAAAGTTAGAAGGCTATCTAAGAATTATCTTGTAAGACTCGGCAAGATGACTCCTATTGTTTATGTTACCATCGAAGATGGCAAAATAATGTTAGCCCTTCGTTACCTGACTCACGTGCATCATAAAAGACAGAACAGGGCTTTCATTTGTGAAAATGTATTAATCAGGTTTAAAAAAGAAAAGTCGATACAGATTTTTAGTCCCGGCTTTTAATGATTCCTGCTACTGACTTTGCCGCCCGGCGAATATAAGATTCGTTTAGCATGTCGCGGTATTGAAATAATTGTTTATCATGAAAATAGATTTCGATTTCTTCTTTGGGAAAGATTTCCGATAGAATAGAATAAAATTCTTCTGAAATAAATTCAGTTCCATAGGGAAAGTATTCTTTTAATTCTAAGCCCGGATAATTATCTTTAGCCACTGAAATTTCAAGAATTCTTGCTTTAAATAAATCCAAAAGCGTTTTACATCGAAGTAATTTCTTTTGCTTTGTTTCATCTTCTTTCAGTATATCCACTAATTTGTTATTCAATTTTATCTTTTCTAAAGTCCCTTGCGCATAACCACAAAATACCGCAGAGAGAGAAAGCATTTCAGAAAGCCGGAGGTTTTCTGCATATTTGGAGTAATCAAAATCTAAAATCTCAGTTCTATCAACTTCTACATCTTGAAATTGAATCTTACAGTGAGTAGCCTCTACTGCAAAAGGAAGGGTGAACTTAGTAATCAAAAGCCCTTCTTTGGCTTTATTTAGTAGTAATACTTTATATGTTTGATGTAGCTTTACAACTACCATGTAGTAATTGGAGTGATACCCGTTTGTAAAAAAGGACTTTTCTCCGTTTAATAGGTATTTTCCGTTAGCTTGAAAAATAAGAGTAGATTTTAAATTAGAGAGTCTACCTTTCCAGTCTGGCTCCGAAACTCCGAGGGATACTATCTGTTTGCCTTGGATTAACTCACCGAGTATAGGGATAGCAGGAGAATTTCCCAGAGTCGATGATACTTGTAATACCTTTCCTGCAATATTGACCTGCGCCATGAGAGATACTCCGAGTCCAATTCCATGAGGAAGCTTTGCTAATTCGAAAAGTTTACTGTGAAATTCTTTGTATGTAATCTTGTCTATCAATACCTCTAGAAATTTTTCCTCTACGAGTAGGGGAAGTGCTTCTTTATAGATATCTTCTTTGTTGAAATTTTCGGGAATAGAAATAAGATAGTCACTGAGTCTTTGCATAGGGTTCATAATTTAATTAAGATTTGTTTTTGAAAGTAAAAAATAAGAGGTACTTATGAAGGTAACAGCACTTGGAACACACTCGGCATTTGCCACTGGAACATTTAAAGAAAGCATAGAAATAAAATATCTAAAAGAATTAATCGAAAAAACCTCTACAAAAGAAAAGGCATCTCTTACAATCAGCGATTTAGAAAAAATAATAGCAGAGCATAAAGAAAGAGTCTACGCACCTAGATTCCAAAGTAATTTTCTTTTGGAATTTGAAACAAAAGGAAAAATAAAAGACAACGTATATCGTTTCGTAATTGATTTCGGAAGTGATATCAGGCATTCTCTCGCAAACGTAGGTCTCAAGATGGGAGACATTGACGGCTACTATTGTTCACACCCACATGCGGATCATATCGGCGGAGTAGAAGGAATTGCGCTCTCTACTATTTTCAATCCCTATTGGAATTCTAGAAAATTAGAATGGCTGCGTAAGCCTGGTACTGATCCGAATGGTAAAACTCTCGACAATATTCTAGATAGACTATTTCGTAAAGAGTCTTTGCCTAATGACTGTAAGCCGGATCTCTGGGGACATAGAGAAGTATTAGAAAATCTCTGGGAGGCAGCAAGACCCGGACTTGATACTTTGCAAGGCGTTAAGAGAGTTGCACTGGATACTTATTATAATCCTATCCCAATGGTAAAAGACATCGAGTATGAAATAGAAGATGGTCGACGACTTTGGAGGTTTTATACAATTGAGTCTACGCATGTCATTGGGGGCACTTCTCATATGCCGTCCTATGGTCTTATTTTTGAATGTGATGATGGACAGAAAATTTATTTTCCAACAGACACACTTTTAATGATGCCGCCTACTATGAGAGCATTTTATGAATCGGCTACCGTTATTTACCAGGATTGCGAAACTGGAATTCGAAGTGGTGTTCACTCTCACATTGACGATATTCGCAAATGTGAAGTAGAGGTAAAAAGGAAATGCTATCTCTATCATTATGCAGAAGATCCCGTTGTAGATCCTGATGAATTTAGAGGTATATTACGAATAGGCGATGTGCATAGTTATTAGAATATAAGGTCAGTTCGAGCGACAGTCGAGAACTACTAATAAAACAGGCATTATCTGCTATTAGTTCTTGACTATTGCTACCGCGGATGCTGCTGCTCGAACTGACAGTTTACTCTTTATATACCGCATAAATTGACAAGTAAGGATTGAATTTGTATTTTATTTATATTTTGAAATGTGCAGATACTACCTATTATACGGGAGTAACAAGCGATATTGAAAAAAGAATTTTCGAACATAGAAATGGTCTTCATCGAGAAGCATATACTTTTACAAGAAGACCTGTTGAGTTAGTTTATTCTGAAAGTTACGATAGGATTGAAGATGCAATTCAAAGAGAAAAGCAAGTGAAAGATTGGTCACGGAAGAAAAAAGAAAAATTGATTCGAGGAGAGTTTTCTTAAGAATGAGTAAACGTATCATTACGAATAAAAATGTCATTTCGAGCAGCAGCATCCAAACTTGCGTTAGTCGAGAAATACACAAAGAAAAGAACCTTTAAAGCCTAGTAGTTCTCGATTTCGCTTCGCTACACTCGAACTGACAGTGTTCGACAACAAATGTAACATGCATTATCCGCTACAGATTATTTTAGAAAAACTCAAACTAAATTTTTATTTCCGCTTCATCACAATCTTTCCATTTTCCCAGTTGCCGCTGATTACAGTCCCATCAGCTTGAATTAATCTACCATTGCCGTGGAGTTTGCCATTGTGAAACTCTCCAATATAGACTCTTTCACCGGCAAACAGTATTATGCCTCTCCCTTCGGGAATCATTTCGCCGTCGATTAAGCGAATGTCTCCTTTGTAAAGGGATTGGTCTTTGGTGTAGAATATTCCTCGTTTGCCGTCAGGCTCTCCCTTTACAAATTGTCCGGCAAAATAAGAGCCATCATTAAAATAATAAGCACCCTGACCGTCTGGTTGATTGTTTTTAAAATAACCTGAATAACGAGCGCTGTATGTTTCCAAGTCTCTATCCGAGAAATTGGTTAATGTCCCGTATCCGTAAAATTCGCCATCTATAAAGTTTCCTTCATACTTTGCTTTAACGGAATACATTAAGTATTCTCCTTTTCCATGCTTCTTCCCATTCTTAAATTCGCCTTCATAAATATTCTTTGGGTCGTTTGGGTGTTGTGGGGAATATACGTATTTACCTTTACCGTTTTTACAATCACCGACTACGCAGCAGTTTGCGCAAGTTTCAATTATGAAGTACCTGGCAGCTACATAACTGAATAAGATTGCAAGACTTCCTGCTATGAGAGAGTAAATTGCGATTAGCTTTCGATTTCTTTTATAGGATTCAGTTTTTTTTTCTTCTATTTTTTGAACAATAGATTCAATTTCGTCTGCCATTTCTTTGCAAGAGGAATAGCGCTTTGATTTGTCCTTTTCGCACGCTCTACGGATAATCAACTGTAGGCTCTCTACATCAATTTCTTCCCGGGTAATTTTTTTTAGCTCCTCTTTGGTGAATCTAAATTTTAATTCGGGAATTTCTGAATGTAAATGCATCTGGGTTAACTTATCTTTATCCACAGATTCAAATGGTAGACTACAAGTAAGCATTTCAAAAAATAAAATTCCAAGTGAGTAAATATCTGATCTTTCATCAATATCTTTAGAGCCTTGTATTTGCTCTGGACTCATATAATCAAGGGTTCCGGCAGATTCTACACTTTTATTTTTCTTTTGTGACTTATCTAATGCAATTCCAAAATCAGTTATAAATAAGTCATCAGATTCGCGCAGAATAATATTGTGCGGTTTAATATCTCTATGCGCTAATAAATTTTTAGAATGAGCAAAGTCTAAAGCCCGAAGAATTTTAATCATGGATTTACAAACGTCAAGGCTTGGAAGTTTTTTATGATGAGTATTTAACTCGGAAAGAATTTTCTCTAGAGATCCTTTCTCGCCGTATTCCATAATAAAAAAGGGTCTACCTTCTGCCCTTCCATAATCGACCATTTCTACTATGTTGGGGTGTTTTATATTAGCCGCAATTTGTGCTTCCTTTAAAAAATTTTCAACGAGTATTTTGTCTAATGCCAGGCTTGCATTTAGTAGTTTAATGACAACTTTTCGATTTAGAGAAACTTGCTTACCTAGAAAAATGGAGCCCATTCCTCCCTGTCCTATTTTTTGAATTTCAATAAACTTTGGCTCGAGCGTTCTCTTTAAAAATTCGAGATCTTGATCTAGATCAAGATTCGAATCTGGCATCTTATGACCGCAGGAATAACAAAATTTGGCACCGACAGTTAGCTCTGTTGCACATTTGGGGCAATTACTCATAAGAACTTTTTATTTTGTTCAAAGCCTGAGTCAAGAGTTTTGAAAATGTAAAATTGTTTTTTCTAATAGAATATTTTGTTGTTTTAAATAGTGATTTATGATTATATTGTAGGCAGTATGGTGATGGAAAATTTAAAAACTTTACTTCTCGTGGAGGATGATAGTATTATAGCGGCTACTCATTCGAGTCTTCTATTTGATAATGGTTATCAAATACTAATTGCTGAAAGTGGAGAAGATGCATTACAAAAAATAAAAACAACGTCATTTGATTTAATCCTAATGGATATTGATTTGGGTCAGGGTATTGACGGAACAGAAACAGCGAAACGGATTTTATTAGAACAGGAAATTCCAATTGTATTTTTGACTTCTCATTCAGAGAAGGAACTCGTAGAGAAGGTAAGGAATATTACCCGCTATGGTTATGTAATTAAGAACTCTGGGAAATTCGTATTACTCTCTTCTATTGAAATGGCTTTTGAGTTATTCGAAGTGCATAAACGAACGAAAGAGAAAGAAGAGTTATTTCAAATGATTGCCGAAAATACTCTCGATCTAATTGCTCTTCATGACATAGAAGGAAAGTATTTATACTTAAGTCCTTCAGTAGAAAAAATTCTAGGATATTCTCCGGAAGAGCTAATCGGCATTAGTCCCTATAGCATGTTTCATCCCGAAGATATAGTCCGTATTCAAAATGAGGCACATGCTAAGGTTAAAAAAGGGGAGGATGGTCTATCTATTAGCTATCGGATTCTTGCGAAGAACGGAAATTATGTTTGGCTAGAGACAATTACAAAATCGATTTGGAATACCGATAAAACAAAAATTATTCAATTACAAACTGTATCGAGAGATATAACGCATCGGATGAATGAAATTACCCGTGAAAAAGAATTAGAGAAAAAAATGAAAGAAAGTGAAGAGCGGTACCGTATTATGGTCGAGTCATCACTAGAAGCAATCTATGTGCATAGAGATTTTAAGTTTATCTATGCAAATTCTGCCGGTATTAAATTGGCTGGTGCCAATTCGTTTGATGATTTAAAAAATAAAAGTATATTTGATTTCGTTCATCCTGATTATATGAACCAAATACAGGATCGAGTTGATAGCCTTTATAATGAAAAAGTCCGCGCTCCTGTTAGAGAAGAAAGATTTATAAGATTGGATAAAACTATAAAGAATCATTAAGGGAAAATCCAAATTTTATACAAGATATATTAAACGAA
>JANMOF010000324.1:0-1905 GCA_031368925.1 Leptospiraceae bacterium
CGTTTTAGCAATTTGACGATTGTTCCATTTTTACCTTATGTCTATGCAATTCTTTTTAGATACCCATCAGGCGCAACTGTAATAAGCAATTTATTTTCAATTGATTTATCAATTTCAAACTCAGGGTGAGTTTTTAAGTACTCCCACAATGCTGTTTTTGGATTATTGCCTGGGCCCCATGGACGGTCACCCGCCAATGCTACTGGCATATCCTCTACAGCAGTATCATATACAATACAATAACTGTTTAGACTGGTAAGTGGTGCATAAGCTATCAGTTCTGCTAGTACATGTTCATGCGTATGATTTGAGTCAAGACAAACCAATACTGTCTTATAGCTTTCTGCTATTTCATATACTTGTGAAATGATATCTGGATCGACTGAGGAGCCTTGAATCATTTGAATACGAGACGCCATTGGGTGAGCTTCAATCGCCGCTTTATTATGTGGACGAATATCAATATCCAAACCTAGCACCTTGCGTTTAGTTATTTTAGGATCTATCGATACGCCAGCCTCTATCGCATCAGCCATGTCTAGCAGTGCAAGCATTGACGCACTAAAAGCTAATGATCCACCATGTGCAATGCCCGTTTCTATAATAAGGTCTGGTTTAATTTGCCAAATTAGTTCTTGTAGTGCAATTTGATCCTGTGGAAACTGGATAGCAGGTCTACCCAACCACCTGAAATTGTAAGCATACTTATGAGGGCTAATTTCTCTTACCCATATTCTAGAAAGCGCCTGCACATCTTTGTCTTCGCCAAGCCCTTTAATATTTTGAGCTACTTCAGCCGCAAATTTTTCAACTTCATCCATTCACAAAATCCTTCCAATAAATAGTGCCAGAGTGTATCCAATTTATTCCATCTTTACCTACGTTAGCAATTAAATCTAAAATACTGATGTAAGGTGTAAATTCATCAAACAATTGTGGATAAGGGGTTTTTTGATAATTCATGTATTCGACTCTAACCCCTGCATCTTCGAAAATACCATGATTTAAATATTTGCTAGCTCCATGTCCAGTGATATAGGTGCCTGCGTTTACTTTTACAGTTGTTGCTAAAACTCTTTCAGAGCTTGTTCCACCAACATTCAAATCTTGAATGTTAATAAATTTTTTATCCTCAAAAAACTCAAAATACTCACAAACACTACTCAATGTAGCCTGAGATAAATCATAAAGCAGCTCCCACTCTTGCTCATATAAATTTTCAACAAGCTTGCGCATTTCTGAATAGTACGGCGCAGCCTCATAACAGCTTCTCAATAGATCTAGGTGGCTTATACGCCAATTTTGCTGATTATTAATCTCTACTTGATTAATCGGTTGCCCAAGATAGAGATTCTTTAGCGGAACGGTAAGCCATCTGCTTCCTTCAGGTGACTTCACCTGAACTCTATTGGTGAAACCACCTTTTGAATATTGAACGTCGTTGTAATGCACATAAACATCGCACAGCTTAATTTGTTCAAAAAAACCAATCCACGGAAAAAACATAGGTTGCGAGATAACAACCTTCATTAAGCTATTACTCTTTCCATCATTAACACATCAGTCCAAATGCCTTGAATTAAATGATGTTTTTTTAGAGTTCCTATTGCATCGAACCCCGCTTTTTTATAAAAGCTAATTGCACGATAATTATCATGCTTCACCAACAAAAGAATTTTCCTTATACTTAAAATGCTAATTGCATAGTCATTAAGTAGATTTAATGATTCCTTTGCGTATCCAGAGCCCCAAAACTCTTTTGCAAGACAGATACCCAAAAATCCGAATTGATTAAACTTATCAATACTGGATAACTGAATATAACCGACAGCCTCATCATCTGAGTTTCTAGCAATAATAAAAAAAACCATATTTTCATCTTTATCTCTACTCTTAAACCAATTC
>JANMOF010000341.1:0-4285 GCA_031368925.1 Leptospiraceae bacterium
ACTGTGGTGCCGTAAAATTATTAAAAATAAACTCACGCCAGCAAATGCCGTCTAACTTTAAGAGTATCCGAGGTGAATTTTAAACTCGAAAGTGCGGTAGCACCTTTTGAGTTTCAAAGTCATGTCTCCAAGCCGACCAACTACTAGCAAGTCCCGTGACTGAGTGTAGGGCGCAAAACTTGCATTATCTTCTCTGCAAGTTTTGTGACCGGAACGAAGGCACTGGACTTGCGCGAGTTCAACAAATATACTAAAAAGTGTGGCTAACACGACTATGCCGGCTTGGAGCGAGAGAGTGGACAGCTTCCGATATAGTCCACTCTCGAAGTGGATACTCGCAGTTAGGCGATGTTCCCACCCCGACCAATCGGTAGAACCAGTCTCGACACGATGTCGAGGCTAATTATAATAAGTCACTCTGAATGTTTATCCCAGAACTCACGGGGAGTAACAATATCTACATTTTCGTATTTGTCTTCTATAAAATCGTTTGTGTTTCCTGTTATCAAATAATCAGCTTTTGCATAAACAGATAATTCAAGAAAACGATTATCCGCTTCATCGGAAATGACATTTAATTTTATATCGGGGGAAAATTTAACAGCAACTTCTTGAATTTTAGTGATGAAGGTTTCAGCTCTAATTTTAAAGTCTTTAAAAACAGAAAATTTTGGTCTACTGAGGACTTCTACATATTCATCAAAAATCGGACCCGATATGCAAACGGTAACTTTATTTTCAAAAGCCAATTCATTTATAATTTTGAAAGGGATACCGTTTGAGATTAAGGAAGCAACGACGACGTTGGTATCAAGAACGATTTTTTGCATTCAATCTCACTGCTTTAACTTCTGCACTAATTTCATCCATCGTCATTGTAGACAATCCGACTCTTTTTGCTATTTCGTGACATTGATAGGCAGCTTGTCTAGCTAATTCAATGCTTATTTTATTTAGCAACTCTTTGAAATCAATTTTTTCTGAATTGATGCCAAATCTCTCGAATTCATTTTCGGAAATAGATACAGTAATCGTCTTCATAATAGTTAGTCTACTTTCTAATTTAAAAAAATCAAGCAAAAAGATTAGATTGGATAAATATTATTTTCATTTATGCTAACTCGCAAGCTCGAAGCAAGAAGCCATTTTTTTAATGGCTTCATAGCGGCTAATTTTTGTTAGGTGCTGTAACGAACAACTATTTCCAAATTTTATCTTTCTTAGAAAGATTATCCTTTGGACAAAGAACTTGACCATTCTTAATTTCAGTCTTCCCGCCCTTAATCCAAGGAATAATATGGTCGGCGTGCCAATTTCTTTCATTTACTTTTTTTTTGCATATTTGACATGTTCCATTATTATTAGCATATATTTCAACTTTTTGATTTTCATCAAAGACTCTTTTTTTGTCTAATTCAATGAATCCGTCTTTAAAAAATTCTTCTTTGTAGTCAATAAGTAATATCTGAAACCGATTGTAAATAGAGTTTTTTGAACTGCTACTACTTGTCATAAGTAATTTATAATCGTAATTTTTAAGTCGTTTTGGTTCAGTTCTTGTATACCAACTCAAAAATGCTTTTTGAATTTTCTTTTCAATTTTTTTCTCTTTTCGTAAAAATGAAATTAAGATAAAAATATTTATTGTTTGTGCTTTATTCAAAAGTCTTGACTTTGAAGTAAATAGATTATCGAGCAGATCAAGTGTGCCAATGAACTCTTCTATTTTTTTAGGAGTCATATTTTTTTTGTATTCTGAGTATATTTTTGATAAATATTTATCTCTTACATCCATCGGACCTTCGCTTAGTTCAATAGCCAACATCTGCGCACATATTTGTTCATGACTAAATCTTCTATTGGCAAAAGATAATTTTGAAAAGAAATTATGCGAACTTAAGTCCTGAACAGTTTTGGAGAATTTGCCAGGCATAGAATGTCGAACTTCGGCTGGAGTCAATGGTACGCCGTTATTCAATCTAAAAAATAAATCAGCAATTTCATCTTCTTCTGCATTCTCGATTATTATGACGTTTAAAGCATATTTATGAATTCTTTGAATTTTAATTTGAGAATCAAGTTGTGAATATTTTTTACTCTCAATACTATATTTTTTTCCATCAATTTCCAAATCATCAGCTTCCTCCGGCAGGGAAAACTTGTCATTGAGATAATCCCATAATGTCTTCATACGTTGTTGACCGTCAATAATTTCGTATTTCCACTTCTTTGGAGAAGAAATTTTTCTTAAATATATTTTTGGTAAATCTATTTTACGAAGAATGCTATCAATTAATAATTCTTTTTTATCGTCTTTCCATACTAATCCTCGCTGATAGGGCGGATTGGGATTAATATCTTTTTCTTCCTCTTTAAATGAAAGTAGAGGCCATGTTTCATGTTTAAATTCCATTAAAATTCTCCTTTGCTTTTGGCTAAGCCATTGCGCCTAACTCATAGTAAACTTTTCTTGTATTGATATTTACCATTTTATACTGCTCTATATTTGTAGTGTAAAATGGTAAAAGTGTAACAAAAATTAACCTATCAATTCCTTTTTCTTTTTATCAAATTCCTCTTGAGTAAGAACTCCTGCGTCTAGTAATTCTTTGAATTTTTTCAATTCATCTGCAACGCTTGAGTTAGAATTTGATTGTGCCTGAACTTGCGGCATACTAGGAGTTGGCTCTTCTTGTTTTCCTTTTCCAAAAAAAGATTTTATCATGTTAATACCCTTTTTGGTATCTTCAATATTTTTTGTTAAGTTTTCTACGAATGAACCCTTCGCTGCTTTTGCAGAAGCTTTTTCAGCTTTGCTATTCTTACTTGATTGTTCAACTTCCAGTATACATTTCTTGCTGCAATATTTGGCTGTCATTGTACTGTTAGCTGGATTCCAAACAAAATTTTTACCACACCATTGACATTTCATATTTGATGTAAATAATCCCATTTTTAAATTCTCCTTAAGTTAAGTTTTATCCCGACACGGATGTCGGGATAGCCTACTCCGACCGATTTTAGGGGTGGGAATATCGCATAACGTTAAGCGTAGCCGTCGTGCTTCCTAGCATGACTCCGAGCCAACCAATTCCTAGCAAGTGGTGTGACTGAGCGTAAGGCGCAAAACTTGCATTATCCGTTCATGCAAGGTTTGTGCGTGAAGCGAAGGCACAACAGTTGCGTGAGTCTGACAAAGAAACTAAAAGTCCGACAATCACAGTCACGCCAGGCTCGGAGCAAGAGAGTGAACAGCATCCGAACATAGTTCACTCTCGCAGTGGCTGACGCTTTGTTATGCGCTGTGCCTCGTACTCTTTAGATAAAGTCAGACAAGAACTAAACTCTTGAATAAATAAAAAATCCTGCACCAATATTTATTCCACGCGATTACTATGTGTTTACCTATGGTAATAAGTTTCAAGTAAAAAATCTAACTCTAATTAAGATTCATAGAAAATTTTTCTACAAATAAATTGGTAGGGTTAGAAATAGAAAATCAACTGATATCAGTCAGCCTTAAGAGTAAAAAGTCAAATTGTTTATTTCTATTTGTCACGGTTAGAACGAAAAAGAAAGCTTTTTGAATTCTTTATAAAAGTAATGCTCAGAAACCAAAGAGGAAATTGAAGAAGTCTTTTAGTCATGCTTAGCCATTAAAAATCCTTGCCTAATTCCATTTAGCCACAGACTTAGAAACGAAAAGAGGTTTGGCTAAATCTATATAGCCTCACTTAGAACCACACTAAAGATGTGGGTAAATTTATTTAGCCACGCTTAGAAACTTTAGATGAAACTTGGAAAATTGCAGAATTCTATGTAGTCAAACTTAGAAATAAAAACTCAATTGAACTTTTATTTCCAAGAGCAATTTTACTTTCCTTCTTACCGCGTCTTTATAATCTTTTTTCAATTCTTCTAAAACTATTGTGTGAATCTTAAAAAGAAACTTATGTGTCTGTCAAATTTCTAAACTTTCTGACTTGGAATAAAATCCAAAATCAGAATTTCTATTTCTTTTTTTGTTTAGAACAATCGTGAATCTAGCATCTCACATTATTTTCGAGTCCAGCCATAAAAAACAATCTTTTCCCATTCTTTTTCAATCTGTTGGATTGAGCAAATGAAATATAGCGAGGCATGGCGCATAACGTTAAGAGTATCCGACGTGACTTTGAAACTCGAAAGTGCGGTAGCACCTTTTGAGTTTCAAAGTCATGTCTCCAAGCCGACCAACTACTAGCAAGTCCCGTGACTGAGTGTAGGGCGCAAAACTTGCATTATT
>JANMOF010000364.1:0-2264 GCA_031368925.1 Leptospiraceae bacterium
ATTATGAAGCAAAGGAATTTGAAAAAGCTGCTTATCTTTTCGAAAGTATACTCGATATTAACCTCTCCGATGTAGCTGCCCGTTTTTATTTACAAAGGTCTCTTTACTATCAAACGCACGGTCTCCCGGATGATTGGGATGGGAGCGAGGCTGTATAAATTAACTCACCTTACGCAATAGAATATAACAATGGATTTATTAATGAAATCAAGAATATTAGATAAATCAATAGAAACAATAGCCTGCCTTATGTTTCGACCCTTAGGGAGAAACATTGAGTTGGGCAAACCCACCGTTAGGTGTAAAACCCACCCTCAGCGCTGGGAACGCTGACACTCACCTTGCGTAAGGTGAGTTATTTACTTGCTATCCACCAAATTCAAAATGATTTAGCTCTTATGAAACAAATTCTATTAATTGCCTATCTTTCGTTTTCACTTTGTCTACTTGGCGAAACCCTCCAAGTAGGAGATGAATTGAAACTCTTAGAGTATGAAACGCAAAAAGAGGAAAAAGTTCTTCTGCCCAAAGAAACTAAAACTCTTGTATTTACATCTGAAATGGAAGCTAGCAAAATTGCACATGAAGTCTTTGAAAAATTAGGAGATGAATATCTAAAACAAAACTCTATCGTATTCGTTTCGGATATTCATAAAATGCCTTTTCTAATCACAAAATTTGTAGCCCTCCCCAAAATGCGAACATACAATTATACAATCCATCTAATCAAAGAAGAGGGGCTGGGTAAAGACCTTCCAAGAGAAAAAGGAAAGCTAACAGTTATTAGCCTGGATAACTATAAAATCACATCTATTCAATTTGCGGCAAGTGCCGGGGAGTTACAGAAATTGCTGGGGATTAAGTCTAAGTAACTGACGTTAGGCAAACTTGCTATGAAAGAGAAAGAAACCATTGAGAAAATTGGTAATTTTTTGGGGTTAATCAGTATTATCCTTTTTCAAGTATTACGCAACGATTGTTAGTTGTGAAAGAGCTGACGCTGCATGAGTCGGAAGTGAAGGTTGGGTAGATTTGTGGGATTTGCAGAGACGTAGCTCGCTACGTCTCTACTCGTTTAGGCTAACGCGAATTCGCTGTAGGATTATTTTGCTTTGTCACCCCCGAAATTTTCTGTCGGGGGTCTCAAGAACTAGATATTTTTATTGCATAATTCTAAACCGTTATAGATAGTATGGGAGAATCTCTGGTTTGCCGTATAGGGCTGTAAGTAAAGAGTAATTAAATGGATAAAGAAACTTATTTTTACATAGATGTATTTCCTGCGGGTTACGGCGATTGCTTCATGGTTCGCTGTGCGGATAATGGCAAGAAATTTAATATTCTAATTGATGGTGGGGTTCCAGAAACATTTGAAATTTTAGAGTCTTATTTAAATGCAATGAATGATGCAGGTGAAAGTATTGACCTCCTAATTGTTACTCATATTGATAATGATCATATAGGTGGGATATTAAAACTTATCAGTGAAAATGGAACTCAGAGTAAACCAAATATTATCAAAATAAAAGAAATCTGGTTTAATTCACTCAGGCACCTCCAAATGGAAGAGAAAAAAAAGGAAGATAATAAAGTTGTAATAAGCCAAAGATCAATTTTAAAAAAGTTAAAAGATGAAATCTACAAAAGCGCAGTGTCCGATGGATTTAATGAAACTGGAGTTAGACAAGGAGTTAAACTTGCCGGTATGCTCTTATCTAAAGGTTATGAAAAAATTTGGAACACATCGTTCGGTAAAAAGGCTGTTTGCCTCGAAAATACTGAAGAGATGATAAATAAATTACCCAATTTAGGAATATACTTATTATCCCCAGACTATGGAAAGAAATTAAAGAGACTTAAAAAAGTTTGGTTTAAATTCCTAGCAGAAAATGAGCTATTACCAGCCAATTATAAGACAGGAACTTTTTACGACGATGCTTTTGAGCATGCTATAAATCTAAATGAAGAGGAGTTAGAAGATTCTGAAGAAGATTTAAATTCTAAATTTTCTGAAGTAAATTCGAGCATTGATTTAGAGAAACTGTATAATGAAGTTGAATATTCTGATTCATCACCAGCAAATGGAAGTTCGATAGCTTTCATAATCGCTTTTCAAGGTAAAAACTTTTTATTTTTGGGCGATGCACATTCGAAACATATTGAAAAGACTTTAAATAAACTTTCTCAAAAAAAAATAGATCTCAATTTAAATGAGTTTGCATTAATAAAAATATCTCATCATGGCAGTAAAAAAAATACTACAA
>JANMOF010000384.1:0-4474 GCA_031368925.1 Leptospiraceae bacterium
CATAGCTTATGAGCCTGTCTGGGCGATTGGGACTGGAAAAGTTGCAACTCCCGAACAAGCAGAAGAAGTTCATGCTTATATTCGAAAAGAGTTAGCTTCTCTATATGATGCAGCTACTAGTGATTCTATTTCTATTTTATACGGTGGATCGGTTAAACCGGATAATGTTAAATCCCTCATGGAAAAGTCAAACATCGACGGCGGTCTTGTTGGCGGTGCTAGTCAAAAATGGGATTCGTATCTAGCGCTTCTATTATAAAGTAAAAAATAAATACATTTTTTTGCTTTTAAGCCTAGAGTGTGTTCAGACACGCTCTAGGGCGGAAGAAATTTCTAAAAACATCTGGCAACCAGATGGTTCTAGGAACATATTCTGCTTTGCCGCAGGTACTAAATCTGCAAGCTCTTGCATTTCTTCTTCGTTTCTATAATACAATACCCAGTCGAGCCAATATTCCAGAAATTCTCTATCAGGACAAAGGTGATGAAAGTTTCCAATGAGGAGAGTTCCCCCGGGTTTTAGCATAGAGAATAATTTAATGAAAATCGCTCTCGCCGCAGGAGGGGCAAGATAATCGAATAAGCCCATGGAATAAATAAAATCGTATTTACCTTTTCCTTCTAGCATATTTTGGGAACGAAGTAAAGTGCGTACTGATTCATTCAAATAAGTTACATTCGTTTTTTTCTTGAATTTATTTTCTAGCAGGTTCAAATTATCTTTTGCGGCGGATAGTGCTTCGTGGTCTTGATCAAGAAGCGTAAAATTATAACGCGCGAAGTCTTCGCTTGATTTTAAAATTTTTTGTAATTCTAAAGCCGGACCGCAGGCTACAGACATGATTTCAAAATTATTAGAGTTGTTAGCTAGTTTCGAAATTTTTTCTGCAACTATTTGAATTCGATTTCTTACTGCTTCTGCAGCTTTTGTTTCGAGTGGATATTTATGAAAAAGTTTCGAGAAGATTGTTTTACCAGTATACTTATTTTGGTAAATCATATGCATCATGCGGTAATCACCGGAGTAACCTCTCGGTTTTACATTTGTTCTCGTCATAAAATTCGATTCACGAATAAAATCCCATAATTGTTTTCTGAAAAAAAACCCTTGGACTTCCCTTTGTGCTTTAGTTAAATTTTTTATTTCTTCTTGTAAAAGTTCTATTTTAGAATCGAAGAAAGCTAAGAATTCACGACCTTCTTTTTTTAATACATTATCCTGAAGTTGCTTTTGGACTAGTTTGGGTTCTTTAGATATTTTCCAATCTATTTGATCAAAGAATTGTTTATAAACCATTAGTTCAAAAGTTAGGTCAGAAGAATATTTTTTGAATGAATCACTTACCCCGTCTTTCTGAGAGATGATAAGCGGTAAACTAAAAAAAGAAGTTTCGTGTAGACTGACTTTTTTATTTTTGAGCAGGTCTTCTAAATCATATTGCTCTTCTATAAATATGATACAACCTTCTTGTCTATTTGATTTACTAAATGGTATGAAGCGACATGGTCCTAGTGCAAATGAATCCTCGTGAATATTCAGAATGAGTGCATCTGAAACTTCAAATAGAATGAATGAATTCGAATCTTTAACTTTAATTTGTAAAGTATAAGGGGTATATGCGTGTATGTCTATAGGAATAGATATAGAGTCTTTTATGAGAGTTCCTGAGGCTAAACTAGATTGCATCAACTAATCCGTAATTAGCTCTACTCTACGATCTTGTGTTTGAAAAATTCGAAGCGCGGAAAAGCTTAGGTCTTGCCATTTCTTAGATTTACTATAAAGCACTTTCACTTTATTTTGAGGATTTTTTTTGGCTTGTTCTAGACCTGTAATGATTGGTGTTATTCCAGAAGAATTCATGTATTCCAATTCTCTAAGATTCCAAATAATCAGTTTATTTTCTGCAATACCTTTTTTTAAAACATCTAATAAAATCGGTACAAGGAACTGAGTTGGATTTCGCTGATCGCTTTTTCCATACCAAATAACTTCTATTGTATCAGGTTTGTCCTGAACCTCTATTCTTAAATCTAAATTTGTGTAGGTGGTAGTCTCAGACATTTTAGTTTCTCCCATAATTTGTTGGACGAATTGCAGAGATATGCAATTGATCTTTTTCATCTACAAAAAAATCTATCACTGCTTCTCCTTCATATGCAATTCGTATAAGTCCTAATCCGCTTTCTTCATCATACATTGGCTGACCCGCTAATAATTTTAGACGCTCTAGATACGCTTGAAAAGGAGATTGAAAGCTGCGAATCCACTGGATAACAGTATCTAGTCGCCTCATATTATCCTCAATATTTTCTATTTGTAACGGGCTTTGTACTTCTATGAGGACTTTATCATGATTTACCTCTAAAGAAAAGGGGATATGATCTTGGTTATGCTCTTCGAAGGCGCCGTATTTAATTGCATTCTCTAAAAGTTCTGAGGTTATCATGCAAAGAGTATATCTAAATTCCTCTGGATAGGAAAAATTCTGTAAAAATTCATCGCACTGCTCTCGAACCGCAGAAATATTTTCCCATTCAGGATTCACTTTTATTTTTAAAATATTTGTTTTCATAGCTTGAAAATTCTGCTATTAATAGTACAGTTCGCTAATTTTATTTCAAGTGTTTTTTTAAAGATCGATTTCGAAGACTTATTACGATGCATAGAACTGACTTCGAGTTAGTATTATCTGATAAACCTTGAAGTTAAATTCTATTATTCGAGGGTTCAATATCCGATTTTCCTTTCGCTTGACTTACATCTATTCTCTAAGAAATTGGTAACACTATGGGATTTTTAATCGGAACAGTTTTAGTATTTTTTGTAATTGCTTGCTCACTTTTGATACTTTTAGTATTGGTGCAAGCTGGTAAAGGTGGCGGTCTTGGTGGAATGATGGGAGGAGCGAGCCAAACGGCTTTTGGTTCTTCGAGTGCAGATGTCCTCACTAAAGCAACGCGCGTTATAGCGATTTCATTTATTATATTGTCGCTTCTTCTTTCTTTTCTATTTGCTAAAAAAGAAGAAGTAATTTTAGAAGCACCGATCCCTTCAGCAGAGATCGTTCCTAGCAAAGATGAGCCGAAGGCAGCAGATAATGCTGTTACTCCGCCGAATCCAACTCCTGCACCTGTAAATTCTTCATCAACGCCAGTAGTACCTACAACTCCGGCACAGCCAGTAGCCCCAGCGAAACAATAATTTTCTACACGGTACTTCGATACAATTTTCACAACCTTCTATAACTGATAAGCCTAAATTTTTTAGGCTTTCCTTTTCTTGCTTTGTGAAATCACTCAGTGACCGGCATTTTAGTTACAGTATATTCTTTAAATTTCTAACTAGCCTTTCCTGCATTGCTTCTTCTAAGCTATGACCTGACTCAGATTTGATTTCGAAAATATCATCTACTTCACTGCCTCTTGTGTTTGCTTGAACGGAAAGTATATCCATGCACTCTAAGTAAAGCATTCTAGCAATGTCAGCCAACAAACCAGACCTGTCTTTCGTTTGAATACGAAGCTTTGTTAAATCCTGATTAGCCACGTTCTCGAAAGAAATCTTCGCGTTTGGATTTCCTTTATCAGGATTTGCTTTTTTTCCTTTTTTAATCATGTAGGAAGTAATAGAAATTTCATCTCTAAAGAGCTGCTGCATTTCCTTTTTTAATTTAGTCAATTCGGCTTCGTCTAGAGTTGCTTCAGAAGAATTATGAATTAAAAACTCATCTTCGATTTGTCCATTTTCGAGGCTACGAATGTTAGCCCCAAGGATATTCCAATTATTCGCGTATAAAACAGAGGTTACCCTATAAACTATTCCTCTTTCATCAGTTGCAAAGAGTAACTGTAAGCGGAAATTGTTTCCCTCTTTTTTAAATTCAAGTCGTAAAAATTCTTCTTTTTCCATAGTGTTAGTATACATAATGAAAGAGATAAAGGTTTTCAATTTTAGTATTTGCGTCAAGCGAAAAAGCATTGCAATTTTCATTCTTGACGGGAATCTTCTAGCGATTGTATTTGAGATAAATAAGAGGTAATTTTATGAAATCATATAAAGGAAAAACTGTTTTAGTAACAGGTGCATCTTCTGGAATAGGAAAAGCATTTGCGGAGTCTCTCGCTGAAAAAGGTGCTAACTTAATTATAGTTGCACGCTCAGGTGATAAATTGAAAGAACAGGCAAGCGAACTTGAAAAAAAATATTCCGTTCAAGTTGGAGTAATTGTAATTGATTTAAGCGAGTCCGGTTCTGCTAAAAAAATATTTCAACAAACGCAAACTGCTGGTTTGTCGGTGGATGTATTGATTAATAATGCGGGTTTTGGTAAATGGGGCGATTTTCTAGAGTTTGATTTGGAAACCTATTCTTCTATGTTGTCACTTAATATTAATTCTCTTGTAGAACTCTGTCATTTGTATTTGCCAGAAATGGTAAAGAAAAAAGATGGGGGGATAATCAATGTTGGCT
>JANMOF010000429.1:0-2581 GCA_031368925.1 Leptospiraceae bacterium
GCCCTGGTAGCTGGTGAGCGCGATGGACTGCGCATCTTCCTGGATGGCAGTGTTCACCACCTCTTCCACACTGCGGTCGTGACCTAAATGAATGACCTCCACGCCCGTGGCCTGGATGATCCTGCGCATGATGTTGATGGCGGCATCGTGCCCATCGAAGAGGCTGGCAGCCGTTACGATGCGGACTTTGTTTTTTGGTTTATAAGGCCCAGGAGCCTGGTGCCCGGCCATTCCTGCCTTGCCGGCAGGCAGGGAAGTTGCATTTGATTTTGACTTTTCTGCACTAATCGCTTCCGTACTCATCTGGGAATAGAAATTAAGAGTTCAAAAATACGGAACGGATTAAGATTAAGCTAACGGGTGGTAGGGCTACCTCACCCTTCCAAACTTTATAGTTCCGAAAGGTTTGCATCACCTCTCCTTAAGGATAGGGTAGCGAAGAGTTTAGCTATTTGATAAGTTTATAAGGGTGAGGTAATACGGCATGCCGAGGCGTCACCGGGCTATACGCTACAAGTCCTCGCCCCACCGCACAATGCCAACCCCCGCTGTGGGCTTTCCGCTTCTATCCCTTGCCGGGGTGAAGTCTGATCTTGAATTTATTGATTTTGGAGGGCGGGAATTTGGATTAACTTCGCGTAGTTAGATGTTCAAATGACAATCTATGTATCTAGAAAAAATTCAATACAGCCAATTCAATGATGAAGCTCGTAAATGGCAACTTACAGAAGTTGAGTTTGGAAAAATCAACCTGCTTGTTGGCAAAAACTCTTCTGGTAAGAGTAAGACAATTGCGATAATCAATAGCCTTTCAATTATACTAAGCGAAAATGTAAAATTGCCCTTTATCGAAGGATTTTATGAAGTAACTTTTAATTCGAATAGAACAAAGTACAAATACGAATTAGAATACAAGAATCACCAAGTCATCAAGGAAAGGCTCACAGAAGGTGACAAATTATTGATACACAGAGACCCTGATGGAGGTGGTTATATTATAAACAAATCGGAACTTTCGTTAGAGTTTAAGATACCGCCAGATGAATTGAAAATTAATCGGAGAGATGAGATTCAGTTTCCTTATCTAGAAGATATTAATTTTTGGGCTAAACATGTTAGGAAGTTCGAATTCAATTCATTAATGGGTAAAAATGCTCTAGGCCTAATAGATAAGGTAAATAAGACCGAAATTGATTATAATCTTAAGGCTACCGAAAAACTTATCGATGCTTTTAATAAGGGTAAGAAAATTCACGGAGAAGTTTTTCTGAAGAGAATTATTGAGGATTTCAATTCTATTGGCTTTGATATTACTGGGATTGACATGGGCGCGCCATTGAGCATGACTATTCAATTGGACAATCCAAGTATTGAAATAGTCGGATTAAGAATTCAAGAGAAGGATTTGCCTTGCATGACAGATCAGAATGACATGTCAACTGGTATGTATCGGGCATTGGCTATTATTATACATTTCAATTTCTATGAATTAGAAAAAATTCCGGGATGTATTCTAATTGATGATATTGGAGAAGGCCTTGATTTTGAAAGAGCAACGAACTTGATTCAACTTCTTATTAGAAAGGCTGAAGCTAACAATCAGAATATTCAATTAATAATGTCCACAAATGATCGATTTGTTATGAATTATGTAGATCTGAAGTATTGGCAAATAATTGATAGGGTAGGGAGTACAGTAAAATATTATAATATGAAGAACTCTCTGAAAACCTTTGAAGACTTCAAATTCACTGGACTCAACAATTTTGATTTTTTTGCGAGTGGATTCTTCAAAAATGGTTTTGAGAAGGAGAAATGAAAAGAATTGCATTTTTTGTTGAAGGCTTAACGGAGCAATTATTTTTGATCAAATTTATTGAGGAAGCTTACGGAAAAACAAGAATTGCAATCACATCTACAAAAGGAATGGGTGGAAATAAGCACTCCATTTCGTTCACTACGATCCAAGCAACTTCCATTACTTCGAAAACTGAATATTATATACTAATCAACGACTGTGGTGGTGACGGAAATCTGAAATCTTACATAATTGATCAAAGGAATAATCTTCTTAATAAACATTATTCAAAGATTATTGGTATTAGAGATGTATATCCATCATTCAGTAGAGCTGACATTAATAAACTCAAATATGGTCTTTATTACGGGCTTCCTCAAACAGATATAAGAACTGATTTCATCTTAAGTGTTATGGAGATAGAAGCTTGGTTCTTGTCTGAACACACACATTTTAATAGAATTGATGGAAGTCTAAATGCTGAAAGAATTAATTCAGCATTATCATTTCATCCAGAAAATGAGGATATGGAGCAAAGAGAAAACCCCGCACGGGATTTGCATAATTCATATCAAATTGTTGGAAAGGCCTACGGAAAGGAAAGGATTCGTGTTGAGAGAACGATTAACTCGTTGGACTTCTCTCATTTGTACTTTAATCCCAAACCGTCTAGTCTTCAAATACTGAAGAAAGAGTTGGATCTTTTTTTTGATTAATCGTACTTTAAGGTAAAAGAAACATGGAGAATCATAAAATAGTTTACATAAACTTTTTTGACAGTAT
>JANMOF010000500.1:0-5841 GCA_031368925.1 Leptospiraceae bacterium
GCATCGAATAACGCATTAGTCCAACGAAGAGTTGATATGGATCTCTGTCTGTATGAATAAGATTAGGATAATAAGATCGCATAATAGCAATTATCTCGAAGGCTTTTCTAATTTGAGGAAAATTAAAATTTGCCTTTAGAGAAATATCTAACGGCTCACCTAGATTATGAATATCAAGCAAAATGTCAATTAACTGCACTGCTTCTTTAAATTCCTCAAGCGAATCAATCGTCATGAAGATATATAGAATATCGTTCTCTAGCTTAATTAAGTCTTTTAGAATATGACCTTTATGTGTATGAAAAAAATCTATCAGCCATACATTTTCCTGCGCGTCAATAATGATATTAGCCCCATTCAAGTCACCATGCAAATAAGAAACATAATGATAAGGAGTAATATTTTCTTTGAGTCCAGAAAGTTCTTTCTCATAAAAATTGCATACATTCGGAAATGTAAATCCATACAGATTGAGAGTATGTCCGTTAGCCGGGGCTCCAATGATGGACTCAACTTTCTTACGAATAGACCCTGCATATTTATTGGAATACTCATAGTATTCGAGAAGATTTAATTTTTCATTTGAAGATGCGTCGTAGAGTCTACCAAGCTGTTTACGAAAGATAATGTCGAGTTTGTGCTTAATCTTTTCCATGTCATCGACAACGCCGTAGTATTTCTGAAATGTCTTTACTCCGTTGTCAAGCATTGCCGCATAACGATACTTAATCGCTCCTCTATCTTCTAGCTCAGCAAAGTCTACGATATTCGGAGCATTATTTCCTAATACTTCTTGTATCTTCTCGAAGGAAGTTCTTTCCTTAGCGATTAACTCGCGTTTGCCTATCTTGATAACTGTCGGTACCTGGTAGTGCCCAAATTTGTCCAACGCCCGCGCTTTTAAAACTACGTTACCAGAAAATCCACCATCGAGGCAGAGAAATTCTACTTCCTTGGCATCTCTAAACAAATAAAGTAAAATCTGAGTATCCACATCGGATATAGAATAATTCGGATCGGAAAATTTAAGTTGAATTGCTTTTTTATCCTGAGCTTTAATTTCAATCTTGGGAAGTGTTCCTGTTAAAAAGTTTGTAAAATCCCCCACAGAGGAAAATACTTTGACTCCTAAAATAGACGTTAGTTGATCGAGGGAAATAAAATGCATCGTCCTAGAAGAGCTTGCGCATAATGCAGAGCATACCGCAATTTCAAAGTTAGGATAGCGTGTCTTTAAATCATAGGCAAGAAAAGTAACCTTTGCCTCTGTCCAAACTCCCATTAGTCCCACCTTCACAGGTTCGGACTTATAGGGAGAGAGTAACTCTTCTAAATTTGTATTCACAAAGTCATTTAGCCCAGAAGCATTTACAATATGATGAGTTCTATCGGGTAATATGGATTTGGCGAAAACAAATTCTGCGCCCTCTGTATCTTGCAAACAATGATTTCCAAATTGACCGAGGTGATCTTTCTGGAGCGGATCATCGGGATTATGCCAATCACGAATATGAATGATGTTAAGATTTTCTTCCGGCGTATGATATGCCCAATCCATTACAGTGGTAACAGGTCCCTCTTCCACCTTCTCGCTTAGAATGCGACGTGCCTCTTCATAGCCGACATGCAGCAAATTAGGAATTCCGTCAAATTTTCCAATGAGTTTCGTAAAATCGTTTTGCAAACACTGTGTTATCAAAATGGATTGTTTCATAGTTCCATCATTCATATTCATCATTACTTACAAGAATTTTTTCAATTACTCTTTCTCTACTTTTATAATTTCATTGGAATACGCTTTCTCATTTTCCAAAAATACTTCATAGCGTTCTTTCAAAAAGCCTTCCAGTTTTGACTCATCAAAAACTCCACCATTTTCAAGACCAAGTGCATATCGAAAAATCTCCAACCTATCCTTTGAAGTCTTGAGTCTTTCTTTATAATAAAAAAGTTTATCGTCCTTCGGAACTTTTTCATTTTGAAAAAATTGGTTTTGTATATTCGCCATTTTCTGATTAGTCTCAGCGAGCTTCCTAGCATCAGCAGCGGATAATTCACGAGGTATAACAGAATTATGCGGAAACATGTCTGCGAGTTTTTTTGATTTTTCAATGATGAGTTTTTTTCTGCGCTCCCGCTCAGCAGGAGTGAGTTCGCCTGATTCAAGTTCTTCTACTCCGATTTCTGGAAATTCTAAAAACTTAGAATCTTCATCAAATAAGGATTTCCCATTTGCTCTACCTTTTTTCTTAGTAGAGGAGGAATCAATAGAGTCATGCGCAAGCTCCGCGTTATTCTCACTAGACCCACTATTTGATTTCGTAAAATCTTTAAAAAAGGAAAAGCCAATGAGTAGCAGAAGTGCAAATGGAGCAATATAATAAATATATTTCATACCTTGAGTGTTCGAAAAAATACTCTTAGCTGTCAACTCTAAAACGCGATTAGTCTCACATAGAAACTAAAATTGAAAATAGATAAACGGTTTCACTTCTGCACGGTGGAGATAGTAAGCAGTCAAAATAAGTACGGCAGCAAAAAATCCTTGGAGGATAGAAGGAGACTTATACCAAGTGAATTGCATTCGCCCAACTAACTTTGCATAAAATAATTCGTAAAAATAATAAAATACTAAAACGCAAATGATCCAAGTCTCCAAGTTGGCAGTATGAAAACTTAACTGAGAAAGATTTTGTAAGACGCGGCTAAAGGTAAACCAGCTATCACTTCTAAAAATAATCCATCCAAATAAAACTAAATGCAAGGTGAACGCTCGCATAAAAAGGTTTTCTTTTTTGTTTATGCCTGTATATCTCTCGAGAACGAGCAGCGCTCCGTGATACAATCCCCAAATAAAAAAAGGAATCCCTGCTCCATGCCAGATTCCACAGAGGATAAAGGTAAATAGTAAATTTCGATAAACTGAATCACGATTTCCACCGAGCGGTATATATAGATAATCCCTAAACCAACTTCCAAGAGAAATATGCCAGCGTCTCCAAAAATCTGTTATTGAAAATGATGTGTATGGTCTATTAAAATTTAAAGTCAAGTGATAGCCTAGAATTTTAGCTGATCCAATGGCTATATCTGAGTAACCGGAGAAGTCAAAATAAATTTGCACTCCATATGCATAAATTCCTGCCAATATTTCAAGCGAGCTATACATATCCGGATTAGCATAAACTCCATCAACAATTCCAAACGCTAAACGATCAGCTAGGATTTTTTTCATCACTCCAACGAGTATTTGAAATATACCACTGGAAAAATTTATATACTTTAACCCGAAATGCTCACCCCTATTTCTAAGCCCTGGCAAAAATTCCGTTGCCCGCACAATCGGACCTGCTACAAGCTGCGGGAAAAAAGCAACAAACTCTGCAAATCGAACGAGTCTTGTTTCTGGAATCAATTTTTTTCGCCAAATGTCTATTGTATAAGAAAGAGTCTGAAATGTATAAAAAGAAATTCCGACAGGTAATATCAAATGTAAAAGTGGAATTTGAATAGCGTTTCCATTGACTAGAATTCCATTGATGAGGCTAATGACAAAGTCATAATACTTAAAGAAAAATAGCATAGATAGATTCGATGTAAGCGATAAGACTAAATAGAATGTTCCCCTACTTCCCCTTTGTTGCTTCCTGTAAATTTGAAGTCCACAAAAATAATCTATCAACGTAGAAATTAAAATAATTCCAAGCGCATATATATTCCAAGTCGCATAAAAGTAAAAAGAAACAATTGCCAGAAATCCAATTTTCCATTCAGGAAAGCGAGTAAGGAGTGCCGAACAAATCCAAACCAATAAAAAGAAATAAAAATAAGCTTTCGAAACGAAATTGACTTCTTTGTTTTTTTCTTTCTTTAATTTTTCTAAATCTAGTTTACGAGTCTCTTCCGCTACTCCGTTAAACTTTTTGTAATGAGTAAAAAAATCGGAATAAAAAACTTCTGCAAAGAACTCCCCCCCTTTTCGGGTTAAATGAGTCTTATCCGGTTGCATAAAACCATTCTCTGATAAAATATCGTTCTGTCCTGACCCACCTAATGCTGTAAAACTATCAAAGAAAGCAATTTTATATTTCTCGGCAACTTCGCGCTGTGTATCTCGTATGAATAAAATTTCTGGCATAGTTAGCATCTCGCCTTTTTCATTTTTAGAAATTCTTTCTATTGGAGAGATTAATAAAAAATTTGTATCTGGTAGTAAAGTCTTGAAACGAACGACAACATCTTCTAGATTCTTACGATAACTTTCTGGAGTTATATACGCCTTACGCGCTAGATTTTCGGATTCGTTTACTCCAAATTGAAATACTACTAAGTCCGGCTTATACTGAGTAAACCCACAAGCGAGACTTTTTTCATCTATTAAAAGTAAATCACCAACTTCAATTCCCTGTCTCGACACTGTAGAATAGGAAACTCCATATTCGGTTTCAAAAACTATTGCATCGAAAATAGTTTGTGACGGGGATGTTAATTCTAATTGGAGAAGCGATGCATTATCTAGTGAAATATTGATTTGATTACAGGCTTCAGAATTACTTTGCGTAATTTTTTCTTCTGCAACTGGTTGTAAAATTTTATCCTTTATTGTTTGATAGTTTGCCTTTAAAGTTAAAGGATTTTGAGATTGCGTATTACGAAAGAAAAGTTCCGCTTTATTCCACCCTATATTCGTTCCATCGAGTTCATGCTTCATGATTATTCTTGGATAATTTGAAATAGCCGCTTCTCCTAAGAATCCAATCTGAGGATTTACAAATTGTCTATGGTCTAAATTTTTCCAGGTAAACTGGGATTCATCTGTAAGATTTTTATGTAGTAAAACTTTTCGAGATGGTTGATTTGTGATAGGAACCAGTCCCCTACCTCCATCCCCAAAATCTTTTTGAAATTTCTCTTTGATTCCGGAAGTAATCATATCAGACCAGAGCATTGAATCTCCGTAATGCAAAACTCGTACAATTTGTTTTTTATTCTTCTCTAACTCAGAAAGTTTCTGTAAAAATGTAAGCAAATAAGCATAATTATCCCCTGCATATAAGTTTGTTTTTACTTTTGTCTCTTCTTTTTTAGGCTCTTCTCTAAATAGATTTTTTATAGTATAATAACTATCAGGAATGTATTCACTAAAAGAAGGAAAATATTTCTGTGAGGAATCTAGAACTTCTTCTTGTAAAAAGGAAAAGGCTCCGAGTGTTATGATAAAAGCTAGGAAGAAATAGAGAATTTTTTTTTGCACGGTGGTTAATTCTATTTATTAAAAATCGAATACAATTTTATTCATTGTTATTTCTAGCGATAGCGATTGTAGTAGAAATGCTTCTTAGCATTGGAGCGGAAAGCGCGGTCGTTGGTTTGACTCCGCTCGCTAACGCTACCAACCAGTTTTTACTCGGTTGGTGAGCGGAGTCGAACCAACGAATCGCCCAAAAATTATTTCACTTCCCTAACCTGAATCGTTTCAACCCTATCTTCACCAGCAATAATATCCGAAAGGATAACAACCTGTTGCCCCTTAATGATCATATTATTTTTTTTAAGAGTCTCGATTGCATG
Organism: Leptospiraceae bacterium; assembly: GCA_031368925.1. GTDB lineage: Bacteria > Spirochaetota > Leptospiria > Leptospirales > Leptospiraceae > UBA2033. Next base: position 5,572 of record JANMOF010000500.1, read on the forward strand.
AGCAATTGTTTTTTCCGGGTCGCTTGAAAAATCTACCCTGTAAGGAAGTATGCCACGATTTAACCACAGCTTTCGACGAACGGAAGTCATATTTGTAAACGCATGAATAACCGGAAACTCCGGGTGATACGCCGCAATATTATTTGCAGTTGTTCCCCTGCGGGTAATAACGATTACAGCATTGCATTTAAGTGAATCAGCAAGGAGAGCTGCGGACTTGGCGAGTTCTTCTTTTTTGTCCTTTGGTTTTTTTTGTAATACATAGCCTAC
>JANMOF010000137.1:0-6708 GCA_031368925.1 Leptospiraceae bacterium
ACAGGTCGAGATGGAATTCACGGTGCTTCGTTTGCTTCAAAAGACCTAAGCAAAGAAAGCGAAGAAAAAAAATCCGCCGTCCAAGTAGGAGATCCATTCATGGAAAAACTACTCATGGAAGCAACACTCGAAGCAATCGAAAAAGATTTACTCATCGGAATCCAAGACATGGGTGCTGCGGGTATATCTTGTTCTACCTCTGAAATGTCGGCTAAGGGCAACACAGGAATGGAAATCGACTTAGACAAAGTTCCATTTCGCGAAACAGGGATGAACGCTTATGAAGCAATGCTTTCTGAAAGCCAGGAGCGAATGCTTGTTGTCCCCAAACAGGGAAAAGAAAAAGAACTAGTCGCTATTTTTAACAAATGGGATTTGGATGCAGTTGAAATCGGTGTCGTTACTGGTGATGGACTACTTCGCGTTAAAAAGGGAGATGTAGTCAAAGCAGAAATTCCTTCTCATTCACTCGTTCTAGGTGGTGGTGCTCCGCGCTATGTAAGAGAAGAAAAACGCCCCGTTTATTTGGACACTGTAAGCAAATTAGATATAGCCGCTCTAGAAGATTTAAAAGAGGCTAATATTAGTATTACTCTCGAAAAAATGGTCTCTACTTTAAATATTTGCTCTCGTAAACCTCTCTATGAACAGTATGACACCGATGTTGGACTTGTAAAAATTACCGGACCCGGACTGGACGGTGGACTTGCGCGTGTTCCAGGAACCAATAAAGGAATCGCAGTGGCTACTGACTGTAATTCTCGTTATACTTACCTTAATCCACACAAAGGGGCAATATGGGCTGTTTGTGAATCAGCGCGTAACGTGTTCGTAACCGGGGCTAAGCCAATTGGAATTACGAATAATCTCAATTTTGCGAATCCTTATATTCCCGAAAACTATTATGTATTTTCTGAGTGTGTGAAAGGGATTGGGGACGCATGTCGTTATCTCAAACTTCCAGTCACAGGTGGGAATGTTTCCTTCTACAATGAATCTCCCGAAGGACCGGTATTCCCTACTCCGACAATCGGAATGGTGGGGTTAATAGAGAATATCTCCAACTATATAAAAAATTATTTTACGAAACCGAGTCAAAATATTGCTTTAATTGGAAGATTTAAACCTACTCTCGGTGGAAGTGAATATCTAAAAGAAATCTTTGAAGTAACTAAGGGCGAAATTCCCGACCTTTCTTTGGAAGACGAAATGAATTTGCAAAACCTTGTTTTAGAATTAAATGAAAATAAATTCATTTCCTCCGCAAAAGACCTTTCGCTCGGTGGGCTACTCGTGGCTATTTGCAAGATGGGATTTCCTGAAAATATTGGGGCAAATCTAGATATATCTCAAATCAAAAAATCTCGTCTAGATGAAACTCTATTCGGAGAAACGGCTGCCTCTGTATTAATTTCGTTTTCTTCTGAAAATTCTGACAGGATTAAGTCTATTTGCAACAAGCACAAGTTGGAATTTAACTTGATAGGAAATACTACTCAGGAAAAATCTATTCGAATAAAGAATTTAGGAATGCTTGCTACACTTACTACACTCGAAGAAAAATATGAATCTGCATTGGTAAAAATATTTGAATAGAAAAGCATCTTCTAAAACACGCCTTAAGTTTTTTAAAAAACTTCTATCTAGATTTTTTTTAGTTCTACAGTCTTTTCTTTTGACTGCCTGTGTTTATTCTATGAATGGATGTAGCGCCGGCGAAGTAAAGAAGACAGTCGCACCTGGACTCGAAGCGGAATACTTAGTGTTAAACGAAAAAGTTCTACTGAATTTTTTTGGAAGTCCTGATGAAAAGGATTGGGCAACTAAAACTTTAGAGCGTAGATGCGATGACAAGGAAGATCCACATGCTTGCTACAACTTAGCGACGCATTTATTTTCGCTAAAGAATTTTGCCGGTGCAAGTAAGTACGCAGAAAAAGCAGTCTTGCATAGTCCTAAGGATGCACTCTATTTAGAAATGTATAGACAAGCTCTACTGGAAAATGCTAAATTAGAACCTAGAAATGTTTCTATTTTTCCAGAAGCACATACTAGTTATTTGCTCATAACGCTAGAAAAAGAATGTAGAAATAAAAAAATAGACTCTGCCTTTGAAATAGCTAGTGATTTAGTTTCCAAAAAAATACTAAGTTCTGAATCTGTTCGAAATGGATTTTTACCGGAATGCCTACCCGATAAGATGATAGCTGAATTAGCGGCAAAAGCACAGACTAATAAAATTAATTTTACAAGCCACTACTACACAGAAAAAAACAAGTCAAATTTATTTTATTCCATTTGGGATACTTCGTATTTAACCCGGAATAAACCTCTTGAAAAAGAAGAAGAGATAAAACATCAACTAACAGAGCATTGGCGGGATTTACGAAAAGCAGTTGCCTCAAAAAATAAAAAGCTCGCAACAAAAGCCTATCATGAATTCACAAAAGAATTAAAACAGAAAAAAGAAAATTCCAAGAAAGATGCTAATCTATACCTAGCCATAGAAAGAGCCGCAGAATTACTAATTGAGCAAGATGATTTTTTTGCCCAATTCAGAAGTTTAGCCAATGAAAAATAGTTAATTTCTTGACCATCTATATTCATTCGAAATTCTAATATTATTCCGCTGACTTCGAAAACCAAAATGAATTTAAGAATTAAAATTTTAATCGGATCTCTCATACTGGCTTTAATCGTAAGTGTTTCTCTTGCCTATACTTCATTTAAAATTTTGCAAAATGAATTGTATGAAGAATACCGAGATAGGTTAATTCACACATCTGATCTCGGTTCAAAATTAATCGACCAGAATTCCCTTAACTATTTGATTTTTAATTTATCAAATGACTTATCCGAAGAAGCAGTAAATAAAATCCAGAATTCAAAAGAGTTTAAAGAAGTGTATGAGGCACTCAATTCACTGCGCAATTCAAAACCAAACTTAATTCAATATGTCTACATATGGGTTAAGACCAATAATCCAGAAGAAGTTATTTATCTTGCAGACGCAGATGTATTAAGACTTCTAGAGAAAAAAGCCCGCGGCGAATCAGTTGGAGATATTTCTACTTATGGGAGCAAATACAGTATAGCTGCATTTCCGGAAGCAAAGAATGCATTTTCACAAAACAGCTCTTTCGTAGAAAAAGAGTACCGTTTTGATTCTGAATTTAATACCTATTCTATCTCAGGTTACTCGCCAATCAAAGATAAAGTTACCGGAACACAAATGGCAGTTCTAGGCGTTGATATGACTGACACAAATATTCGCGCTGCTTTAAAAAAATCGACTCTCGTGTCTGCGATCATCGGCATCATTACAGTTCTTATTACATCTATTTCTTCTCTACTACTCGGAAATATTTTCGTGAAGCCAATCTTAGACTTAAACAAAGTAGTATTACAATTTGGCGCAAAAGATTTTACAGCAAGAGCAAAAAATGAAAGTACTGATGAAGTGGGACTACTCTCGAATAACTTCAATAATATGGCTGAGACAATTGTTGACTACGATATTAAAATAAATGAACTCTTAAACTCCATGAAAAGATTTGTCCCTTTCGAATTTTTAAATTTTCTAGATAAACAAAGCATCACTGAAATTTCTCTCGGTGACCAAGTCAACCAGGAGATGACAGTATTCTTTTCCGATATTCGCTCTTTTACAAAACTAAGCGAGTCCATGACTCCACACCAAACATTTAACTTCATCAACTCCTATTTAAAAAGAATGGGGCCACTAATAAGAGAAAATAAAGGATTCATAGATAAATACATTGGCGATTCCATTATGGCAATCTTTCCAATTGAGCCAGACTATGCACTGTTAGCCGGGATTCACATCCGAAAAGAGTTAACTCTCTATAATGCTCAAAGAACTTCTTACGGGTACAAACCAATTGGGATAGGGGTAGGAATTCACACCGGCAACTTAATGTTAGGCACAATCGGCGAATCACAGCGCATGGATACAACTGTAATTGCAGACTCGGTAAACTTAGCATCAAGAGTGGAAGGTTTGACTAAATTTTACGGTGTCACTACTCTTATTACAGAGACTACTAAATCAAAATTAAAAAAGCCAGAACAGTTTAACATGCGCTTCCTCGGTCTTGTGCAAGTAGTTGGAAAAGAAGAATCTGTAGGTATATACGAAGTATTCGACGGGGACGACGAAAAAACATTTGAATTCAAAAAAAGAATTACGCCCAAATTCGAAGAGGCAATGCATTATTACATCGAAGGCAAACTAAAAGAATCCCACAAACTCTTCAAAGAAATTTATTTAGAAAATATCTTAGACAAACCCTCGGAGGTTTATTTACGAAAAATAAAATACCTTTCCAAACACGGGCTACCAGCCGACTGGAACGGAGTGGATAGGATGCTGAGTAAATAAAAAAATAGAGTCGTTGAAAAATTAAGTAGCGTAAGCGTCAGTTCGAGCGAAAGTCGAGAACTACAAGTGCTTAAAGCCCTTATTTTATTAGCACTTCTCGACTCACGCAAGTTTGGAAGCTGCTGCTCGAACTGACATTATTCATCCATTTTAATCTTTCAACGACTCTAATTAACTACTCAAAGCCTTCAAGTAAACCTTAACAGCATTTTCCATTCCATGTAAGAGCGCATATGACATTAGTCTATGACCAATGGATACTTCGTGTAAGCCGGAAAGTTTTTTAAAGACGGTTAAATTCTTTTCGTCTAAGTCGTGACCGGCGTTTATTCCAAGACCAAGCTTGATAGCGGCTAATGCTGCTTTTTCATAATTTAAAAAACTCACTTCCCCCTTTCCAGAATCAAACGCTTCCGCAAAAGGTCCTGTATATAATTCAATTCTATCAGCGTCAATTTGCTTGGCATAACTCATATTATCCACGTTTGTATCAAGAAATAAAGAAACTCGAACTCCAGCCGATTTTATTTTTTGAATCATAGGCTGAAGCATAGATCCTTCTTCCTTTAAATTAAATCCGTGATCTGATGTAACCTCGCCTGGACGAACAGGAACAAGGGTCGCCTGATCCGGTTTATTCTCAAGGATAATATCTAGAAACCTATCATCAGGTGCTCCTTCAATATTGTATTCAACTTTCTTTGAATACTCCTTGTTATACTCTAGAATAAATTTCTTTAAATCAGAAGTGTCTTTTCGCGTAATATGGCGCTCATCGCCTCTGGGGTGAACTGTAATCCCGTGCGCTCCACTATCCATAATGACTTTTGTGTAGAAAAGCAAATTAGGAATATCCCCGCCTCTCGAATTTCGAAGCGTCGCAATTTTATTAACGTTAACACTGAGTAATACCATTTAATCTATCCTACAAAATTTTAGTATTTCTGATTTTAGTTTTTCTACATCTTCTTTTCCCATCTCATAACAATCTTTGACTGCAATTGGATCAGTATAATCAAAGGAAGAAATCGGAAGCTTACGAGAGGGTTTGATCAAAAAAGTGCTTTCGAGTATTGCCCTATCCTTTCCAAAGATAGTCGTATCCTCATAATAAATACCAATCTTTCTTGATTTCTTAGAAAATTTTTCTAGGAGTAAATTGTTTGTTAGACCCCCGTCTAGAAAATACACTTTACTATTATTTTGAAAAGATACGACAGGCGGAATAGAAGAAGAATTTAAGATAATACTCTCAATAATCTCAGCAGATTTTAAATCCTTGTTCGTATAGACAATTGGCTGCATATTCCATCTTTCCATAATTTTACTGACGCGGTTACACGGAATTCCTTGCTCTTTATCATTTTCATCTAGCAGGTAAGCACGAGTAGTCTCAGTGACAAGTTTTGCAATATCCCAGTAATGGTTGATTCCAGTTTTCTTCGGAATGGCTTGCACAGTTCCAATAAAAATTTTTACTTTGGACCTTCGCACTTTTTCCAAATTCATCCCATGCCGAATTAAACGCCTGTAGATATTTTCGTGCGGAAAAGGACTCTTACCCTGAAAAAGACTCATTACTTGAAAATTAGAATTGTTCCTTTTAGTAAGCTCACTAAAATATTCAATCGACTCGTCCTCCGTTTCCGACAAAATTCCAAGCGCCATCGCAGCCCCTGCACTCACACCAGAAATTTCTTTAATCTTTACTCCCCATTTACGAAGCTTACACCCTACTCCCATTGCGTATAACGCTTTACATCCACCACCCGCAATCGCAAGACTCACCTCATAAACAGGTTTCTTTTTAACGCTAATATTTTTTTTCTCAGTAACTTTTTTTGTAGATTTCTTTTTCATAACTCATCTACAGAATTCTAAGAAACCATTTCGCTGTAAAGGAATAAAGATTGTCAGCCCTATCTATCATACGATTATGACAAAGGTAATATGAACTTAATATCAGTCGACAAACTCTCTAAAAAAGCAGGCGAAAAAGAACTCTTCCGCGATCTAACCTTCGGACTAAATGAAGGCGAAAAAATTGCAATCATAGGAATCAATGGCTCTGGTAAATCTACCTTTTTAAAAATGGTAAAAGATTTAGAAGACGCGGACGGAGGGGCTATTTATAAAAACCGCTCGCTTAAGATTAGCTCACTAGAACAAAATCCTCCATACGAACCGAACGACACAATTTCAGAGCACATCTTCAAAGGAAAAAGTAAGGCGCTAACACTCGTTAAGCGCTACGAACAAATTTCAGAGCAAATGGAAACAGATTCGAGTGAGGCGTTAGAAAAAGA
>JANMOF010000564.1:0-32461 GCA_031368925.1 Leptospiraceae bacterium
CAAAAAAAGTTGTGAGTAAACAAGCAGGAATTCCAAATGCAGAAATTAAAACTGGATATAAAAGTGCATTCATATTTACACTAAGAGCAGTTGCAGTTGCACCAATAAAAAGAGCAGCGCAAGTTGCCTAAGCAGCAGAACCAAATAAGTCAGCACCCATACCTGCTATATCGCCTACGTTGTCACCAACGTTATCCGCAATCGTTGCCGGGTTACGGGGATCATCCTCAGGAATTCCTTTTTCTACTTTACCAACTAAGTCAGCACCTACGTCAGCGGCTTTTGTGTATATACCGCCACCCACACGTGCGAAGAGCGCAACCGAAGAACCACCCAAACCAAACCCAGCGAGTGCTTCCATTAGAATATGTTTTTCCATTCCCGGATAAAACCCTGTGAATAGGAGGAAAAGTGTTATTAGCCCGAGAATCGCCATTCCAATAAGACCAAATCCCATTACAGCACCAGAATCAAATGCAACTCTGAATGCTTTAGAGATAGATTCTTTTGCAGCTTGTGCTGTGCGAACATTTCCCATAGTTGCGATTCTCATTCCGATAAATCCAGAGAAACAAGAAATGATAGCTCCCGAAATAAAAGCTATAGCAGTAAAAAGACCCTCGTTGAAATCCGGAGTCTTTGGATTGTCTAAGAGAAAAAATATTACAACTGTCATTACAGCGATGAAAATACTAATTACTTTGTATTCTCGCATTAAAAATGCCATCGCCCCTTCAGCTATTGCCGCTGAGATGGTCTTTAACTTTACATCCTCCGGGGTGTCCTTTCCGTCGACTCCGCCCACTTTAATTGTTACCACTTTACTAGTGAAAACAACCGCAGTAATTAGGGAGAGTATGGACATGGCTATGATGATTATTACTGATACTTCCATTAAAACCTCTACTTGATTGATTGATTAAAAATTGAATTTGTGACTATCCGATTAGATTTTTCTAAAAAAGGTATAGGTCAAGAGAAAAAAAAGGGGCTTGGGATTAAAAATTAAATGAAATTCACAAAATAAGCAGGGAACCATATTTTTCATTGTGAAGAAGGGAAACGTCATATCCCCTCTCCACAATTCTTACTGGAAGATTAGTTAAGACTTATCGTTTTCCTGCCAAATTCGGTAAATAGAACATCTTTCACGATTTTTCACCGAAGAAGAATTAGAGTTCTCTTGGCATCTGCCAGATAACGTCCCATCACCCTCATGATATTCTTTTCTATTGTGTTTCTTTTTAGAATGTTTATCACCTTTCTTCTCGCATTTACGATCTCGGTCTTTATTCGAATGCTCTTTTTTATCCCTGTCTTCTTTATCATACGATCCATGGTGCTCTTTTTCATCACGTTCTTTATCATAGGATTCATGATGCTCGTTGCCATCATGATCGCCTTTGCTACGATTTTCATAACGTTTACCGTCATCATCGTTTCTATGATTTCTGTTTCCGTTATGCTCTTTATCATTGCGGTCTTTATGGCAGAACTTGTCATCATCATTTCCAGAATTACCACCACTACCGCTATGATCGTCATCATCGTCTGAATCTCCACCAGTTGTTCCACCACCTGTATTGGAAGATGGATCAGCAGTAATTGCAGCTAGAACTTCATAATACATCTGAGCCGATCCTTCCGCAGGTGGAGAAATATTATTAGCAATCGATTCGGCAAAACTGATATCCCCTGTCAAAGCTACGTCCAACACACAGGCATCAAACAATACTGCGTTTGTAATTCCCTGAGCCTGACATACTGTCTCTGCACGGTCTATTGCAGCAGGGTCAATGGTTGTAATTTTTTCAGGAATTCCATCAAATGAACCAACAGCTTCTCCAGAAGAATACTCGAACCAACTTTCACTGTTTCTAAGTCTCCAACTTTCTCCAAATACCCTGTACAAATTGTCGAAACTAATAGGAGCTATTGCGACTGACGCTTCTCTTGGGATTAAATCATCTCTAAAGTTTCCATTGCAATTTCCTAAAAGTCCTGCAACTTTTCCTTCTATTTTTACATTGTTCAAATAGACGTTGATGTAAGTGCTATTTCGGACTATGGAATAAACACTTCCTTCGGGTAAGGTGATCTTATAAGTTAGATTAGAAAGACTAACGGAGCCCCCATCTAAATTAATTTTGCCCCCGTTGGAAATTGAGGTAAGAACTTTATCCACATACATTTTTCCATTTAGATAAATGGAAACGATATGCGTTCCAACTTTTAGAGCAACGGCAGTATTAACTGTCACTTTCTTATTTGACTTCCAAGGCTCTTGACGAACTTGAATTCCAGATTTTCCATCTGTTGTCCTAATCAGCCAATACTCCCCGAGTCCTTGAAAATCATACACCAAGCCATCGAGAGTTCTCAAATGCGGATCTCCCCAACTATGTCCGGGATTATTCAAAGTGCAACTGGTAGTATTTGTTCTAGAAGAATCTTGTGATTCAGAATCTGAATTTGGAGTTGAACTTGAACTTGGAGCTGATACAGAGCCTAAATTTGGTTCACTGCCCGTTGGCGAACCTACTCCACTCGCACTAGTTACAGTGGAATTAGTAACCGAGTTAGTGGTCAGAAAAAGAGGTGCCTTCTTTTTTTTCCCATCACACGATATTAATAAAATCCCTGCAATAAGCAGGATTGCATATACTGTTTTTTTCATTTTTATTTACCTTCATTCACTTCAGTGGTTCTTTTTATTTGACGTTAATTTCTAGTCTCCTCTTACACTAAAATTTGTCCAACATATTTAAAACACTCTAGTAGAATGTAGTAAATAAATTTCCTGAAAGAGGTGAGTTAATCATAGTCTTATTTCTTACTTTTTCATTATCTCCCGAGCAATAATCGTAGCGCCTAACGCACAGCGGATAATACGAGAACCCCATATCCAGTCGCCGGTCATCCAGAGATTATGCTTCTTACAAAGTGCAAGGTATTCTAAAAACTTGGGATGATCTAAATTAATATCTGTATCCTTGAATAGGGCGAAGTCAGCTTGCGAATAACGCCACTTATGCGTATCTAATTGGTCTGGTTTTTTGCTAATTAATTCTGGCATACCCATAGCATGAAATACCCTGTTGAAAAAATACTGGTTGCTGTTTAGGATATAATACATAGGCTTTTTATCTGAATCACACCAGCGCTCTAAATTCTTGGAGCTAAACGCAGAAGAAAATTGAATCGTAATGATAAGTGAATTATCGAATTCAGAATTTCTATATTTTTCACTTTCAATAGAAATATATTCCGCATCCTCATCTTTAAATAAAAAAGTATGTTGTTTTAGTGCCTTTATTTTCTGCATGATCTCATGCGGCAAATTCCTCCAGACTCCAGTGAGAACAAGAGCAGAACGATACTCTCCTCGAAATCGGATAGCATCATCCCAATGAGTCATCTGACCTGAATTTTTTAACAACGAAATAATCTGGGGGACAGGTGCTGTTAAAATAATTTTATCGAATAATTCTGTTTTACCGCTCGCGAACTTCAATGTCCATTGACTTTGGTCGGGATTCTTATAAATAGATTCTGCTTGGTGCAAAAGTTCTATTGTATTTTTTGAAAGCAAGCTCGTAACCAAATCCTGCATACAACTAGTTGGATGAAATGAACTTGGGTAGGTTTTATGTGGAACGACTTTTAGGTCCGGCGCGTAACTTTCTATAAATTTTAGAAAATCAAACTCATGGGAAATTCCTTTTTCTGTGTATTCAATTTTATCTTTAAATACGGTAGCGCCAATGTCAAAGCGTTCAGAATCCTTTAGAAATCGTGTTGTCAGTCTTCCACCAACATGAGTGGCTCGTTCATATACAATTGCACTCGGTAGTAAGCTGCCTAAAACTGCTCCGGTGATTCCGCTTCCAATGATTCCAATTTTCACAATATAGTTTTGTACTTTAGCAAGTAGTATTCGTCAACAAAAATCGCTAGAAACGACTTAGAATAAAACTATGCCACTGATGAACAGGACAATCCTAAAGCCCTACTTTATGCCGGAGTTTATGCTGAGCAGCAGATTCCAAGTTTGCGAAGTCGAAGCATGGCAAAACATACTAGTAGTTACTTAATTTTTATCTTGCTTTATTTAATTACTAATTGCTTACTATTTTATTACGCGAAGGTTTTTTCTATATAAAGCAAAGGTGAAAAGAGAAGAATTATGATAATCAGTTCAGACGGCATCGAGTTTAATGAATTAAAAGAATTTTCCAAGTTTATTAGTAGTCTTGATTTACTCGGAACAATTCAATTGCGGGAAGCGTTGACAGACAAAAAAGGAAATATCTTAATTAAAGAATTAGTCTACATCCGGGAATCAAGTATTAAAAAACTGGAATCCATCGCCGATCAATATGCACCTTCCTTCAAAATCAAAACCACACCTGAACTAACCGCAAAAATTAGGAAAGCTCTGGCTAATGCTATTATGCCGATTGTAAATGAAACAGAGAAAAGTTTTATATCAATCTTGTTTAATACAAATTCTTCTACCCTACAAAATGTAGATAACCTTGTCAATAATGCGTTTTATACTGATATGCTGGTACTCGCACTCTACGAAATTATGATTGAGGACAATGATTTTTTTCAACACATCGTGCGAATGGGTCTTACTTGCCTCGGCACTGTAATTCAAAAAAGCTACGCGATTAAGTTAATTCACCGTAATGCTTTCCTAACGGGACTGTGTGCAGACTTAGTTTTATTCAAAACCAATTATTGGAAAAATTCAAACCTGGACGACATGCTAATGGTTGAGCTAACAAAGCTAAATGTTCAGATTGCGGAAAATCTCGGGATGTCGGAAGAAATTATTTATGCAATTCAAAATCATATAGTAAGAGGGCTATATGTAGTAGAAATGCCAGAGCCTATAGACTTCGAGCTAATCAAGTCGAACCACTTCCTTAAAATCTCCTCCAACGAAAAAGAAAAAAATATCAGTGCAGCAGATAATGAATACTACGAAGAAACGATTAAAATTTTGACCGAGGCTTTGAAAATTACTAGATTCATTTCGGAAGCTAACAAAAAAATGAATGACTCAGAAGATATTGTGCAGCGATTAATTACTATGTTTGCCTATAACGTCGAGAAAAAAAACTTCGATGCAGACATTGCAGATCCTATGATAGATTGCTTCAGGCAATACGAGAAGATAATAAAAAGAATGCGCAAAATTGCAAAATTAGAAAACCTATGTCCGCATCCACCATCTGCATGGGCTTACCCAAAGCCTAAAGCTGTTCAGATATTATGTAAGAATAACCATCATACTTGCCTACATTATATTTCAGGTTGGAATATCAATGTAATTACTGCTCAAGAAGCGATTGGGTATATAGGCACTAGCCTCAAACCCGGTAGCTACCCCAAGTGTAAATTAGAACAACAGCTTGGTGATTTGAAGGATTAATTTATATCAATGGTGATGATGATTTTCTACTCTCATCCAATCAGGCACGGAAAGTTTGTGATAGATGTAGATTGGTAAAAGAATTTCATTTAAGGTAATCATCTCAGGGTTGATTTTGCCTTTATCCGCTACTTCTTTGATTGCCTCGGCACCTTTCAGTGAAAATATATTAGATAAGCCCCAGGCACAGAGAGTTACTATATCGCGGTCTTTTTCTTTGTAGAGATTTTTGATTAATATTTCTTCCGATTTATCGTACGGATAATGACCTAAAATCTCTGCAAACGAAACTCTTGCATCTTCTTGAAAACGAAACATGTCCTCGGCATAAGAAAAAATTTCTTCGCTTTGTATAAAAGACAATGCATCAATTGTCTTTTGGTAAACACTGAGTTCGGGTTCGGCGATTCTTGCAATTTCAACTAGCAGAGAAATAGTATTAACCTCTCTCCAAATGCCAGCCATCTCAATAGAAAAATCCTGCAGAATATAATTATCCGTATCCATTAACTCACGCAAAGAAGATTCAATGATTGGATAGTAAGAATCTTTTTTTGTAATTAATAAGCTTCGAAAATCAGTTACTTGCTCCTGCAAATCTTCGAAAACTTCCTGGTTTACTTGTTCTTCTTCCTTAGAAACTTCATCCGTCAATTTGCGGGTAATCGAAATTAGTTCTTCACTTAGTTCATCTGAATTCCCATTTCGATTTTCTTCAATCCACTCAATGTATTCCCAGATATGCGTTCCAATTTCGTCTTCTCCAAAAACTGACTTTTGCTCTAAAGCTTGAGTAAAATCAAGCTTTAGAGCAAGATGAATAACCGTAAATATTCCAGCAAAATGGAGTTTAGGTTCATCTAAAGTCTGCCTGACTTCCCGGAGAATGTCTAAGAATAGCGGTATATCCTCAATAGCCGGAGTATAATTTCGGAGTAAATTAGTAATGATCAGAACTTCATAAGAAGCAAGGTCTTTATCTCTTATTTCTCTGTATAAACTTTTGAGTACTGCCCTAAAAACACCTACGTCTTCTGAAAATGTATAGGCAAGAAGTTTGTGAGCCTTTAAGCCAGCATCCGGGTCTTCTATCAATTCCAAGAGTCGATTTTTATCTATTATCAATTTCATTTTTTTAATTTTCACGCGAAAGGAATTTAATAAATTCTTCTTCCGGTACAGGCTTACTCATATAAAACCCCTGGTATAAATCACAACCACAGGAATTTAGAAAATCTAGTTGTTCTTTTGTTTCTACACCCTCGGCAAGAACTTTCAATCGAAGTGTATGCCCCATTGCGATAATCGTTGCCGCAATTTCTTTATCGTCTTCATTCTGGGGAATATCGTCGACGAAACTTTTGTCGATCTTAAGTATATCCAGTGGAAATCTTTTTAGATGGGCTAACGAAGAGTAGCCCGTTCCAAAATCATCAATCGCAAGTTTAATTTTCATACTCCGAAATTGGTTTAGTATTTTGACTGCTTCCTCTTCTCTATCCATGAGCGCACTTTCGGTAATTTCAAACTCTAAGAATTCCGCCGGGTAGTTTGTTTCTTTTAAAATTTTTTCTACTACTGCAACAATGTTACCGTGAATGAATTGTCTCGGAGATAAATTTACTGCAAGTGGAATTGGTTTTAAACCAGCTTCGATCCATTTATTACCTATTACGCATACTTGGTGTAATACCCATTCTCCTACCTGGCTAATAATCCCACTTTCCTCTGCGATTGGTATGAAATCAGCAGGCGAAATAAATCCTTCTACGGGATCTCTCCATCTTACTAACGCCTCAGCCCCCACAATCTTTCCAAGCTTAATATCCACCTGGGGCTGAAAGTATACTCGCAATTCGCCCCTATCTACTGCTTTGCGTAACCTTGTTTCAATGGACAAACGATTTCGAATAGAAGATGTAATACTTGAATTATAATAACGAAAAACTCCTCTTCCTTCTTTCTTTGCCTGGTAAAGAGCAACATCCGCATGTTGAAATATTTCATCGACCGATCCACCCTGGTCTGGATAGATACTAATTCCAATACTTGCGCCTAAAAAAATCTCGACTCCATTGGTTAGATAAAAGGGCTGGGTAATGGCATCTAGTAATTCCTGTGCAATCCTTCCTGCTTTTTCTAAAACATCTAAATCTTCAATTAGAACAATAAATTCATCTCCACCAAGCCTTGCCAGTGTATCTTTTTCAGAAAGTTTTTGAAACATCCGAATAGCGGATAATTGCAATACCTCGTCACCGAGTGGATGTCCATAGCTATCATTTACATCTTTAAAACGATCTAAATCAATCAGTAAAATAGCTAGACGTTTACCCTGATCAAGTCGACTCATTGCATGCCTGAGCCTGGATTGAAACATCAAGCGATTAGGAAGATTGGTCAACCAATCATGATGAGCCAAAAAATCTAGATCTTCTTGTGCTGCTTTTATTTTTGTGATGTCCGAAAAAACTGCTACGTAACTTAGAGTATGACCCTGATTATCCTTTACAGCACTAATTCCTAAAAGTTCCGGATAGATTTCGCCATTTTTTCGTCTGTTCCAAATTTCTCCACGCCATTTACCTTCCGCAATAAGTGTTTTCCACATTTCATCATAAAATGATTTATCTTGCTTTCCAGAATTCAGAACGCGAGGAGTTTTATCTTTAAGTTCTTCCATAGTATAACCGGTAACATAAGTAAAGGAGGGGTTAACAGCCTTTATGTTCCCGTTTGCATCGGTAATCAATAAACCCTCGGTTGTATTATCGAATACGGCTGCCGCCTGACGGAGATTATCCTCTTGCTCTTTCATATCCGTGATATCAACGACTGATCCAATGTATCCCGCAAAATGGTCATTTTCCGCTCTACGCGGAATTCCTCTGTCTAGCACCCATCTATAAGTACCATCATAACGACGAAACCTATATTCCATTTCAAAAGGTTCTCGTTTATCAAAAGCATCAAAATAAATTTGTAAGCTTTTTTTATAATCGTCTGGATGAACTCCTGTAAACCAAACATTTCCAAGCTCTTCTTCCATAGTTCGCCCGCGAAAGATCAGCCACTGTTTATTAAAATAAGTAAATGATTTATCTTCATCGGAAACCCAAATTAGGACAGGAGCGGAATCTGCCATTATGCGAAATCTAAGTTCACTCTCCTGTGTTTTACGTTGAGCTTCAAATAAATTAAATGCCATTTCAATTGATGAGATAAGGAAAGTTTCACCGGAATTTTTTATAATATAGCCATAGCGATTAACATGTCTTACTCGCTCTATGATTTCTTTTTCAAAATGAGATGTGAGAAAAATAATTGGAATATCTCTAATCTTAAGAATTTCCTCTGCCGCATCCGCACCCGAAATTCCCTTGCCCAAAGCAAAATCCATTAGAATAAGATTAACCGACAGATCTTCCCTTACAATTTTAATTGCATCTTCTCCGTTATCCGTATGTAAGACTTCAAAATTATTTTTTTTCAATACAGCCATTTCGGCCATGGCAATAATAATTTCATCTTCTACGAGTAGAATCTTTTTATTTATCATGGTAGAAGTAGCTTTCTATAATTATTAGTTTTAGAAAAGGAATGTAAAGAAAAAGTCCACCCAATTTGGTTTAACTTCTTTCTGAATAGGAAGAAATTATCTTTTAAATATATAGACTTTGACTTATTATTACTCATTTTTACATAATATAGGAATTTCCGGCATAAATCAATAAAAATTACTTATTCTTTGTAGATGCAAATTGCAACAAAAAATGGATTGCAAAAAGTAATTAGGGCTAAGGTTAATTAGCCCTAATATATTAATACCAAATCTCAATTAAAGTTTATAAGAGAGAGTTACGTAAACACTTTGTAGAATAGTAGAAGTAGAACCTTTATAGAATACAGAGTTCAAGATAGTCTCACCAATATTAAATCCGACATTTCCATTGGAAGAAAATATAAGCGGAACATCGGTATAGGTTGTGTAAGTGGTTCTGAGTTCTTCTCCTCTATACCCAAGTCGTAGACCTAAAGCGCCAAAACTATGCTGGTAACCCAAGTCTAATACAGATCCCCGAATTTCCTGGT
The DNA here is from genome assembly GCA_031368925.1 of Leptospiraceae bacterium. Lineage (GTDB taxonomy): Bacteria > Spirochaetota > Leptospiria > Leptospirales > Leptospiraceae > UBA2033. The sequence goes on from JANMOF010000564.1 coordinate 9,536, forward strand.
TGGTCTTTTTTAGGATTGTAGTTGAACCGGAAAATCCACTTCCGTTGCCAGCAAAATAAGTCTTATTAAAATCTCCACTGCTTGAAATCTGACCAAGGATTGGAGAGTCGATTGCATACTCGAAATAAACCGCAGATGCTTCATTAATTTTATATAAAAGGTTAACACCGAGAAACCCCGACCAGGTATTTTGGTTATTGGTTGTATTACGAATCCCAAAGCCACTGTTGGAAATATAAGTTCCTGATTCTTTGAAGTCTGTCGCAAAATTACGAAATTGAAATTTAGGTGTAACCAAAAAATTACCAAACGCAAGTTGATACCCTAGATTCAAATCTAAATTTTTAAATTTTAAATCTGCATTGTGAATTCCAATTCCGCCTCCATTTACACTGATAAAATCGTATTTGGGAGTATAACCAGTAAACGCTAGACCAGGAACACCACGCATTTCAGCACCTAAGAGTAAAGACCCCGGACCGATACCACTCATATAATAATCTAGACCAATCGGGTTGAGTGGATATAATTTATTTGTAGAACTCCATCCAGTATTATATTGACCGAAACCAAAACCACTTAGTAAATCATCTGTAAAATAATGGTCTTCTAACTCAGTCTTTGTTTTTCCGGCTAATCCCCAGATACCGCCCTTTACTGTAAGTCCAGCTTGTGTTTGACCGGAACTAGAACCGGTTGACTCCTCTTGCGCTAAAATCGAAAAACTGAATAGAATGAGTAGGCTAAAAAGCACTAATCTTATTTTATTGTTCATTTAATTTTTTTTCTCCTCAAAGAATTTTTATCCATTTTTTAAATGTTTGGTTTTTAGAAAATCTTATTTAAAGTTGCCCGAAAGCTAGAAACTGATTACCACCCGCTAACGCTCAATGCATTAAGTTAAGGATTTTATCAGTAAATTTTTGGTTTCACGCAAAGCCGCTAAGTCGCTATCAGTTTCTTATATTTCACACAAGTGCAATGTATACACTTCCGATAAGATGTCCATATACCAAGTAGGGACTTGAAAGGGGTGCAAGTTGGGGGATATAGGCGCTTAACCGGCGTGTGGTTTCGCAAGGAACCCCCTAGGTGGTGCGCCTTCTAAGCCCCAGTAAGTATATAGTCTTCTATAATGAAGTGTATGCTATGTGTCAGTTCGAGCAGCAGCATCCTAGCTAGCAATGCTCCATTAGTAGTTCTCGATTAACACTCGAACTAACAAATAATGAACCGCAACGATAACAGGATTTATCCGCTAGTAAACCCGTTCTAGAATTTTATTGTCTGAGAAAATAAAAAGAGTTTGTCATTTTTTTAATATAAAAGCCTATGGCTAACAAGTGACTAAAAAAATTGCGAAAGTTTGGTAATTCAGTGCGGGATAACACCTGTTAGAGCTTTTGCATTGTTGACAGAAGTAATGATGAACGTTGGTGATTCTGACCTAGCTAGGCTTAGCATGAACACCTTGAGGTTAAAAAGAATGAAAAAAATTATCGTTTTGATTTTCTTTACTTTCAGTTTTGTTATTTATAGTCAAGAAATTGATGATAGAAATAAAAAAGAGACAGTATTGGATTCCGATTCTAGTAAGGCTAATCCAAATTTAACGCAATCGGAAATTAGAATGTCTAAAAAAATGGAAACTAGTTTTGGATTGGCCAGCGACACAGATAATCTATATGTAGTTAAAATAAGGTATAATTTTACATCTAATTTCTCAATCGGGTATAGTCATTTCCATAGAAAAGACATTTTAAAGAATCAAGAGTTTTTGGTATTTCAACTATCGTCAACTGATTCTTATGGACTTCATAATAAAAGTATAGATAAATCAAGAGAACTAGGTCTTTTGAATGTTCGATACTATTTTTTTGATAAATTCCCTCTTTATGCCACTGGTGGAATAGGCAGAGATTTCATTGGAATTAGAACGCAGGAATACTTACATTCGACTTATTATAATTCGTTTTTTTCATACGGACAAATTAATATAGATACTAAGCCTAATTATAATTATTCTCTTGGAATTGGTTTTCAATGGAATTTCGAAACAGGTTTTTTTCTGGGTTTTGAATTTTTAAAATTAAGTCCATTAAATCAGAAAAAGGCGGCTTCAGGTATAACGAAAGCTTCTTCCCCAAATGATCCTACCTTTGATATCAGGCAGTATTTTCTTTTGTCTAGTATTGGAATGCTTAGTAGTCAAGAATACGGATCAAGAATAGCAGATTTCTGGATAGGCTATTCATTCTCCTTATAAAAAAAATCCTATTCATCTTATTACTATCTTCTCCCATCTACTCAGCCGAGATTATTCTAAAATCCGGCGATGCATTCATATGTGATATAATCGAAGAAAACGACCGGATAATCAAGATTAAGTTCAAAACAACTTTTTATGAATAAGGAGCAATCCATTTTTGCTTCAAGCTTTTAATTTGAGGGATAAAATGGGATAGAAAGGAAAAAGAATTCAGGGAGAAGTTGAATGCAAATTATTAGAAATAAAAGACTGTATAAATAAGAATGGGGAGATTGGATTTTTCTATCGGATTTTTTACATTTTTATTTGACTGCTTCTAACTAATTGAATAGACTAATACTATTATGCCTCAAGTTAGTGCACTCAACAATGTTTCTATTTTCGTAGCTAGGATTTTGATTATTTTTATGGCTTTATTTTTAATAGGCTGTCCTAATGAACGTGCCAACCTCAGCGGAAAATGTAAAAAAGAAGAAGAGAAACAGAAGTTGTGTCGGATTAGAAATTTTCTAATTTGTGAAATGAGTGATAATAAAAAAATAACACAGAAGACAAACGGCAGAAATATGTGTACAGATTTCGATGGTCTATTTATGATTTTTGCAGTATGCACGAAATCACATGATTGTGGCGGACCTGCTCCGCGAGAAAGCAGTTCAGATAGTAGATATTAGTTAAAACTCATTCAATTTGATATGAAGAGTAAACTTACAGAATACGATGCTTGCTATCATGAATGCCAAGCTTAATTGCAATGGCGCGACCTTGTGTTTCATCAATGACTAAAGCATCTGCTGATAATTCTTTGGCAAGAGCAATTGCTTCTGATTCACCATAATCCAATTCTTTTCGTAAGGTTTCAACCAGTGATATGTTCTCTACGTTACGAACTTCAATTCAATTGTAAAGATTGATTTCTTGGAGTTTGGGATAAAATTTATTTAACTGAAGCAATTCATTATATACCGCATTTGGGATAAATACCTTACCATAAATTAAATGCAGTATATCTAACTTACCAATAATTTGTAAATTGCTTATGCAAGATGCGTCGCTTACTATAATCATCCTTTTAAAAATTCAATGGTTTTTAAGTCCTGTTCAAAGTCAGAAATAGAATAGTGAATAGGAATTTGTCTAGCAAGAAGGTTCTTTTGAAATTCGATTCTATCTACATTGGCAAGTTTACAAGCTTTACTCAGTGTAAGTTTATTATGTTGGTATAAGAACAGAGAAAGTTCTAATTTCAATTCTGTTTCTGAGAATTGAATCTGAGCTAAGATAGAATCTTCAATTATAAATGCCATAATTAATTACAAAGGATTAGAATTACTAAAAAGTCAAATGATTTTATAAGACCTTTCTATGGATAAGGAGCAATCCATTTTCGCTATACCCATTCTCAAAAGTAAATTCTGAATTAAAATTGGATACTCTGCTTTTGAGAATGGGGAATACCCCTTTGTAGAAAAATAGTGGAACTCATTTGCGAGAAGTGGTATTTAAGCTTTTAATTTACGGGATAGAAGGAAAAAGAATTCAGGGAGAAGTTGGATGCAAATTGCTAGAAAGGCAAGATTATCATTTAGAAAAATGCAGATTAAAAGACTTGAATATTATTTTCGAACAAATATCCTATGATTAGAGAGGAAGATGATTATGAAGACTTTGGTTTTACAAATTCAAAACGAAGAAGACTATTTACTTTTTTATAATTTTGCGAAACGATTAAATTGCAAAATTATTCCAATGGATAATTGGTTAGAATCGGATAAAAGCGATATTGAATTTACAGAGGAAATGAAAAGTGAATTAGACAAGAGACTCTCTGATTTTGAAAGAAATCCAAACGATGTATATTCAATGGAAGATGTGAAGCTTGAATTGGAGGGAAAGTTTGGTAGGAAATTACAAGTTAAAAGCAGAAGCTAAAAAAGATATAATCGATGCGGCTGAATGGTATGAATTACAACAATACGGAGTTGGAGAAAGTTTCTATCGTGATGTTCTTGAAAAAATAGAAGACATTTCTAAACGACCGAAAGGGCATCCTACTTTTTATAAAGAGTATCGAAGAGCTGGTTTAAAGAAATTTCCGTATTGGATTGTTTATATAATAAAGGAACCAACCATATTAATTCTTTCCGTCTGGCATAAAAAGAGAAATCCAGAATTTCTGATGAAAACTACTGAAGTTAGAAACGAGAATGATTAAAATAGTATTAGTTTTTTTTATAATTGCTTCAACATTTATTTATTGTGATGCAAGATATGATTGCTATGAACATAGCAGTGGTCTTAACGTAGCTTCTGGAGTATGTGAACTTTTTACTACTTTAAATTATAATGATTCTTTACGGAATGGGGGACAAGTTCCTCAGCCTGATTTAAATAATACTATTATTCTTTGTCTCAGACAGCAACAGATTAGAAAGACATGCGATAGTAAATCTCAATACTGGCCTTTGCCAAAAAACTTCAATCAAGGTAAAAATAGGGGATTGTGAAAATGTCAGATCGCAAAGAAGTTGCGGTTAATAAGTATTATCTTTAGTATAGAGCAACCAGATTGATTCTAACAAAATGTTGTAATGCTAAAAAATTCTACCCTTTAGTGCAAAACACCTTTTTATGAAAGAGACGCAATCCGATTTTGCTATACCCCTTTGTAGAAAAATAGTGGAACTTATTTGCGAGAAGTGGTATTTAAGCTTTTAATTTTTGGAATAGAAGGAAAAAGAATTTTGGGAGAAGTTGAATGCAAGTTATCCGACAGGCACTAGAAAGAAAAGTGGGAATCTTTCCAAGACTAACACCGATTACCTGCTTACGCTACTTTGCATTCAGAATTTCGTTTTGATCGTTTTTCTTTTTAAAAGACTGCTTAAGTCATATGGATTTAAGCCAAAGAAGAAATATGTAATACCTATCGTATCTTTTATCTGTGTCCATCGGTGTTTATCGGTGGTAATCTTGAAAAATTTTTCTTCTCGAATTCTTCCAGTGATGCAGGGAAAACAGTATTGCGATTCATAAGTTCAATACTTGTATTTAAAAATGCTTTTGCTTTGCGATGATGCATATCACAAAATTGGGGAGCTTTTTTACAAATATCGAATTGCATATGAGGAGGGTCTACTGTGAAGTTAACCCCACCTTCTCCATCCGATGTGCGAAATAAAAATAATTTATCTTCCACCCAACCAAATACAGTTCCGTATGCAAAGTAGGCAGAGTTTGTCTTAGTATTTAACAAGTCTCGTCCCATCGCAGAAAAATAAACTTCTTTGTTGAGATTTCCAAGAATAGTAGGAATTACATCGAGTTGTGATGCAATATCGTTTCTAATTTCCGGTTTAAAACGAGACGGAGCATAGACCAAGAAAGGAATATTTCTATCTTCATAGTAATTTAAAAAACGATGATGAGTATGATCTGCAACAAAAAAGAAAATCGTATTTTCAAAGTAAGGAGCCTGCCTTGCCTTCTCTAAAAAATTTTGAACAGCCCAGTCCGCATAATGGTATACATTTAGAAATTCGTGATCGTCTGTTTCCTTTCCGAAGATATTAAATTCTTCTCTCGGTGTACGATAGGGATAATGTGTAGTAAGCGTAAGAACAGTAGCAAAGAAGGGTCTATCACCTTCATGACTTTTTAGTTTATTATGCAGAACATCAAATACATCTGCATCATCGTAACCCCAGGCTCCAAGTGTATAACGTTTCATATCGTCTAATTCTTGTTTGCCGATACTCTCATCAAATCCCCAGTGAGGCATCATCTTATGCTTGTTATCAAAACTGAGATCTCCACCTGTAACAAATATGGTTTTGTAATTTGCTTGGCGCATAATACTTCCTATCCCCGAAAAATGTCCCATCGCCTGCGGAGTGCGAACTACAGTGAGTCCGGGTCTATCCGGAATTCCAGTTAGCACAGACATCATCCCGTTTGGAGTGCGCCCACCGGCAGCAAAAAACCTCTGGAAGAATATTCCTTCTTTTAGTAGCTTATTAAAATTAGGCGCAACTTCCTTTCCGTTTACTTTTCCGTCAGTAATAGGGTTTATAAATTTTCCAGTCCAATTTTCCAGCATTACAAGAACGATATTGGGAGCTTTGGAGTCTTTATTCTTTGGAATAGTCTTTCTAAGAATAGGATATTCTTCACTTACAAAATTTGCACCCTCGTATACAATTTCTTTTCTCACTATTTCCACTGCTTCTTTAAAATCCATCTTGTCACTTCTGGGAATAGAATGGCTCTTTAAGTCAATGACTGCGGTATACACCCCATTTAACGCCAGGTTATTAATCATAGTATTATCAGAAATGATAGCATTACTCGTTCGAATAGGATTTTCCTGAACACCTCCCCTCACTCCGATGATAACGATAATACAAGCAACTAGCGTTTTGACTAAAGAGTTTTGAAACGAAGTCTCTAAATGAGAATAATTATGGTATCGTCTGTAAATACGAAAAGAAGAAAAGGTTAAAGCGGCTAATCCTATAATGCCACCAACGAATACAAATTTGTTTTCTTCGAGCAGTGACCCTACAATTAAAATTAAATCTTTTCCCAAAAATACATAGGCTTCATAGCCAATATGCTTGTTTGCATGTTCAAAGTAAAGCACATCAGCGATTAAAATAGCAACGACAAATACAACGAAAAGAATCGGAGTAAAAGACCAGAGAAATACGTATAGCCTTTTTCGATTTAGAAAATCAATGCAAGACAGAATAAATAATAAGCCAAATACAATACAAAGTGCCGCAATATCAAACCGGACTCCTTCCACAAATGCGAGAAGAATAGTAGAAGTCTGAATTTCTTTAAAGTCAATGCGATACGCATACTTTAAGAAAAAAGCAATCCTGTAAACCGTGAAAAGGGGAACTCCAAGTAAAAATAAAATTCCGAAAAATTTAAAATTATAGGAGAGGAAAATTTTCTTTAGAAAGTCAGTAGCTTTGTTTTTCATAATCTAAAAAAATTTCAGAATAAACAAAGTCCCCTGTCAATTCATTTTTATCTTATCCTAGAAATGGTCTTTTAGCATTTTAGTCTCTTTTTGGTTTTTATTAAATTTCTATACTTGGCTAATTTAACATACATATCAAATTAGTCTTGACCGTTTTAACATATGTGTAAAAATAGTCAAGTATGGATAGACTGATATTTCAACCAATTTTAGAGGATTTAAAAAGTAAAATGGTCTTCCTGGGTGGACCACGCCAGTGCGGCAAAACCTACTTAGCCAAAGAAGTGCTAAAATCATTTCATTCAGAGAAAAATTATTTTAACTGGGATTCTACAGATGATAGAAAAATGATTTTAGCACAAAAATGGGGACACGAGAAATTAATCACACTCGATGAAATTCATAAATATCCAAAATGGAAAAATTTTGTGAAAGGAATTTATGATACGCAAAAAGAAACTCATAACTTTATCATCACAGGTTCAGCGCGTTTAGATATTTATAAGCGAGGTGGGGATTCCATGTTTGGTCGTTATCACTATTGGAGGCTACATCCATTTACCCTCAGTGAACTACCTAAAAAAATATCTATCGAAGAAGCTTTTAAACGTTTGATGCGTGTAGGAGGATTTCCAGAGCCATTCCTGGATGGATCAGAACAAATAGCACGAAGATGGAGAAAAGAACGCTTTGATTTAATTCTTCGCGAAGACATCAGAGATTTAGAAAGAGTAAATGAAATCCAAAATATTTCATTATTAGTTGATCTTTTAAAAACTCGTGTCGGCTCGCTCATTGTTGTTTCCAATCTTGCAGCCGATTTACAAGTAGCGTCTAACACGGTTAAGCGCTGGATAGAAATTCTAGAAAGAATGTATCTTATTTTTGTAGTAAAGCCTTACACTGAAAAATTAAGTCGAGCTATTTCAAAACCTTTCAAAATTTATTTTTATGATAACGCCGATGTGGAAGGAGACGAAGGGGTTGTTTTTGAAAATCTTGTAGCAACCCATCTATTAAAAAGAATTCAATTCATCGAAGACAGCCAGGGATACAGGCAACAATTATATTTTATTCGAGACAAAGAAGGACGAGAAGTTGACTTTGCTATTACCAAAAATAAAACCCTAGAATTTCTAATTGAGGCGAAGTTGAGCGAAGATGAAATTTCAAAAAATCTAACTTACTACTCTGAAAAATTAAATCCAATGAGAAGTTTACAATTAGTGGCAAATCTCAAACGCGAATATAAAAAAAATAAATTAGAAGTCCTCTCGGCTAAGGACTTTCTAGTAAGTCTGAATTAGATATACGAATCGATTTCGCATTCTAGATTCCCGCCTTTGTGAGAATGACATTTTTACCTAGTCGATTTCCCCTATACAATATCCATTCCTCACTAAAATTGTAAAATTATTCATTAATAACATGAGTAGTTTCCGCATTCCAATAAAAAAATCGAGAAATTCAATTTACAAATACGTCCAAAGTTTTAGTTTGCGTTTATGAGTAATATAAAATCCGACTACGTTCTACACCCATGGCACGGGATTTCTCCCGGAAGTAAAATTCCTGATGAAGTCGATGCATTTATTGAAATGCTACCGACAGATACAGTGAAGTATGAAGTGGACAAAAAATCAGGCTACATCCGCCTTGATAGACCACAGAAGTATTCGAACCATTGTCCTTCTTTATATGGTTTCATTCCACAAACCTATTGCGGCGAAAAAGTTGCAAAGTTTTGTATGGATAAAACTGGAAAGAAAGATATTGAAGGTGATGGAGATCCTTTAGATATATGCGTATTAACCTCCAGTGCAATTACACACGGTAATATTTTAATGAGTGTAGTTCCAATAGGTGGGATGCGGATGATTGATAAAAATGAAGCAGACGACAAAATCATTGCGATACTAAAAGGAGATTCAATTTTTGGTCACATGCAGGATATTCACCATTGTCCGGCAGATTTGATTAATAAGCTAAAGCATTATTTTTTAACTTACAAAGTAATGCCTGACCAAAGCGATCCTCCTTTAGTTGAAATTACAGGAGTCTACGGTGCACAGGAAGCAAAACAAATTATTCAAGTCGCTCTTCAGGATTACAAGGATAAATTCCCACACTAGAATGAAAAAATTTTTTATTCTAGTTTTTTTATGTTCCATATCTTTATACCCACAGTCGGCTAAGACAGTGTCTGCGCCTAAGTCTATCCCGACTGTGATAACAAAAGAAGTAAATAAAGATTCAAAAAAAGAAATCCCCGTTCCGAAAGATATTTATTCTACCGAGGATCATTCAAGCATAGAAAAAAAAATTCAAAGCTGGAGTCTTGAGGAAATTGAGTCTTACGCGGTAGCGAATAATCCTCTTTATCTGGCAGAGAAACAAAATATTGGAATGGCGAGAGGCGATTTAATAACGGCAGCACTTTATCGAAATCCAGTTTTTTCTTATCAACAACAATTTATTCCACTTAATATAACCGAGTCTGCAACGAACTACGGACCGACTCTCGGAACAAACGGTGCTGGATTTCAAACATTCAGACAAAATGTTCCAGGTGGAATTGGAGGACCTCCCGAAATTGCTCCTTCCGTTTCCTGGGAATATGACTTTGGGATCATTAGAAATCAAAAAATGAAAGTAGCTACTCAGGGATTCCAAGCTCAGATTGCTCAATTCGCTGATTTCGATAGACAATTCAGGCTTAGATTAAGGCAAAACTATTGGCTTCATTTATATATCACTGAACTCATAGACTTCCAAAAAGAATTTTATGAGAATTACAAAGATTTACTTGAGTTAAATAAATTTCGTGCGGATAAGGGAGATATTGCGGTATTAGAATACGATCGCCTTCAGCTAGAACGTATACGCATTGAAAAAGATTATAAAGATGCAGATATTTTACGTGCTCAAATCGCAAAGGAACTTAGATTTCTAATCGGTATCGCACCGAGTAATCAAATTTTAAATTTTAAGGGAAATCTAAAATATTTCACGACAGACGAATTGGGACTCAATCTAAATGATTTTAATATTGAAAATAGACCCGATTTACAAGCTCTTAAATCTAGATCCGTTCAGAATAAACTCACGATTGATCTAAAGAAAAAAGAAGGGTACTCTTCTTATATAAATTTCGGTGGAGAAGTCAGATTAAAGGGTAATGAACAGTATGCGGGAATATTTGCAAGCGTTCCTTTAAAATTATTCGATCGCAACCAGGGTGAGATTTTAAAAGCCGAAGAAAATTACAAAAAAGGTCAGTTAGAAGTAGAATCAAAACGAAAACAAATCTACTCCGAAATTCGTGCCGCATTACGAGAAGTAACTGCACGGGAAGAATTACTATCGAATTACCGCGAAATTAAGCTACTAGACAAGAATAAAGATGTGCAGGAAAAATATCGCCTCGCTTACATAAGGGGTGCATCTAACCTGGTAACATTTTTGGAAGCGGAGAAAAATTATCTGACTGTACTTCGTGGATACTTTGAACAATTGTATCTTTATTATAACTCAATAGAAGTATTCAGAGCGGCTATTGGCAAATTGGGGAATGTAAATGACTAATCGAGAAAAATTAATTGAATTCATTAAGAGCGTAAATAAATACTGGTATCTCGCAATTCTAGTTGTAATTGCAGGAATTTTCATGATCTACCAGAAAGTAAATTCGAAAGCCCCGAAGCAAGAAATCCAGGTAGCCTCGAAAGATAAGAGGATATTTATTCCAGAGGAAATTTTGAAATCACATCCACTTTCCTTTGTAAAGCTAAGAGAAAGAGGATTTTATGAAGAAATCATTCTACCCGGAAAAGTTTCCTACGATTTAGAAAACCTTGCAACTGTGGGATCGCGGGTAACAGGTCGTATCACTACCGTCTATGTAAAAGAAGGAGATAATGTAAGAGCAGGAAGTCCACTCGCCACAATCTCTTCTGTTGAATTAAGTACCGCACAATCAAATTATCTGAAAGCAAAAGTTCGCTTGGAAGCACTCAAAATTCAAGCACAAAGAGCCAATGAACTGTTTGAAAAGAAAATCATTTCCGCAAGAGAATTTGAAATTGCTAACATGGAATACAAAACGGTTAAAACCGAAATGGAAACAAGTTATAATGCGTTAGAAATTTTCGGACTTACAAAATCAGAAATCCAAACCTTAGATTCTGGATCACAGAAGCAGCAAAACCTTATTTTGCGCAGTCCGATCAACGGAACAGTTACAGACAGAAAAGCAGTGAATGGGCAATCCGTCAATTTACAGGAGAATCTTTTCATAGTCGCCGATCTGCGCAAACTCTGGATTTTGCTCGATGTATATGAAAAGGATTTGTATTCGGTAAAAATTGGAGCTGAAGCGACTGTATATACGTTAGGCGATAAACCGGAAACAGTAAAAGCCTACGTTGCCCATGTAAGCGAAGTAATTGACCAAGTAAAGCATACAGCCGAAATCCGATTAGAAGTAAACAATGCAGAATCCAAGTTAAAGCCCGGTCAAACTATCAGTGCAAAAGTACAGGGTTTGATTTCAGAAAGTAAGTCGCGCAAAATCATGGTTGTTCCCGCAGAAGCTGTACATAAAATTGAAGGCAAATCAATCGTATTCGTTGCAAATTCAGATGGTTCCTTTGAAGCAAAGGAAGTCGTGACGGGTGAGCCAATCGACGATGATATAGAAATTAAATCAGGCATTCCACTTGAAAAAAATGTAGTCAGCGAGGGTTCGTTCGTTCTTAAAAGTGAGTTTTTAAAATGATTGAAGCACTTATTGAATTCTCTATCAGGAAACGTTTTGCTGTTATCGTAGTAACTGCAATCGTTTCCCTAATAGGACTTTACAACGCGATTCATCTTTCGGTTGATGCAGTCCCAGATGTAACAAACGTGCAGGTATCTGTTGTTACCCCCTCTCCCGGTCTATCGCCAATCGAAGTAGAGCAGTTTATCACTTACCCGGTTGAAATTGCTATGACGGGGCTACCGAACGTAGAAGAAATTCGTTCTATTTCTAGAACCGGTGTAAGCAGCGTCACTATTATTTTTAAAGATCATGTGAATATCTGGTTTGCCCGCCAATTAGTCAATGAAAGATTAAAAGATGTAGAAAATGATATCCCACCCGGCTACGGCACCCCCGGTTTATCTCCCGTAGCCACAGGTCTTGGGGATATTTATGAGTTTGTGTTAACATCGGACAAGCATAGCCCGATGGAACTCAGAACTTATATGGACTGGGAATTATCCAAAAAAATAAAATCTCTGCCAGGGGTTATTGACGTAAATACTATTGGTGGGGAAGTCAAACAATACCAGATTTTAATTGACCCAAGAAGACTGGCTGCACATAATATTACGTTATCCGATTTACTAGACCGACTCCAAGAAGTAAACCGTAATGCGGGTGGTGGCTATGTAATGAAGGGAAATGAGCAAATCGTGATTAGAGGAGAAGGGCAATTCAAATCTCTAGACGAACTTGCTAGCACTGCAATCCATACGGATAAGGACGGCACGCCACTGCTACTCGGAAATATTGCTACTGTAAAAATTGGTCCATCCATTCGATTTGGACTCATTACAAAAGGCGGCAAAGGCGAAGTAGTCGGTGGAACCGTAATGATGCTCATTGGAGAAAACTCCCGTGAAGTAGTAGAGGTGATAAAAAAAAGAGTAGAGGAATTAAAAAAAGATCTCCCCGATGGAATGAAAATTGAACCTTTCTACGATAGATCTGAATTTATTAACCGCGCGTTAAAGACAGTGTTTATCAACTTAGCTGAGGGCGCCATATTAGTATTTGTCGCTTTAATCATATCACTCGGGACAGTCAAGGGAGGGGCACTCGTCGCCTCCGCTATTCCTATCTCAATGCTAGTGGCAGTCATATTTATGCGGCAAATCGGTGTTGTAGGTAACTTGATGAGTCTAGGAGCTTTGGACTTCGGACTTCTGGTAGACGGACCCATTGTTATGCTTGAATCAGTAATGGCAGGGTTTATTGCCAAAAAATCCATGTTTCCAGATACAATAGATGACGCCGAAAAAAGGATTCGTTCTGTAGAGCTAATACAGAGTAGCTGCATCCGAGTAGCAAGGGCTGCTGCATTTTCTGTCGCAATTATCATGCTTGTGTATTTACCACTCATGGTTTTAGAAGGTGTAGAAGGAAGGATGTTTCGCCCGATGGCAATTACGGTTGCTTTGGCATTAGCCGCTGCTCTTCTATTTTCACTTACGACTTTTCCAGCAGGGGTTTCTTATCTTTTTGAAAATCCAGAATTTCATCATAGCCATTACTGGGATGTGCTCGAAGAAAAATATAAAATCTTTTTAAACTTCGGACTTTCCAAAAGAAAAGAGGTCGTTCTAACTTCCATTGGAGTATTTATATTTTCTCTCATCGTTGGAATGAGTCTGGGGGCAGAATTTTTACCACGCATCGATGAAGGAGAGTTGAATATTGACGTTAAGCGCCTTCCCTCTACTTCAATTAATCACTCAAGAGACTTAAATACTGAAATCGAAAAAGTATTACTTAGTTTTCCTGAAGTCACGAGCGCCATTTCTAAAACCGGTCGGGGTGAGTCTGCCGCAGAGCCGGTCGGAACCGATGAGGGGGAAATGATGGTTAAACTCAAGGACAAGAAGGAATGGACAACAGCAAAAGACAGAGAAGAGCTAATGACAATCATGAAAGATAAAATTCTGGCGACTGTCCCTTCTAGTTATATCAGTATGTCGCAACCAATTGAAAATAGAGTTAACGCATTATTAGCCGGTTCTAAAGCGGATATTGTAATCAAAGTTTACGGGGATGATTTAGTTCAGTTAAAAAAAATCGGCGAAGACATCGCTGAAATTTTAAAAGAAATTCAGGGAACAGGAGATCTTCGCGTACAGCGCGTCCTAGGTCTACCTCTTCTAGAAATTAAAGCAAATAGAGCAAAGATGTCAAGGTACGGAGTATCGGCTAACGAGATGTTAGACATTGTAGAAACTCTTCGAATAGGGCGTAATGCCGGAAAAGTATTTGAAGGACTTAAAAGATTTGACCTTGTAGTGCGACTCGATGTTGACTTTCGAGAAATTGAATTCATCGAAAATATTCCAGTGATGACTTCCTTTGGAACAACTGTTCCACTCGGACAAATCGCAGATATTAAAATAGAAGAGGGACCTGCCTCGATTACCCGCGAAGCTCTTAAGAGAAGACTTTTTGTAGAAGTAAATATTCGTGGGCGAGACCTTGTTAGCTATATCAACGAAGCAAAAGAAAAGACAGCAAAAGTCACTGATGATTTGCCGGACGGTTACTATGTGCAATGGGGTGGACAATTCGAAAATTTCACCCGCGCCAAAAACCGATTAGCCCTAGTTGTTCCAATCGCCATGGTGATTATTTTTTCCATGTTAATTGCTGCATTTGGAAGTGTTCGTTATGCAATCGGGGTTTTTATGGTAGTGCCACTTGCTATTTCCGGTGGAATTCTAAGTCTTGTCTTGCGGGGGCTACCATTTAGTATTCCCGCCGGGGTTGGATTTATTGCGGTGAGCGGTATAGCTGTATTAAACGGTGTAGTCTATGCGTCTGTACTAAGAGAGCAGTTAGAAGAAGGAATTAAGCTTTCCGAGGCAGTAATCAAGGCATCTGTTCTTTCTCTTCGCCCGATTATGACAACAGAAACGATTGCGGCAATCGGGTTTATCCCCATGGCAATCTCATCCAATGCAGGAGCTGAGGTGCAAAGACCTTTAGCAACAGTAGTCATTGGTGGAGTCTTAGTAGCAACACTTCTGTCCAGATTACTTCTTCCAATTGCAATGGAATATTTACTGAAAGACACAATAACAGATTATCCACCAATCAAAGAAGAGCCACCGGTTTCTATAGAAGAGTCTAATGAAGTTACTCCGCCAGGAATAAAGAAAGAAGTAATCGAACCGAAAATAAAGCATTCAAAGAAAAAGCAAAAACAGGTAGACATAGACTAAAATGTCAAATCACATAAAAGAAGCAGAATATAAAACATTTATAGAAGGTGATAGCCTTATTTTAGAAATTGGAGGTATATTAGATGTTGCCTCCACTCCTAAGATATGGCAAGAGACTGACAAAATTCTACATGATAATAAATTCAAAAAGCTAGTTATAAAGGCTAGCGGCATCCATGACTGCGAAGGAGTAGGAATTGCCCTACTCTTCCATTATAAAAAAATTGCTCGCAAATTAGAAGTAGAATTTGAAATACATGAACTCGAAAAAAAATTCGAAGATTTGTTAAATTTTTTTACACATGAGCATGAAGTAAAACCACTCGTAAACTTTCAGGATAATTGGAATGCACCGGAAAAAATTGGATTTCATACAGTTCAGATTTGGGAAGAAACAAAATTTATTATCAACTTTATCGGGGAATGTTCTCTACTTTTATTTACATCCTTCAAGCATCCTCGTAAAATAAAATGGTATGAAGTCGTTAAAATTGCGGAAAACGCTGGAGTAAACGCTCTACCGATTATTATATTAATTGGTTTTTTACTAGGACTCATCATGTCTTTTCAATCCGCGATACCGATGCAAAGGTTCGGAGCAGAAATTTTTGTAGCAAACCTGGTTTCCATGTCACTGTTTCGAGAGCTTGGACCTCTCATGACCGCTGTAATTATCGCAGGAAGAACTGCCTCGTCATTTGCCGCAGAGTTAGGCACGATGAAAGTAAGTGAAGAGATTGATGCAATTACTACAATGGGATTAAGCCCTTTGCAATTCTTGGTTATACCACGATTAATCGCTGGAATTATCATCAGTCCAATGCTTACTGTTTTTTTTAACCTTGCCGGCTTACTTGGGAGTGCAGTTGTAATGATGTCTTTCCAATATCCATTCATAACTTTCGTTAATCAAGTGTTATCCGCAGTAAAAAATGGAGACATGATGGGCGGACTTTTTAAGGCAACAATATTTGGAGCAGTCATATCAGCGATCGGATGTTTTCATGGACTCAATACAAGCACTGGTGCGAGTTCCGTTGGTGAATCAACAACCAAGGCTGTTGTAAACGGAATCATATCAATTGCAGTTCTGGATGGATTCTTTTCTGTATTATTTTATTACCTGGGAGTGTAAATTTATTGACTAATTTGCGCAAGTCGATTCTAGATTGAAGGGGAAAGCTTATGGAAAACGAGTTAGCGAAACCAATCATCAGCGTCAAAAATTTTACCGCCGTCATGGGTGGAGAAATGATTATTGATAATATTAGTTTTGATGTAAACGAGGGTGAAATTTTTGTTATTCTCGGCGGATCAGGTTGTGGGAAGAGTACTCTTTTAAAACATATGATCGGACTCATCGAACCTGCTGCGGGCGATATTGAAATAGAAGGAAAAAATATTGCAACCGCTACCGAAGAAGAAAAAAAGCATATTCAAAATAGAATTGGAGTCATGTATCAACAGGGTGCCTTATTCG
The DNA here is from genome assembly GCA_031368925.1 of Leptospiraceae bacterium. GTDB lineage: Bacteria > Spirochaetota > Leptospiria > Leptospirales > Leptospiraceae > UBA2033. The sequence continues at coordinate 26,288 of JANMOF010000564.1, forward strand.
GTTCTTTGAATCTAATTGAAAATGTAAGTCTACCTTTGCAGGAGTTTACAAGCTTTAGCCACGAAGCCATTCATCTAATCGCTCATATGAAATTACAAATGGTAGGATTGGATAAATACGCAAGACATATGCCATCTGAAATCAGTGGCGGTATGAAAAAAAGAGCTGCAATTGCAAGGGCTATGGCACTTGACCCAAAAATTCTTTTTCTAGATGAGCCATCTGCCGGCTTAGATCCAATTACCTCCGCAGAGTTAGATCATTTAATAAAAAGGCTAGCACGCAATTTTAATATCACCTTCGTTGTAGTAACGCATGAACTGGAAAGTATATACTCAATAGCCGATAGAGTCATCATGCTGGACAAAAGAGTAAAAAAAATTGTAGCAATGGGTAAGCCGGCTTTCTTAAGGGATAATAGTGATAATCCGTGGGTTAGACAATTTTTCAGAAGAGAAATAAATACAGCATAAATGAGGAAAGAACAATGAGACAAAGAATGAATTACTATAAAATCGGGTTATTTGTAATATCTAGTATATTTATTGTATCCCTGTTTATTATCATACTCGGAGCAGGCAATCTTTTTCAAAAGAATTTGATAATAGAAACATACTTTGATGAATCCATTCAGGGTCTTGATGTTGGCTCTATTGTAAAATTTCGAGGCGTGAAAATTGGAACCGTTAAAGAAATTACGTTCGTTCAAGACAAATACAAATTAGACCCTGATAGCCCAACTTTTTCACAGGGTCGATATGTATTAGTAAAATTGGCAGTGAAGAATTTTTTTAACTTAAGTTCTAGAAGTGAAATAGATTCGGTGGTAAAACAAATGGTAGGCAACGGACTTAGAGTAAAACTTACTTCTCAAGGGCTTACAGGAACATCCTATTTAGAGATTGACTATCTAAATAAAGATACCAATGAGCCACTCGGAATTAGCTGGGAGCCTAATGAAGTGTATGTGCCATCTACACAGAGCACGATCACAAAAATCGGAGCCTCCATGGATGAGTTTTTAAAAAAACTAGACGCAGCGGATATTGAGAATATGGCGAAGAACTTAAATACTCTAATCGTAACGCTGGACACATCTTTGAAAGCAGCCAATATTGGGGAAATGTCAACAAACGGAAATGCACTGCTTGCAGAGGTTAGAGAAACCAATAAAGAGCTTAAAAAAATTGTCGCGAATCCAAAAATGCAAGATCTCCCAACCAAATTAAATGAATCACTCACACTCATGTCCCAGAGTATGAATAAGCTCAATAATATGTTGAGTAATAATAACAAAGATATTTCTGTAGCAGTAGAAAATTTTAGAATAGTGACAGAAGATTTAAGAGAAGTTTCGAACAACGCCAAAAAGTATCCATCTATGTTACTTTTTGGAGAGGCGCCGAAGTCTTCAGAGATGGGGAAAAAATGAATAAACGAATTTTTATTCTTCTCACACTATTTGTCATTAGTCTCACAAATTGTGTAAGTAGTATTTCGAGAGAAGCACCGAAGAAAAGATTTTTTACAATTGAAGCGGACTTAACTAAAATAAAAAAAAGTCCGGCGGTTAAGTTTGCTAAACTCCGAATCAATAAAATGAAAATCAATTCTAATTATGAAGGAAAAGAATTCATCTATAGAAAAGACCTCGACTTCGAAAGCGATTATTATAACCAATTTCTAACTACACCACCAACGAATATCACGGAGCAAATCATTAGCTGGATAAACGAGAGTAAACTTTCGGAGGTTATCACGAACCGACTTGGTAGCTCAGATTCAAATTTAGTTCTTGAGGGTAATATCAATTTACTCTATGCAGATTTTTCGGGTGGTAAAATATATTCCATTTTAGAAATAGAATTTTACCTTTCCGATAACACAAAGGATCAAGTTGTGTTCAAGAAAGTCTATTCTAAAAAAATACTCTCTCCTGACAAAGAGCCAGTATCTATCATCCGAGCCTGGAACCAAGCGCTAACGGAAATTTTAATCGCACTCGAAACTGACTTAAGAGGAGTCGCGATTTAAAAGCAACTCAATACTTTTAAACCCGCCCGAGATATTAAATACTTTTTGAAATCCAGATTGTAATAAAATACGGGCAGCGAGATGACCGCGAAATCCGACCTGGCAATGAACATATATTTCTTTTCCGGTTGGAATTTCGGAAATTCTTTTTCTTAAGTCCGGCAAAGGGATATTTACCGCAGTTGAAAATTTGCCAACAGAAAATTCATTCGGGTTACGCACATCTAACACAAATAGAGATCTATCATTCTCATAGGAATTCAGAAATTCTTGCACAGTCACAGTAGGGCTAAATCCCTGTTTGTCGTTAGAAGAAACAAAGGCTGCCATGTTTACAGGGTCATTCGCAGAGGAGAAAGGCGGCGCATAACAGAGATCTAACTCTTCTAAGTCTTCAATATGTAAACCACCCATGATGGCAGTGGCAATTACATCTACTCGCTTTTCTACACCTTCTTCCCCGAAAGCCTGCGCCCCTAAAACCTTTCCAGTTTCGTTTGAATACGTTAGCTTAAGACTGAGTTGCTTTGAACCCGGATAATAGCCCGCATGGTGATTTGGATGAACTGTTACAGAAGATGCAGAAAGATTCTGTGCTCCTTTCTCTGTCAGTCCAGTCATAGCAAATACTTTGTTAAATATCTTAACAACGGAGGAACCAATGGAACCTGAATATTTTTTTCTTTCTCCACATGCATTTGCACCGGCAATTCTACCCTGCCGATTTGCGGGACCAGCAAGCGGAATACGAGTCTTATCCCCTGTAATACGATTAGTAATTTCAGCCATATCACCTACTACAAAAACATCAGCATCAGAAGATTCCATGAATTCATTTACGATTACGCCACCTGTCTTACCTATTTCTAGACCGGACTGTTTTGCAAGTTCTAATTCAGGGCGAACTCCAATAGAAAACAAAATCATCTCGGCTGAAATTTTTAATCCGCTTTCGAGTATGAGAGTTTTTTCGTCCGGGTTATACCCAATAGCTGAATCAGAAGTTACCACATTGATTCCTTTTTCAACTAACGTTCTTTTAATAGACTCTCCAAATTCAGGATCTGCAATTGGCATAACATGTTTATACTTCTCTACGAGGTTAACAATGAGTCCGCGCTCTACTAATGCCTCTGCCATTTCAAGACCGATAAACCCCCCTCCAACCACAACAGCAGTCTTAGGAGATTTTGCGTCTATAAAATTATGAATCCTATCCATATCATCAATATCTCTAAGAGTAAATGCATTTTCAGGAGATATGTTTGGAATAGAAGGTAAAATAGGATTAGCCCCTTGTGAAAGAATAAGCTTATCATAAGAAACTTTCTCTTCACCAGTAGAAGTTTTTACGAGAACGAATTTTTCTTGTCGATTGATTTGGATTGCTTCGGTTCCTAATCTTACCTGAACACGGTAACGTGTATAGAAGCTTTCCGGGGTCTGTAAGATCAAATTACTACGAGATTTTATTTCACCCGAGATATAATAAGGAAGACCACAATTGGCAAATGATATATAGCCGCCTCGTTCCAAAATAGTAATGTCGGCAAGCTCATCCGATCTCCTCGCCCTGGCAGCAGCAGTAGCACCACCGGCAACTCCACCAATAATAACAATCTTCTTATTCATAATTACCCTCTTTCCTTACATACTATACCCCCCACCCTATAATGCAATAAAAAAATAAAAAATCTAATGCAAAATTCTATTTACGACATTCATTGCACCTAGCACAACCGCAGGAACTCCCTGTCCGGGAAAAACGCTATCCCCTACGATGTACAGATTTGGAAAAGGAGTAACGTTTGGCGTCATAAACAGAAGGTTTGTATGAATGGAGTGAGGAATTCCCCCGACAAAGCCATTCTTACGGTGAGTATAAAATTCAAACGTATCAGGAGTGCCTGCTAGCGGAAACAATTTATTTGCCGCACTCAGTTCAGGAAAAGCAAAATGAAATTCTTCCAATATAAACTTTGCTGTCACCTCTTTCTTTTCTTCATAAATTTCTTTTTTTAGATCAAGCCATTCATTGGGATTAGTATGAGTTGAAATAGTTACTGTTCGGAATCCTTCGGGAGCTTTCTCTCTATCATCTACATGCGAGAATGAAACAAAGAAAGCCCCTGCGTGACAAAAAGGAATTTGACTACGCGTATGAACCTGGTAATAAAGCGAAGGCAAATCAGCCTTCGACTCAATTGCAAAATTAAGAGTAAACGCTCCCGGCGCTTCAAAAAATTTATTAGACTTAGAAATAAAATACTTCTGAATCTTCCCTTCCGTTATCTCTGCCATATTCCAAATTGGTAAACTGGAAATAATTCCTTTAGCTATATAAATATTTCCTTTCTTGGTAACTACCCTGTAACCCTTAGATTCACGGGTAATAGCTATTACCTTTTCCTTTAGAATTAAATTGCCATTCATTTCTTTAAACTTATCGAGCATTAACTTTGCCGGTTTATACATTCCCCCGACTGGATAATATGTTTCTGCCGGGTAAGCAAGACCCATCGCCGAAGTTAACATCGGTGCTACGTCCGATCTACTCTGGGTAGTAATGAGTAGCTGCTCGTCTATAAATTTTTTAAAATCAGGGCTTTCAATATTTAAAGATTTTAACTGCTGGGATACTGATCTAAACAGTTCTGGAATCATTTGGAGTTTGTTTAGGTTATTTAATTTCACTAGAGAGATTAAATCAAAAATACTTCTAGGAGGAATTCTTCGATTTTGATCTATAAATTCCCAGGCAAGTTCTTCTAGCCTAAAAACCTTTCTCCAAAAATGATTTATATTCCTTCCAGGAAAATGTCGATTTACCTCTTCTAACCAATCCTCTTGATTTGAATGACGCATAATAACATTTTCCCGCATCTTGATAATCATTCCAGGGTCAATCTTAATCAAATCGGGTTTAATACCTAATTCTAAAAATAATTTTCCAAGAGGTTGATTTGGATGAACCCCACTAAATGTAGTCGCACCCACATCAAACAAAAAGTCTTTTCGTCGAAAGTAAGAAGCACAACCCCCTATAAGACTATGAGCCTCGAGAAGCGTTACACCAAGCCCTCTTGTTCGTAATAGAGAAGCAGCGGCAACTCCTGCGTAACCGGCACCAATAACAATAAAATTACTCATTTTTTATATATTGCATCTTATTTTGCATTTCTTTCCGTTTCTCTACCGATGTTACTGAAGTTGCCATTAGAACGAATCAAATCAATCATCGGTCGACTTTTTAAACTAAGTTGTAAATTTTTGCACTTGTAAGGTTGTTTCAACACAAAAAACTCTTGCCTTTAAAAAATATAAAAATACAATTCCCTATGCTTAGGAGAAGTTATGCCAGATATTAAATATGTATGCCTCTCGGATATGCACTTCGGTGCCCAAAATAGTTTACTTACAAAACTTACACCCGATGGATTAAAGCCTGACTTTCTTAGTCCAAGCCCGGTTCTCGTATCCCTCGTAGAAAATCTTCGATCTTTAATCGCAGAGAACAAGGAGAAATCTAAAAAGCCAGCGTTAATTCTTCTAGGGGATATTCTGGAGCTTGCGCTCTGCGAGACAAACGAAGCAGGAATGGTATTTGACCGGTTTATTGATTTAATTTTTCCAAAGGGAGAGGAACTATTCAGTGAAGTTTATTATATCCCCGGAAACCACGACCACCATCTCTGGGAGATCGCACGTGAATCACAATATGTTAGGTATATAGGAAGAATGGATGATAAAAATAATCTACCCTCTATGTGGCATACAACGAATATCTTCATCGAAGGAAAGACCAACCCTACTCCCTGCGATTTTATGAACGGGATTATTCAGAATAATGAGCACCTAAAAAACTTTAAAGTGCAAGTAGCTTATCCAAACTTTGGATTATTAAATGCATCTGGCGACAAATCAGTATTATTCCATCACGGACATTTCCTAGAAGACATATATACTTTAATGAGCACAGTGAAAACCTATATATTTCCAAATCAATCTGTTCCGGAAGATATATGGGATATTGAAAAAGAAAATTTCGCCTGGATTGACTTTTTCTGGTCAACGATGGGGAGATCTGGTCAAGTCGGTAAAGGAGTTGAACTCATTTACGATAAGATGACTGATGATAAA
>JANMOF010000596.1:0-10225 GCA_031368925.1 Leptospiraceae bacterium
GAACATCTCTTTATGAAAGAAAAATTTTACCTCGTTTAGTTCAAAACACCTTTTATGAATAAGGAGCAATCCATTTTTGCTTTAAGCGTTTAATTTGTGGGATAGAATATAATTATGGGAGAAGTTGGATGCAAATTAGGCGGTAGCCGCTAGAAAGAAAAACAAAGGGATAAAGAGAAATACGATACTTTAGAACTGTAAAGGAATGTGGCTAATTATCATAAGCCACATTCCTTTATTATTTTACTTCGTACCAATCTCGTAAGCTTTTTTGCCACCAATTAATTTATAGTGCATATCTGACTGACCGGCTTCGCCTACCCAGGGTTTTCCTTTTAGGAAAACACATTCACCAGGACGAAAATGACGCCAAAACTTATTCGGTCCCGTAGGTCCTAGATCTAGATAACCTCTCAGCACAATAAAAAAAGCATGACACTCATCCACTTCTGAACAGGCTTTCCGACAATCTTCTTCCTTTCCAAGCATTGTTCCAAGAAGACCGGACCAATCTGCGCCACCATATTGAGCTACATTCTTCTGAACTTCCCAGGAAGTCGAACTCGTATCATCCGCAGGCGGTGCTGGTGCTGGCGGCTCGGGAGGTGGCGGAATATCAGAATTATCCGCTTTCTTGTTTTTTTGAAAATTCGCAACAAATCCTAAAAAGCCAGGAGCAGCCACTCCCCCAACAAGTTGAGTAAGTTCTTTCCCGTTTGCGTCCAGGATAAAAGAAGTCGGAAAACCTCTAATTTTAAACTTGCCCAAATCCGGGCTTGTGTCTAGAACTTGCAGCGAAACAAAATCTCCATTTAGAACTTTTTGAACGTTTGGCTTATCAAAAGTTTCCCTTTCCATATATTTGCAAGCGCCACACCAGGTTGGAGCAGTGACAATGACATAAACATTCTGTCCATTCGACTTCGCTTTTTTGAGCGCGTTATCATAAGATTCAACCCATTTAATAGGGTCTGCGGATCGGCTCTTTACTGATGCAAATTTGTATTCTTTATCCTTTGTTACCTTTACTAGTAATGATTTTGAAATCCCATCCGGGGCAATACATTTTCCGTCAACAAGTGAACACAGTTGATAGTTGAAAACAAGATCAACAGTCAGCGAATTACCGGCATTAGCTCCTTTTAGTTCAGAAAGACGAGCAGTTAAACTTACTTCCCCTTTCGCAAGTAGGTTATTTCCTTTCTTAATACCTGGGGGCTTTTTTTCTATATCAATTTGAATTCCTGAATCTGTGTTCTGTGCAAAATTTACAATCATATTCAGACTCTTCCCTGTATGTCCGACTACTATCCCGTAACCGCTTGGAATACTAACTTTTACATTGACAAGCTTTGATTCACCTGCCTGAATCGAAACCTTGGAATCAAGTAGCAAAGAAGCTTTCGGATTTTCTGTATCAATTGCATACATTAAAAAAGCCTGACTCAAAAAGAAAAAAAATATCGTTTTAGTATTTTTCATTTCATTCTCCTATTTTCATCATCACAAATAGACACCGATATTTCAACTTAAATATGCAGGTCTATATAGCTATTTTGAACTCTCGAATTTATTCACTTGCAATTTCCGAATTCAATTTCAGAATATACTGAATCTACGTTTTGGAGAATCAAATGGAATTTATCATACTATTTGTCGCATTATTTCTATTATCCGGTATTCGCATTGCACAAGAATACCAAAGAGCCGTTGTATTTAGATTGGGTCGTTTTGCATCCGTCAAAGGTCCGGGTATATATTGGATTATCCCCTTAGTTGAATGGCAAAAAAAAGTAGATATTCGCACACTCACAGTAGACATTGAAAAACAGGAAACAATCACAAGAGACAGCGTCACAATAAAAGTAAACGCTGTGCTTTGGTATAAGATTGTAGATCCCGCAAAGGCTATTCTCAATGTGTTTAATTTCGAGTATGCGGTATACCAGGTTTCTCTTACAGCCCTTCGCAATATAATTGGAAAAAACCAACTCGATGAAGTTTTAAAAGAGCGCACAAAAATTAATTCTGACCTAAAAGAAATCGTAGATGAAATTACAGCCGTTTGGGGAATCAAAATAGAATTTGTAGAAATGAAAGATGTAGAAATCCCAACTTCCATGCAAAGAGCGATGGCAAGAGAAGCAGAAGCAACAAGAGAAAAAAGAGCACGAATTATAAAAGCGGAAGCAGAGCTAGAAGCATCTGAAAAACTTTCAATGGGTGCTAAGCAAATCGCAGAAAATCCTTTAGCCCTCGAACTCAGACGGATGCAGATGCTTTCGGAAATTGGTGCAGAGAATAATACTACAACGATTATCCTCATGCCGTCAGAGTTCACAAATCTTGCCAAAGCTTTTACGGAGAATTTGACGAAACCGACGAAGAAATAAAAATTAACAAACTTTAAGCTAAAATTATTCACTTGCTATTTTAACATTGAATTTTAGCATAATAAAACTATGATTCTTCTTATAGACGGATTTAATTTAATTTATAAATTCCCGGAGTTAGAAGGGCTAATGTATGAAAGTAAATTAAATCTTGCCAGAGAAGGTTTACTAAAGATATTGAATCAATACAAAGTAAAACGCGGTAACACAGTTATCCATGTTTTTTTTGATGGGAAAAAAGACTCAGGAAGTGAAGTGCGACATGACGAATATGGTGGAATTAAAATATACTTTAGTCATGATGTGACGGCTGACTTTTTAATTAAGGAATATATAAAAAGAGACCCGAACCCGTCCAATTTATATGTAGTCACTTCTGACAATGATATTTTATTTTATTGCAAACGCTTTAGTTGTAAAAGTCAGAAATCAGAAGACTTCGCAAAATGGGTAGAGAAATTTTTATTTGCTCCAGTGGATAATGAGGATAAGCCAGCAGATGTCAAACTCTCTGGCTCCGAGTTAGAATACTGGCAAGATGTTTTTAAGAAAAGATAAAGAGAGAATTCACTTGGCTAGTAAAAAACAAATAGACAGAAGAGAAGATTTTGAAAGACTTTTAAACGTTTTCAAGACTGGAAATGATTTTATTTTAACTACGCATAAGGGCTGTGATCCGGATGGGATCGGCTCTGAAATAGGACTTTCATATCTACTTACCAAGCTTGGAAAAATTCATTCTATTCTTAACCCAGACAAGATGCCTGAGAAGTATCGATTTATAGATCCATTATTTAAAGTCAGAAATATTGATCCAAATAGCTTTCAGAATTTCACACAGAATAAAACGGTAGTCGTAGTAGATAATTCTGATTTACCCCGCATAGGAGATGTAAATCAATTTTTAAAGCCCGACAAATCTAATTTAATTATGGTAGACCATCATGACAACATAGAACCATTTGCAGGACTTTTTTCTTTTCCTGAGATTGGATCTACATCTGAAATCATTTATGAAATCATAGAACTTGCAGGAATTCCTTTAGACTATAATACTGCGATTGCACTTTATCTTGGAATCGTGATGGATACAGGACAATTCAAATACAGTAAGACTCGTCCGCGAACTCATGAAATTGCAGCGAAGCTAGTCCAACATAATTTTCCAATTGAAGAATTATTACGCAAGATGTATGAAGATTTTCCAATTTCCGTTTTACTTCTAAAAAAAGATATTTATTCAAGCATCGAAATCCACGAAGAATATCACTTAGTCACGATAGAAATTACAAGGCATATGTTAGGAAAATATAATTTTAACTCCAACCCACTCGAAGGAATATCAAGTGAACTCTTAGGACCGAGCGACATATATGTATCAGTCGCATTTACCGAAGGCGAAGAAGACTTTGTAAAAATTAGTTTTCGCTCTAAAGGGGATTATGATGTTTGTAGTGTGGCAAAAGATTTTAACGGTGGCGGACACAAAAATGCAAGCGGGGCGATGGTCAGAGGCGGCATGAAAAAAGTAAAAGAAGATGTGATGAACCGGTTAATTTCCCTTTTGAAAACTTAAAGAAAACCAATGCTATTTAACACTATTCCCTTTTTTATTTTCTTTACTACTGTTTATTTTATCTATTGGAATATAGGTAAAAAACTTAAATACGATTTTCTAATTCTCGCCGGAGCAGCGTTTTATTTCTATTATTCGCCAGTTTTCCTTGTGCATTTTCTACTAGTCATTTGCATCAATTATTTTTTCTATTACCAGATTTACAATGGAAATAAAAGTCTATTTGTAAAACTTGCGGTTATTTTTAATTTGCTCAATCTTGGATTTTTTAAATACTTTTATTTCTTTACCGGTGTCTTGAGTGATATAACAGGTAGCCTCTTCTTTCAAAATGCATCCGAAGGAAGATGGATTCATATTACTTTGCCACTTGCGATTAGTTTTTATTCCTTTCAAATGATTGCCTGTGCTGTCGACACCTACCGAAATAAAGAAACGGAAGAATTACTCAGCTTCAAAAAGTATTTACTCTTTGTTTTATTTTTTCCTGTTCTTATCGCCGGACCTATCATGCGAAAGAAGGATTTCTTCCCGAATCTAGAACGGGAAGTTCCACAGAAAGACGATACCTATAAAGCCTGTTACTTAATGATGTCGGGGCTAATCAAGAAAATTCTCTTAGCTGATCCGGTTGCCTCAATTATCAACCCCGTATTTGCTAATCCGAGTGAATACACTGCCTTCTCTCTTTTTATGGGTGGGATTTTATATACCATTCAAGTATACGCAGATTTTTCCGGACTGACGGATATGGCTCGCTCGGTTGCTTACTTTCTAGGATTTCAAATTCCCGAAAACTTCTTCGCTCCTTTCTTTTCTACAAGTGGAAGAGAGCTATGGAAAAAATGGCATGTGACTCTTTCATTTTGGTTAATGGAATATATCTATTTTCCGCTTGGAGGAAATCGCAAAGGAGAAATGCGAACCTATCTAAACTTGATTATTACAATGACACTCGGCGGATTCTGGCACGGGGCAGATTATACCTTTGTGGTTTGGGGATTTTACTGGGGAAGTATTTTATGCATCGAAAAATACCTAGAGGAAAAGAAAGGTTTGCCGCTAACACCAGAAAAAAGTTTTCCTTTAAAAGTAATTAAGGCAATGATTATTTATGTTTTATTTTCTATTAGTGCTCTTATGTTTCGTTCTAATAATACATCTTCGATGATTGATTTATTTTCCGGTCTATTCTCTAATTCATCCGACTACTTACGCGGATTATTAGCAGTAAACGGTGGAGATTGGTTAGTTTCCGGTGTAGAATTGGTGCAAAGCGAGCCGTCTTTTTTACTCAATACAATCAAAAGTTATGAAAGTGTAATTTATATGTATGGAGCTTTTCTATTTTTTCATTTTGCTCAATATAAGCCAGAAGCATTTAACAGGTTTAAAAATTATAACGCGGTGTTAGTAATCCTTCTGGGTGTAATAACGATTTTCCTATTAACAACACTTTCCCATGATGGAGACGGTTTTATCTACACCACGTTCTAAAAATTATGTTAAAGAATAAATTTTTACTCATTCCTGTTTTCATTTTTCTAATAGCACTTGGTATTGATAGAATCCTAATGCTTGAAAAAATCCAAACGTATTTCACAAAGACTGTTTCGGAAATCAATTACTTTCATAAGCCCGTCCTCTTCCAGGAATTAAAAGAATATTTGCAGAAACCTGATAGAAAAAAAGTATTAGTATACTTTGGAAATTCACGAGCACTTTTATTTAGCAACAAATACATCGAAGAGCATTACCCGGATTGGGTACTATTTAATTTTTCAGTTCCCGGTGGCACGCCAGACTATTTTACATTTTGGCTCGAGCAATTTCAAGCGGATAATGTCAAACCTGACTTTATACTTGTAGACGATTCGGTAGAAGCATTTAATTTTTCAGCACGAATCAAAATCGACGAAGTGTTGGTAAATGGACTAGACTTTCCTTTCATTCTAAAACACCGTTCGCGGTATACGTCTAAAGAAATTACAAACTTTATCGCCAAGCGGCTATTCAAAACTTACCAGTATAGACCAAAACTTGAAACTGTTTTGCAGAGGCTAAGGGATAATTCTGCGATTGCTAAGAACTATCGTGAATGGAGAATTAAAATCGCAGAAAAATTAAAAGAAGAAAGAGGAAGTGCATCTTCAGATATTTCGGCTAACGCTACATCAAGTAATGAGTTAGTGTTAAAATATTCCGACGGAGATTTTCATTCTTATATAGAGCCATTTACATTTAATGAGAATATGCTTGCATTCCAAAAAGATAATTTTAAAATTCTAAACGAATTAGGTGTTAGCCACTCGGCTATTTGGGTGCGAGTAGCAAGACCTTATTTTCAATACATTCAAACGCGAAATGCAGTTTTTTCCGCCCAAAAACAACCAATCACAGCCTACTCCATCTGGTTCTCAAAGCTAGACGCAGCTCATAAAGAATTTGCAATGCCACTTTTTAATATGAATGAAGATACCGAGTATACTTGTGATTATTTTACAGATGCAAGCCATATGTCTACAAAATGTTTTCCGGATTACACTGATTATATCTTCAAAAAAATTATCGGGGTTAAAAAAAATTAACCCTACTACGATGAATATCCTAGATAGAATTAATAATTACTTTTTAGATGTATATAAAACGAATAATCGAATGGACAGAGAGAGAACAAAAACATTTCTCTATCTCAATCTAAGTTTTTTTTTAATAGGGATTTTTTCCAGACCATTTTTTTTTATAGTTGTTCCAAACCCCAATATTCTAAGTGCAGAGTTTTTTTTACCAATCCTCCTATCATTTGTATTCTGCATAAATCTTATACTTTTAAAGAAAGGCTACTACGAATTTGCTGCAAACGTATTTTTAGCGAGTGCTTTTATAGTATTTGCTTTAGGTAAATATATTACAACTCTCACAAACTCATTTGAAATCCCGGCAAGCATAGACTTTTTATACCTACTTCCTCCCCTTGCAATTTTGTTTGCGGGAAAAAAAACAATTATCCTCATTTCATTTCTCACACTCGTTCATGGAATCTTTGCCGTCTTAAATATGCGGGGCTATTCAGAATCAGCCACTTATGAATACTTGTTTTACTTTATAATTATTTTCTCGGCTATAACAATTATTTCTTATCGAATCTATTATATAGTTGAAGTTTCTCTTGAGAGTTTAAAAGAAAATCTAGATGAAGAAAAGAAAAGTTTTTCTACCATACACTCTCTTTTAGAATCAATCCAGTCCACTTCTTCTGAACTAGGAAAAGCTTCCGAATTACTAGAAGGCGCATCTTCTTCGTTTTCGGATCTTGCCCAGGAACAATCGGAATCGACAATAGAAATAAATCAATCCGTTCAAAAACTAAATCAAGGGACCGCGAATATTACATCCTATGCGAAATTACAAACTACGATATTAGAAAAACTAAGTAAAAACATATTAGAACTTTCAGATAAAAATGTAAGTGTAATAAGCGTTATCCGTAAAGGTGAAGCAGAAACTCAAACGATAACACAAAAAGCAAAGACTTCCGAAAAAGCCCTTTCGCTAATGAATGATAGCATGAACAATATCAAGTCTGTCTCGAGCGAAATGAATAAGATAATCAGCATCATAAGAGAAATTTCCCAACAGATTAATCTACTAGCGCTTAACGCATCTATTGAAGCAGCAAGAGCGGGGGATGCAGGCAAAGGTTTTGGGGTTGTTGCTGATGAAGTTGGTAAGCTTGCGGGGAAAACAGCAGATAGCCTCAAAAGGATTGGTGGATTAATAATTGCAAGCGATATGGAAATTAATTCTGGAATAAAAAATGTCGCAAACACCGTGAACTCTATCCAAACAATGATTACAGGAATTGCAAATACCAATGCAGCTATTCAAGAAATCAGTTCTTTCATGCAAGAAGTAGTCAGTTCTAACGAAGAAGTAAAGAAAGATGCCAAAGAAGCAACAAGACATGCAGAACAAATTCAAACCTACACGATTGATAATAACTTAGTCGCAGAGGAAATTCTCTCGTCTATTCAGACAATTAGCTTTTCTATTAAAGGAAATGCTGACGGTGCAGAACAAATTGCAAAGAATGCAAATCAAATTTCTGAGCTTGCAAAGTCTCTAGAAAAAAGAATTAGTTTACAATAAATTTGAACTAATGATACGATAAAAAAACAGAGGTTAAACAATGAGTAGCGAACAAGTTGGAATAGATATTCAAGAAGAAGGAAATGTAACTAGAATCAATGTGCTTGGAGAGTTGACTCTTCTAGATGCACCCGAGTTAAAAAAAGATGTAGATGCTGTCGTTACCAAGGGAGCAAGAAATCTACTGTTTGATTTTGAGCATCTAACATTTCTTGATTCTTCCGGGATAGGTCTACTACTACGCTTTCATGCACAATTGAGAAAGTTAAATGGTAAAATTGCCTATATCAATTTTCGTAAAAATGTAGCGAATACTATGCAGAAGGCGCTACCTCAGCAAATAAGAGATACATCCTACTTTGACTCAAAAGAAAAAGCAATGGAGTATCTAAATTTATAGAAATCGTTCCCATTATTCTTGTATTTGATAAAATACAACCAAGAGTATTTCCTTTCTTGGCTGTATTAGGTTTCACTAATTTATATTTTCAATACATCTAAACAGTCTTGGTTTTGACGATTGCTTTATTCCAGTTCTGAATTTCTTTTTCTCTTTGTTCTACCTTCATATTCGGTTTGAATTCTTTGAATTTTTTATTCATAGCTTTTAAACTTTCTACAGAAGAAAAAACTTTTGATTCAAGTCCGGCTAAGTAAGCCGCACCTAGAACAGTAGTATCCACATTATCCGGACGTTGCACTTTTTTACCAATTATATCTGCCTGAAATTGCATCAGATACTCGTTAGTAGTCGCACCACCATCTACTTTTAAAATCTTTAGTGCCTTGCCTGTATCATTTTCCATCGCACTCACTAATTCATAGGATTGAAGAGCAATAGACTTTAATGCAGCTCGAACTATCTGGGCTTGGCTTGTATCACGGGTAATTCCATAGATTGCTCCACGTGCATTCATATCCCAATGCGGCGCACCCAAACCTGCAAATGCAGGAACAAATACAATATCATCTTCTGTTTTTAAAGATTTTACAATTTTAAAAGTGTCTTTTGAATCTTTAAAAAATTTCAAGTAATCGCGTAGCCATTGAATCACAGCTCCACCAATAAATACAGAACCCTCAAGAGCATAAACAGTATTACCCGTAGGACCACAGGCAAGAGTCGTGATTAGTCCATTTTTTGAAATTTGAAAATCATCTCCGATATTGAACAATAGGAAACAACCTGTTCCATAAGTATTTTTTGCTTCGCCTACCTCAGTGCATAACTGACCAAATAGTGCCCCTTGCTGATCACCTACAAGCGCTGTAATTGGAATTCCATCCGGTAGTCCTTTTACTCCTTCTGTTTTTCCAAACTCATAACGTGACGTATGTGTCTCCGGCAAAATAGATGCAGGGATATTTAGGATATTCAGTAAATCAACATCCCATTTTTTATCTTTGATATTATAAATTAATGTTCTAGAGGCATTTGTATGATCGGTTTTATGAGACTTACCTTTTGTAAGTTTGTAGAGTAACCAAGTGTCGATGGTTCCGAAAAGCAAATCACCCTTATTCGCTTTATCTCTTGCTCCTTTAACGTTATCAAGAATCCATTTTATCTTCGTTCCGCTGAAGTAAGCATCTACAACAAGACCAGTTCTATTTCGAAAATCAGACTCTAATCCTTTTGCTTTTAAATCTGTGCAAATATCAGAAGTTCTTCTGCATTGCCAGACAATTGCATTATAAATAGGTTTGGCTGATTTTTTTTCGAATAGAACCGTAGTTTCTCTCTGGTTTGTAATCCCTATACAAATTGCATTTTTAGGATTTAGCTTTCCTTTTTTAATTGCTTGCAAAATTAGCTTCTCTGTTTTTTGCCAGATCTCGGCAGCGTTATGCTCCACCCATCCTGGCTTAGGAAAAATTTGTTTAAATTCTTCATAGGCAACAGAGATAACTTTCCCTTTTGTATCAAAACAAAATGTTCTAATTCCAGTGGTGCCTGCATCAATTCCAATAATATAATTCTTCAATTCTAACTCCTTCCAATAATTTCTTAGAAAATAAATCCATTTCTTTACTTGCTATGTAAAGAAAAAAAAACTTTAATAAAATGTAAGATACTAAGTTTGAATTTAAAATTTCAAACTATAAC
>JANMOF010000599.1:0-6638 GCA_031368925.1 Leptospiraceae bacterium
TAACATCTCGTTTCATTTGTTGGATTTCAAACCGGATGATTTTTAATCCTAGGTTTTTGGCAGTTTCGCCAGTATGCTTGACGATGCTCTGGTTCATACCATACCTACGTGCCAATATTTCATCTGACTGGTGATTTTGGATTTCTTTTAAAATATTACTTTGTATTTCTAATAGAACTCCGGTAATATAGTTTTCTGATTCGTAGGCTGCCTTGACAGGATCTTGGATTTGAAAAATAAAAATCGAATCTATCAAAACAGGAATACCATCTAAGGTCTGACAAAGTAAATCCTTGATTTCTAAAGCTTGCTCTTTTCGATTAAACTTAAAAGCAATTTTGTCGAGGATTGGAATTTGAAAATAAAATCCAGGCATTAGAGTCCGGCTAAAACGACCTAGCCGCTCTTGGATGAAAAACGAATTTTCCGGAACGATTACTATTGTAAGAAAATAAACAAGTAAAAGAACAATTCCAAAGACCAGTAAAAGACGGACAAGTAATAACGGCAAATCAATCTTCCTCTTCTACTTTCTTAATGGAATTCAGGTGAGCTTGAATTTCTTCATCTGAGGCACTCGCAATATGATAGGTCAGGTTATCGCGCATAACGATTTTAGCAAAGCCGCCTTTAGGAATTTCTGAGTCAGTAGAAATTGCATCCCAGTCTGTTCCTTGAAAAGAAATACGACCTCCCTTTTTTCCTACATGCACATTTTTAATCACAGAAACAATTCGACCGTTAACATTCTCTACCATTGTAGGCTCATAAGACTGATCAGAGGGAAATAAATCTTTTAGAAATTTGGCACCGAAAAGTAAAACAGCAAAAGAGGAAGCAATCCAAATTGTTAGCTGCATACCAATTCCGAAATTGAATAGGTAATGAAATCCTCCAGCGACTAACGCACCAATTCCAAAGAATATAATGAATACGCCCGGAATAAAAAATTCCAGAACTATTAAGACAACACCCAATATAAACCAAATTGCATAAGCGTAGTTCATTATGTTATCGCAGGGAACACCGGGATTTAAAATACATTCCATGATTATCTCCATATGCGGAATACTACACAGGCTTAAACTAATGTCAACCGAATATTATCAATCAGCCGCACTTCGCCACAAAAGATGGCGACTGCGATTAATACTTCGCCAGTTAATTCCTCAAGGGGACTTAAATCATTTGCTTTTAAAATTTCGATATAATCAATTCGCATTTTAGATGAAGTCAAAACAACTTCGGAAAAGATTCCTTTTACCTTTTTCGTGTCTCTGCCTCGTGCAAAAATATATTCCCTACAAAGCTTGAATGCACGTGGAATTAAACTTGCTGCCTCTCTGTCTTCTTTAGAAAGTCGCGCATTTCTTGAACTCATGGCAAGTCCATCAGGTTCTCGAATTGTTTCCACACCGACTACTTTGCTATTAAATCCAGTCGCTCTCGCAAATTCTTTTATGATTAAAAACTGCTGATAATCTTTCAGTCCAAAAAAAGCAACATCAGGCTCTACAGTATGAAATAAATTTGCGATGACAAGAAGCACTCCTTCAAAATGTCCAGGTCTTGTAGTAGCACAAAGGCTTTTCATCAGATGCGGGATTTTCATATCAAGGTCTGGAATTTTTCCGCCAGGGTAAATGTCTTCCACCTCCGGCAAATAAACAATATCCACACCTGCTTCTTTGCATTTTGCTAAATCAACTTCTGTATTTCGAGGATACTTCTCATAATCCTTTGGATCATTAAACTGTGCTGGATTTACGAAAATGGAAGTCACCGTTATATCGGTATTAGCCTTTGACTCCTTGAAAAGAGTAACATGTCCTTCATGTAAAAATCCCATCGTCGGTGCAAAGCCGATTGACTTGCCTTTGGATTTTAGTTCTTTGATTTGTTTGTTTAGTTCTAGTTTATTTTTTATTATTTGCATTTTTACCTCTTTTGATTGATATTAGTTCAAGATAATTCTTTACAAATACCTCTCGACATGGGCTTGCACCCATGTCGAGAGGTATTGCGCCCCCTTGGGGCTAATCACAATTACTAAAGCTCCAACGGAGCGCAATACCTTCCTGCATAGCCTGCAAGGGCTATGCAGTGTATTTGGATAAAGTTTTATCTTCATACCAAATCCATCGGGTCTATGTCTATCTCTAAGTAAACGTTAGCCGGAATACTTAACTGTTTTATTTCACGGATAATATCTCTTAGCTTCAAAAGGGAATTACATTTAATTACAATATGATTTCGATAATTAGAATCTATTTTATAGAAAGGGGCAGGAGCGGGACCTAAAACAATTACATCTTTGAGTCCAGCCTTTATAATTTTAGAATCTAATTCTGTCTTAATAAATTCAATTGTCTCTGCTGATTTAGTTTCAATTTTAGAACGGGTGAGCAAACGAATCAGCCTACAAAACGGAGGATAAAGTAAATCTCTACGCACAAGAATTTCATGATCGAAAAATTCATCGTAGTTCTGACGAGTCGCAAATTGAATCACAGGGTGAGTGCTATTAGAAGTTTCGATAATGACTTCGCCTTTTAACTCTGATCGCCCTGCTCTACCAGATACTTGGGTTAATAAAGAGTAAACTCTTTCGCTCGATCTAAAATCAGGTAGACCCAGTCCCGTGTTCGCATTGATTACACCGACTAGAGTTACGTGAGAGGCATCGAGACCTTTTGCAATCATCTGGGTTCCTGTGAGTATGTCAATTTTTTTTGCTATCAAACGCCCTATCACATCTGTTAAAATTTCTTTATTCCTAGTTGCATCCTGGTCTAGTCTTTCTATAACTGCAGAAGGAAATTTCTCAAGCAGGTATTCTTCTAGCTTTTGTGTTCCTGCTCCCATGAGTTCAATTTCTCCGTTCATGCGATCACTTAGCTTCGCATAACTCTCATTATACCCGCAGAGATGACAAATCGCTTTGCCTTTGTTGTGGTAACATAGATTGGTAGAGCAGTTCGGACACTCGAGCATTTTCTTTTCTGCTTTGGAAAAAATAAGCGGGCTATGTCCACGACGATTTAAGAGTAAAACTACTTGCTCTTTCTTATCTAGGCGCTGCTTGATTTTAAAAAGAAGCGTATCACTTATAATTTCTTTATCATCTTTTTTTTCTTGGAGAAATACTTTAGAAAGCTCTGCCGATTTCGCCCTTTCTTTTATTGTGTGGATTTCAATATTTCCACGCTTTGCATGATAGAAAGATTCTATCGAAGGAGTCGCAGAGCCTAATACTACTGTCGCCAAATTCATCTTAGCTCTTTGCATCGCGATTTGTCTTGCATGATACCTGGGATTTGAATGCTCTTTATAAGAACCGTCATGCTCTTCATCTAAAATAATTAATCCTAAATTTTTTACCGGTGCAAATATCGCACTGCGGGTTCCTACGACTATCCGCTTCTCACCTTTTAAAATTTGCTGGTAGTTACGAAATTTTTCGGATACCTTCATCGCTGAATGAAGCATCGCAAGCTTATCTCCAAAAATTAATTCCAATCGCTTTAAGATTTGCACAGTTAGACTAATTTCGGGAACCAAAAAAATTGCAGACTTATCCGTATTAGCCAGTAAATCATACATTAAATGAATGTATACTTCTGTTTTACCGCTACCGGTAATTCCGTAAAGTAAATGCGTAGACTCTTTTCCGAAACTTCCCCGAATACTTTGGTAAGCTTTCTCTTGCTCAAGGTTTAGTTTTAATAATTTTGATTCAGCGGCTACATCTAATTTTTCGCTAGAAATATTTCTGCGACCTGTCGGAATCATTTTATACAAGGATTCGCCTAACGTAGAAATATAAAAATCTTTCATCCATTTACCGAGTTCAATTTGACCTTCAGTGATAATTGGTTGTTTGTCTACGACTCGTTTGATTGGTTTAGTTCTATAATTTGGAATGAGCGCGTGAATTTCTACAACAACACCTTCCATTTTTTTATTTCGAACTTCTATTTCGACTCGTTTTCCCACTTCAACATTTTTCATCTCGTAAGGGATTTCATAGGTTAAAGTATCCTCATCCTTTATTGGGAGGTTAATGGCAACTTCTGCGTATCGAATCAAGTTAGACCTAGGCGAGTTTTTAGCCCCGTTAAATGTTCAACGAGGGAAAGCTTTACTTCATCTTCTTCTTTCTTCGCTTGCTTGTATGTATCACTAGCTTTATTTGATTCTAATTTTTTTCTTTTTTCTTCTAGAGAAAAAACTCCTTCGGGAGAGCGAATGACTAGAGTGGGTAATTCTAATTCGCCGAAGGAAACCGGCTCTATTTTTCCTGTTCTATTCTTAGCTTCGTCAGCACCTAGCCTAAGGACTGCGGCAGAGCCCATCAGGATAACAGCCTTTATCCCCTGTGCCTGAATCGTATCTTTTACATGAGTATCACATGCATTCATTCTCTCTTTCCAATCGTCCGGGCTTGATCCATTATGGTTAAAAGAGCAAGCTGGGTATTCCTGGAAGTAAAATTCTTTTGAGCTAAATCCAAATACTTTTTTAATAAGCCTATCAAATAAATCCTCGGATTCTCTAGTGCGAAGCGTCAAATTAGGATTAGACTTGGTAAGTGCTGGTTGTCCTTTTCTAAATTCGCTTGTATAATGTAATACTAAAACAGGCTTTGTGCCTTGATGCGCAAAGTTACGAATAGCCCCTAATTTCTTGGGACAGAGTTTACACGAGAAATTTTTATCTAGCGTCGTTGGTCTTACTAGAATTGTTGCAGCTGCCCTACTTGCTTGTGTAAAAATCGGATTCCATTTGAAAGTATAGTCTGCCGGTTTTTTTTCGGATTCAAAGCGAAATATTTCGAATTCATTTTTTTGAACTAAGTATTCGACATCGGAAAGTATTGAGGCAAATTCTTTGTAAATGTTCGATTCCATTTCTATTTAACCTTTACCAGACCACTCATAAATTCACTTTCATAGTTTTCTTTGAAGCCGGAAGCAGAATTTAGATTTGCAATAAGCTTATTATTAAAAATAAAAAAACACGACTCATCTGCATTTGATTTGAGACAAATCTCTCCAGAAGAGTTAATCGTCCAGATACCTTTGATTGAGTTGCCACCGCAACCGGAATCGTCCCCACCTGAAAATAGCCAACCAGTAAAGGTTCCGTTCTTTTTAATTTTCAAATTGGAAAATTCTTTTCCGCATTTCCAATCTCCCTTCCACGTTGCGAAGTATTCTTTTTGTTTGATTGTTTTTTTATCAGGGCTTTCAGCGGCTTCACTTAAGTAGCCGCTTACTACATACCCTTTATTCCATTTATACTTTACTTCAAACCAATTAGAAATATTCCCCTGCACGTTTACAGTATCTTGCAATTCTGAAATAATTTCTACAACCTTTCCGAATGGAATTGTTTCAATTGCCTCTCCCTCGGTATCCGGACTTGCCCGCAGAGTAAGTCCAGTTTTTGCGGTGACAAACCGATACTGCTTTGTCTCTTCTGGCAAAGGTGACTGCGCATACGCAAAGTTTCCGCCAAATAAAAATAGCATTGCAATAAAAAAGATTCGATACAGTAAATAGAAAATTTTCATGATAACCTTTACAAAATCTCAGAACTAGGTTCGTTGTATATCATTTTTCATTTACAATATCTCTATGATTTTGTGCTTTGATTTGCTTCCTCGAACTAAAATGACTTTTGATTTTGGAACATTCAATTGTTCAGCTATCGCCTCGATGATAGCAAGATTTGCTTTTCCTTCTGTTGCGGGTTCATTGACCCGCACAATCCACTCTGATTCATTAACGATTTCAATTCCAGTTTTTTTACTTCCGGGTTTTACTGTAATGGAAAGTTTCATTTTTATTTTTCAAAAATAGCAACTGATTCAATGTGATAAGTTTGTGGAAACATATCTACTGGCTGAACTGATTTGAGTGTATATTTTTTAGAAAGTGTTCTTGCATCTTCTTCTAAAGTCTCGGGGTTACAGGATACGTAAATGATTTTCTTAAAATTCATTCCGAGAATTGCATTCACACAATTTCGTTCTAATCCACTGCGCGGTGGATCTACTACTAAAATTTCATACGAGCCTTCTAGCTGGGAGAGAATTCTTGCAGTATCCCCTACTAAAAATTTTACGTTTCGAATTTTATTTTCTTTTACTGCAATGTTTGCAAACTCAATTGAGTTTGGATTACTTTCAATTCCTAACACTGACTTTGCATATTTCGAAAGCCAGAGAGAAATAGTTCCTATTCCACAATACGCATCAATGATATTAGCCTCATCTGGAATTTGTTTTAAAATTTCTTCAAAGAGTCGTGGGGTCTGATACGGATTAACCTGAATAAAAG
The DNA here is from genome assembly GCA_031368925.1 of Leptospiraceae bacterium. Taxonomy (GTDB): domain Bacteria; phylum Spirochaetota; class Leptospiria; order Leptospirales; family Leptospiraceae; genus UBA2033. The sequence continues at coordinate 6,345 of JANMOF010000599.1, forward strand.
TAGAAAGTCCCACTCGATACTTAAAGCCGCCTAATTCTTCCTTGATATATTTTTTTCCCCAGAGAAGTCTTTCGTGGTCTCCAATTGCCATTGTAGTTTTTTCTTTATTGATATTTTGAACTATGCCGGATAATACAGATTTTCCGTTAAATTGCGGTTTACAAAGTGTAGCCTGAATTTTTGTAATTAAAGCATCTAGCTTCTTTTTTATAATTTCTTTTGGCGTAGCACTAACAAGTCCAACTAAAATTTCACCGGAATAGTGACTCTTTCTTAAAACTAAGTATTTTAAAA
>JANMOF010000018.1:0-16946 GCA_031368925.1 Leptospiraceae bacterium
TGCACTTTACCAAACTGCATTAGATCTCAAATCAAAAGTAGAAAGTATTCCACTCGGAGGAAAAATAATATTTACCAGTGAGACCATTAATTCACAGGCAGAGGATGTATCGAATTGGTCTCCTATTACTTACAACGGAAAGAAGGGCTATGTATATTCGGTTAATTCTTACACCGGTACGGACTGGCTTTCGTTGTATCCTCTAAAAGCAAACAATGATAAGACAAATAAAGAAGAAGCAGCTTATTCGATTATTAAATCTCCTAATACGCCTCTCTATGAACTGCCAAGTGTAGACTCAAAGAAGGTGGATAAGGTCGATCAGTTTACGTTAGTAAATGTTGTTGCGAGTGGTAGTCAATATGACCTGTTTATTAGCAATAATATTGACCTCGAAATGGGAGCAGGGGACAGATCCTGGTATGAAGTTTCATTTAACGGCAAACAAGGATTTATCTTTAATACTATAAATTATCCCATAACAAAAAGCCTTGCTGAAGAGCAGGCAAAAGATAAAATTCTTTCCGAAAAAGGATACTTTGCATTAACCGCAAAAGAGCCGACACTTTACAATGCGGATACAAAAGAGCCTTTCGGAAAAGAGTTCAAAATTAAAGTTTTAAAAGAGAATGCTTTTTTAGATTCAACTGAATCTAGACTTATTGGAGGCGAGCAGTTCTATTTGATTTATTTAGTAGACAAGCTAAGCATAAAACAAAAAAAGAAACCTAAAAAATCAGAAGATGAGAATACACCTTATATTGCCTACATTTCTGCTAAAGATGGAACTTATTTTTCCGAGCAAAAATTTTCTGATTATACTGTTGCTAATACAAAGTTTAAGGGGGATATGAATGCAATAACGATTATGCGCAGCGAATTTGAAAAACGCGATATCTTTTTAAATTTCTTAAATTTTAGTCTGACTAAAATTTCGAGTGAAAGTTACCCGAAAGAGTCTTATTTCATAGGTTCTGCGACAGTCGGTAATGAGAACAATGAGTTTAATGGCTCCGGTGGGATTCGTAGTATTATCCTCAAGCAAACAGATGGCGTTTACGAGCCAGTATCCGGTAGTATTTATACGAGTCGTCCAATTCAATACAGAGATTTAGACAAAGATGGAATTATGGAGATGGTAGTGCGCACGCCAACGCGTGGTGGAGATGAGGCAGTCATTTACGGATTGAAAGATGGTAAGTATGTTTCTTTCAATACAGTTCTCTCGCAAATGGGAATTTATGAAATTGACATTAAGGGTGACAAGATAAAAGGAAAAAAATGGATAACCTCTCCGGATGGAAAAGATACCAAGGCAGAAATTCATTACTTCAAATACGATCACGGAAATTTTATCGAAGTTAAAAAATAAAATATTCTTAGTTCTAAAAATGAACGTGACAAAATCCGTAAGGTAACTTAAATACAGTTTATGAATAAGAACTTTATGAATAAAAAAACTAAGATAGTTTGCACAATCGGACCTGCTTCATCTAGTGAGAAGATGATTGCCGATTTAATAGAAGCCGGTATGGATGTAGCTCGGATGAATTTCTCTCATTCAGATCATTCGAGCCATAAGAAAGTCTTCGATACATTACGTCTTTGTGAGCAGCGCTCAGGACGCCCGCTTGGAATATTAGCTGATTTACAGGGACCTAAAATCAGAACTGGAAAAATGAAAGATGGACCGTTTGATGTTCATCCAGGCGATAGACTTTATATTAATACCAAGTCAGATTTTCTTGGATCGAAGGAAGAGATTAGTACAACCTATAAAAATTTGATTACTGACATTGAGGTCGGTCATAAAGTTCTAATTGATGATGGAAAAATTTTACTAAATGTAATTGCAAAAGAAGCAGATAGAGCACTTCTTGAAGTTATCGTCGGCGGAACAATCAAGGATAACAAGGGTATTAACCTCCCGGGGACTCCTGTTACTGCACCTGCACTTTCCGAAAAAGATATTGAAGATTTAAAATTTGCTTTATCTCTTGGTGTTGATTACATCGCTCTTAGCTTTGTTAGAAGAGCTTCTGATTTAGAAATTGCAAGACAATATATGCACGGAACTTTTACAGGACTCATCGCAAAGATTGAGCGTCCTGAGGCAGTAAAAAATATTGATGAAATCATTGATGTCTGTGATGGAATTATGATTGCACGTGGTGATATGGGAGTTGAGCTTGATACAGAAAGAGTCCCTATCATACAAAAAGAATTAATTCGTAAGATGAATCTTCTCGGCAAACCGGTAATTACCGCAACTCAGATGCTAGAGTCAATGATTGATAATCCCCGTCCGACGAGAGCAGAGGCAAGTGACGTAGCCAATGCTGTGTTGGATGGAACTGACGCTGTAATGCTTTCTGCTGAATCGGCTAGTGGTAAGTATCCTCTCGAATCAGTTTCTATCATGAATAAAATTATTCATGAGGCAGAAACAATTTATAATAACTTGGATATGCAAAGAAGAGCAAACAGACCAATGGAAACGAATGAAAGAGTTGCTCTCGGAACTGCCGCAGAACAAATTTCCGATTCCATTGGAGCTCAAGCAATTGTGAACTTTACTAGAAGCGGACTATCTGCTAGAATTGCTTCTCAGTTTAGACCGCAGGTGCCAATATTTTCTTTTACGCCATTTTTAATGACAGCGCGTAAGATGAATTTGCTACGTGGAGTATATCCATTTATCATTCCAATCATGGATAAATTTCCAGATATGATAAATTACATGCAACAAAAGCTTTCTTCGGAAGAATTTCTGAAATCGAGTGATAAGGTTGTTATCCTCTCGGGAACCCCTGGCGGAGAAGCAAATACTGTCGATTTTGTTCAGATTTATCATTTTAAATAAGTTTTTGGAGAAACTATGAAATATACAATTTACTTATTAATTCTTTTTTCATTTTGCGGATTATCTCTATTTGGCGAAGAAAACTCTCCTAAAGGAATAAAGAAAAAGCAGGTTCCCGTTATAAAGGAACCGAAAGACGATACAGGGAAAAAGGAAGCTAAAGAAGTCGATGTAAAAAAAGAAAATAAAGAGAATCGACCAGAAAAGGAAACTAAAGCAGCGGCTAATACCTTTGTGTTTCGAGGTGATGATTTGGGAGGACTTTGGACAAAAGTAGAAAAAACGAATCAGCTCATTTATAGTCCTGATTCTATGCGTCAGACAAACAAATACAAAAAGTTTGTATTTGACTTGAACGAATTTAAGAGGCTGGGTGGAAATCTAAATCGAGAAGCCGATTTTACAATTCACTTTAGTGTTTTGCAAACAGATATTGAAAGTAGCACCCCGAGTGATCCAAATATGCCTTCTCCCTCAGGTGGCTTTACCTTTATTATCAATACCTGCAAAATTGAAAAAGTAGAGGCTAATTAAAATAAATCGCTAACTACTATTTTGTTTCTTTGATTATGACTCCTGCATTATCTGTTTCCATTTTTTGGATAGTGTAGGCTATATTCGAAGTATTTTTTTTAGAAAGTTCTGATTGAAAATTTCCTAGAAATTTCTTTGCATTTTTTTTCTCTATATAAATTAACATAGTAGGTCCGCTACCGGAAAGAGAGAATGTAGCCCCTAGTTTTTTGCATAATTCTCCTACTGTCACAAGTAGAGGGATTGGTTTGATTCTATACGGAGTATGAATCTTATCCTCTACTGATCTTTCCAATAGAGAAAAATCTTTCTTCTTAAAAAATTGGTGCCAGGTAGCAATTCTACTCATATTAAAAATCAAATCTTCTACAGGATAATTCTCAGGGAGTTTTTTTCGTGAGTCGCTAGTAGATATTTCAATTTGCGGAATGAATAAAAAAAGCGAAACAGAATTTGGAAATTTTTCTTTAAAGAAAATAAGCCTGTTATTATGGAAATAAGAAAATACAAAACCTCCAATCATCGCAGGAGTTGTGTTATCCGGATGTCCCTCCATCATAGCTAGTTCATATAAAATCTTATCTAAATTGGGCAAAGGAAACTTTTTTGTAAAATGTTTTTTGTGTAAAAAATTTCCAAGCGCAAAACCAACAGTAAGCGCACTTGCACTAGATCCAAGTCCGCCCTTAAAGGGAAGATTCAAATCCATTTTCACATTATATGGAATTGGTTTTATATTTGGAAGGAATAATTCAAAGTATTTCTCATATCCACAGAACAGCAAATCATCCTTACCCATAAAAGGAAGAGGGGTGTTATCCGTTCTAAGCGTTGTATAGTTTGAATTTTGGTCTATCATGAAATAAAAATCATTGTAAATCTTTAGAGCCATTCCTAAAAGATCAAACCCCGGACCCAGGTTTGCCGATGTTCCCGGAACTCGAATGTGAATTTTATGGTTCATGTTAATTTAATCCAATCCTGGATTTTTTGAATGCATAGATCATATACTTCAGTTAATTTAGATTTTTCATCGGGTGTAAATTTACTCAGTACATAATCTGCTACGACTCTTCCATCCGCAGGTTTTCCAACGCCGACACGAAGTCTATGAAAATCCGCAGTTCCAATTTTTGCGATAATATCGCGAAGTCCATTGTGTCCTGCATGACCTCCACCAATTTTCATTTTACATTTTGCAAATTCAAAATCAATTTCATCATGAATTACTAGGAGTTGAGTGGGGGTAATACCATTTTTCCTTAAAAATTGGGAAACTCCATTTCCAGAAAGATTCATGAATTCAAAAGGCTTAATTAGCAAAACTTTTTTGTCGTTTAATAATAATTCGGCGCTGGGACATTTTTTATCCGAATTAAAATTTACCCCGAACTTATCAGCTAAGACATCTATAACCGCAAAACCTATGCTATGTCTTGTGCCATTATATTTATCACCCGGATTTCCAAGACCGGCTATTAATAGTTTCCCACTCATTTAAGTATCAGGTTCAGCATTTTTTCTGTGGCGAGTATTGCCGCAGAAATTTGGTCTGAGTCAAGTCCGATGGTTCGAAATGTATTTGTTTGGGTATGCTGCATGTTGCCCGACCAGGTAATAATTGTTTCTACTAGAGCAGATGTTTTTCCGCCGGGTGGAATTCTTACCTGGTAATCGAGTAGTTCCGGCAAAGTGAAGTTATTCTCGGAGGCAATTTTCCTAAGTGCATCCATAAATGCGTCATAGCCCCCATCTCCCTTACCCTCTGCATAAAACTCTTTTGCTTTGTAGATTACTTTTAATTTGGCGGTGGGGGAAATTCTTTTACCGGATAAAACTTCACAACTTATAATTTGGAAATTTGTGCTTAAATCTTCCCCTGATAGATTTGCAATTAGAAAAGGTAAATCCTCAGTAGACACGATGATACCTTGGTCTCCCATTTCGATTACTTTATCTAGAATTTTTTTTTCTAGATTGACGCTAAGAACAAGTCCTAGTTGTTTTAGATTTTCAGAGATGCTTGCCTTACCGGCAAGTTTTCCTAGCGCATAACTTCTCTTACGCCCAAATCTTTCTGGAAGGATAGCGTTTGCATAGAGATTTCCTTTTTTGTCACCATCCGCATGAACGCCTGCTGTTTGTGTAAATACATCTTGCCCTACGATTGGTCTATTATCTGAAATTCTCTTACCGCTAAAAACTTCTACTAAGCGGCTAAGAGCTGTTATCTCAGATTCTACTATATTTGTTTTGATACCAAGTTTATCATGCACTGCTGTAATGACTGCTTCTAAAGGAGAATTGCCCGCTCTCTCACCAAGTCCGTTCACAGAAACATGGAGACCGGAAACTCCTGCTTTAACCGCAGAAAGACAATTTGCTACAGACAAGTCATAATCATTATGTCCGTGAAATTCGAGTCTTGCTTCGGGAAGAATATTTTTCATAAAGAGAATGGCTTTATACGTTTCATCGGGGGATAAGACCCCAAGTGTATCGGGTAGAAATAGTCTATTGATCGAAAACTCAGAAATAGCCGCTGCCATTTTTGCCACGTAATCGGGAGAATTTAGAAAACCATTTGACCAGTCTTCCATATAAACATTTACTTGCACTCCTTTTGAAAGCGCATAATCAATAGTTGCCTTAATGTCACTTAGGTGTTCTTCGGGAGTTTTTTTAAGTTGATGAACAAGATGTTTTTCAGAGCCCTTTGTTAGAAGATTTAGAGTTTTTGCTCCCGATTCTAAAATCCAATCTACACTGGCAGTTCTATCTACAAATCCTAAAATTTCAATTCTATCGGAAAGATTTTCTTTTTCTGCCCAATGCATAATACTTCTAACAGTTTCTTTTTCACCCCGAGACACGCGTGCAGAGGCAACTTCTACTCTATCTACTTTTGCGTTTAAGAGTAGAAACTTTGCAATGTTCAGTTTTTCTTGTAAGGAAAATACGACTCCCTGGGTTTGTTCTCCATCGCGTAGAGTTACATCTAAAATTTCTAATTTTGTTTGCTTCATCTTTTATATCTTTTTAAATCCTGTTTATCAAGTCCCATTACTTCGAGTTTCGTTACTCCCGGGTTTGGAGCGATGAAGTTTTCTGTATTGATGACTCTTAAAAAATCATACCCACTCGCAATATCTAGAGTTAGTTGTTTTAGCTTCCCTTCCCCAATCCCATGTACGACTTGAACTAATGTTTCGCCGTCCATAAAAGCATCTTGGAGTTCTCGTTCCAATTTATATCTTGCTTCCTCATACCGCATTTTTCTAATATATATTTCTTTCATTTTAAAAAACCGAGAACTAAATTCAATGATTTAGAAGTGAGCCTAGGGAAAAAGAAGTTTTTTTAGCTAGGCTGAGTGTATTTTGGTTTGATATATGATTGATTGTTTTTCAGAGGCTTGATTTATGATGATTAGCAAGGGAAATTCTGTAAGAAAATGGATATAGATAAGCAAATTTTAATTTTTAATTCCATTTTAAATTCAACTCGAAGTATTGTGTATCTTTATAATGTAGGAAAGACTCAAATTCATTTTTTAAATTCTGGAATCTATGATCAATTGGGCTATTCAAAATTTGAAATGGATACCATTGGGCTAGAGGAATATCTTGAAAAAATTCATCCGGCAGACCAAAGTCGATATAAATCGCACATTGAAGCAGTTCTTCTCGGTCGAGAAAAAAAATTCACAGCCTTCGAGTATAGACTTAAGAAACGAAATGGAGATTGGAAATGGTATAGCGATACTATTTTTAACTTAAAAACCGGGTTGACCGAGACAATAGAACTCGTAGGTTATGCAACAGATATAAATGCTATTCGCAGCAAGGAAGAAAAATATGAGCGTGAAGAAATTCGGCTCAAAGCAATTTTAGAAAATACGAGAGAGTATTATTTTTTCCTCGATTTAGACTGTAAAATCCTATCTTTAAATAAAAATGCAAAGGATTTCCTTTATGACAAATATGATCGAAATATTTTTGAAGGTTACTCTATTTTAGAATTTTTGCCTTTAGAGACCGCATCAGTTTTCACAGAAAAATTTAATTATGCTCTCGATGGAGCGGCTATTCACTATGAGTCACAGTTTCAAGATAAGAAGGGTGAAAATAAATGGTACCAGTTCAGTTATATTCCTGTTCGTGATAAAAAGGAGAGAATTACGAGTGTTTGCTTCGTCTTTATGGATATGACAGAGATTCGCAGGACCAATAGAAGTCTTCTAGAATTAAACCGTAGCTTGGAAGACAGGGTGAGCGAGCGCACAAAGGAATTGAAAGAAGAAGTGGTACAGAGAATAAATACCGAGGAACGCTTAATCGTTGCACTGGAAAAAGCAAAGGAAGTCAATGAATTAAAAACTAAATTTATTGCGCTTGTATCTCATGAATTTAAAACTCCAATGACAACAATTTCCATGTCTACCCAAATGCTATTAGATTATGGCGAAGACTATGGACAGAAGGAACGTGATAAACATTACACCAGAATTAAAGAGGCAAATCTAAGTTTGAATAGGTTAGTCGAGGGAGTTCTTAGCATTAGCCGCTCGGATGCCACGCCTATTCTATTTCAACCGGTGCTAACTGATGTAAAAAAGTTCGTTATCAATTTGATTGCCGATTTTGAATCTAATTATCCTAAAAATAAATTTGCCGTTATTTTACAAATGAGCGATAAAAATGAATTTAATTTGGATACAAATTTAATTACCCATATCTTAGAAAATTTACTCAGTAACGCCATTAAATTTTCTTCGACTGCACATACGATTCAGTTAGAAGTCATTGTAAATGAATGGTATATCGAGTTTATCGTGAAAGATAAAGGACTGGGTATTCCGAAAGAAGACCAAGAGCACATTTTCGAAACTTTTTATCGAGGGAAAAATGTTGGAACTATTCCGGGAACAGGCATCGGATTAAATTTGGTAAAAGATTTTGTTGCATTGCATAAAGGAACAGTGTATTTTAAAAGTTCTCCACAAGAAGGGACACAGTTTCATATTAAGATACCATCTACATAGGAAACAATTATGGAAACGATATTAATTATTGAAGACGACGAACTAATTAGAGAAAATATGATTGAGCTTTTTACAAATGAGGGTTACTCTGTATTAGCTGCTGAAAACGGTAAAATTGGATTGCAAATAGCTATGGAGAGAATTCCTGATATGATTGTTTCTGATATTATGATGCCCGAGATGGACGGATTTCAGGTATATAAAAGTATTCGAACAGAGCCATTATTATCTATTATCCCCTTTATTTTTTTATCAGCATTGTCTGATCAATTAAATATCCGTTTTGGTATGGGGCTTGGAGCAGATGATTACATCACGAAACCCTTTGTGAATTCTGAGCTTATTGAAGCAGTTAGAAATAGAATTGCCAAGAGCCGAACCGCAAGGAAGTCAATGGAAGAATTAAAGATACATTTAGTGCGTTCAGTTCCGCATGAATTTTTGACGCCTTTAAATTCAGTTCTAGGATTTTCGCAGTTGTTAATTGATGCTTGTGTGGAAAATGAGGATTTGCCTCGAAAAGATATTCTTGAATTCAGCGGTTATATTCATTCTGCCGGTAGAAAGCTTTTACGAATAACACGTAATTATGTTCTATTTACAGAGTTAACATTAAAAATGAAAAATCAAAGTATAGAAAGCCAATCTAGTGATGAGGCTACATGCAATATTGATTCGTTTATTCCAGACTTTCTTTTTGACCTGGCAAAGAACGAAAACCGTGATTCAAATCTGGAAATAAATTTTGAGAATGTAGATTTACTCATTTCTAGTAAGTATCTAAAAAAAATTCTAGAAGAACTTCTAGATAATGCGATGAAATTTTCTTTACCTCATTTAAAAATATCCATTAACGGTTTTCATGAAAATCGTTTTTATCGAGTTATCGTAGAAGACTCTGGCAAGGGAATGAGTTTGGATGAAATTCAAGCAATTGAAGCGTTTGTTCAATTTGATAGAGCAATGACAGAGCAATCTGGTTTAGGATTAGGTTTGTCAATCGTTCGAAAGCTAATTGATTTGCATCAAGGCGAATTTTGGATGGAGAGTGAAAGAGGAATTGGGACTAAGGTCAATGTTCGACTTCCTCTAGCGGAAAAGAGGAAGAAATAACGATTCTTAAAAATTTCATTGACTTTCTTTTTCTCCATGAAACCTTACCAAAGTCAAGAATTAAGTTTTCTAATTTTTACTATAGCAAAACTTACTTTCCCGCTGAAAATTGAAATATGTTTTGAGTTTTAACCCTTGAGACAAATGTGAAATCATACCGTAATCATAGTTTTATGACTGAAGCTTATAAAAATGAATGAAAACATAAAAATTCCAAGGTATCCAGTTCTCATCGTAGAAGATAAAAAGGAAAACCAAGTTTTATTGCAAAGTATATGCAATCAACTTGGTATAGCAACCGAAACTGCTAGCAATGGTCAAATTGCATTGGACTTAGTAAAGACTCGTAAGTTTTCAATATTTATTGTTGATCTAATGCTGCCTGTTATGGATGGAAAGACATTCATTGAAGAGCTAAAACTTATAGAAATACACCCTGTCGTAATAATACAATCGGCGCTTGATGCAACGGATACCATTATAGAGGTTATGCGGCTTGGAGTTTTTGACTATATAGTTAAGCCAATTGATATAGATCTTTTTCGTCATGCAATGTTCAAAGCACTGGAATACAAATACTTAAAAGATTTGGAAGCCGAATTAACATTAAATGAAAGTATAAAGCTCAGAGGTCAACTAGAATGGCTCAACTATAAAGAAACGTTACGCGTGACAGGTAAAGACTCTTACCAAAAGAATTCCATTTTTAATTTGACTACTTCTTTATCGCAAGGAGGAGGAGTCGGTATTACCATTTCCTTGTTAGATATGTTGAAAATGGATATGGTAGAGCAGGGTGATACTTATATTGTGAACAAGGAAATTCTAGACACTCTATTTGAGAATAATGAATATAGCCGTAGAGTTCTATTTGGACTTGGTTCAGTGGTAGATTTAATGGAGCAACAGTTTCATGTAATACCTTATTCTGCAAATTCACTAATAAAAGATTTCCCTACTTATTTAAAAGAGATTCTTCCTTTTATGAGTGCGAAAGAAATTTCAGTAGCATTTCCTACAATTAATACAAATTATAAAATTGAGATTGACCTAGACAAAATGAAACTAGTCTTTGAAGAGTTACTAATAAATGCATATAAGTATTCAGTAAGGTCAAGCAGGATTGATATATTTGCTCATGTCACTGGAACATATTTTTGCATAACTTTTAAAAATGAAATCGATGACCAGTCTTATGGGGGTATCCCGCCTGAGAAAGAAAAATTAGTTTTGGAGCCTTTTTTTCGCATTCATCCACCGGTGGAGGATATTCTTGCTGTTGAAAAATTTAGTCTCGGTTTAGGACTAACGGTTGTCGATTTTATAATAAATAAGCATAATGGGATGTTTTTTATTCACAATGCGGTGGATCACACTGGAAAGCGTCGTACTAATTGCGTGCTTGCGGAGATCTTTCTGCCAATTAAATTAGAAGGAGTTAATGTTGTCTAAAAAAATTTTAATAATAGATGATTCTGCCGTTTTTAGAAAGGTCGTTTCAATGAATTTAAAACATGCTGGCTATGAGGTAATAGAAGCTGTAGACGGACTGGATGCATTAAACAAACTCCCTACTATTAAACCTAATCTAATTGTTTGTGATGTAAACATGCCAAATATGGATGGGCTAACCTTTGTTTCTAAAGTTAGAGCCGATGAGGATAATAGGTTTATACCGATCATCATGTTGACGACCGAATCACAAGAAGAGAAAAAGAAAAAAGGTATGGAGGCGGGGGCAAAGGCCTGGTTGGTAAAGCCGTTTGCACCAGAGCAGTTGTTATCAGCTATTTCCAAGTTAATCGCATAGAATATGAGTTTAGAAATTATAGTTCAAAATTTCTCAAATCATATCAAAGTAACCCTAGTTGGTAAATGTACTATTTATAATGTTGTCAGGTTAAAGCAAACTCTTATTGAAACTATTAGTAATAATCAAAATATCTTAATTGATCTAGAAAAGGTCAGTGACTTTGACACAGCAGGAATGCAATTATTTATCTCTGCAAAAAAGACAGTAAAACTAAATCAAAAGAAAATTAAATTTATCTCCCATCCTACTTGTGTTGTTGCAATCCTTGACCTCTATGGACTAACTAGTTTTTTTGGAGATAAAATAGTATTAACCCCATCCGAGCGCCAGCAATTTGCTTTTGGCTACGGGATCAAGAAACATTCTATGAGTGGTCATTAATTTATGAATGCAGATTTAGAAGAAGTCAAAGAATTATTTATATCTGAATCGAGTGAGATTCTTCAAAAGATGGAGAGTATTCTCCTTTTTTTAGAATTAAATCCTGTTACCGATGATAAGATTCACGAGCTTTTCCGCTCAATTCACACAATTAAAGGGTCTGCAGGAATATTTGGCTATGAGGATACTGTTAATTTTACTCATGTAGTTGAAAGTTTACTAGACAAAGTCCGTGAAAAAGAAATCCTTTTGGATAAACCTCTAATTGCACTTCTTTTAGATTGTAGAGATCATATTTCTGATTTAATTGAATACGCGGCTAATGATCGTAAGCTTGAAGATAGTATGAAATCGGTTCAACTGGATTTATTGGCAAAATTAAATTTATACCTATCAAATACGGTTTCAAAGCCTGAAAAAGAAGAAGATAGCTTACCCAAGGATAGCATCTTAGCTAATTCCTTTAATGTGAAATCAGAGCTTAAACCATGGCATATATCTCTTAGATTTAAACCAGAGACTTTTCGTGATGGGCTTGAGCCATTTTCTGTTTTAAAATATTTGAATCGAGATGGAGAAATTTTAAATCTTGTTACTCTAACATCGCTGATACCTGATTTGGATTCTCTTGAACCAGAAAGTTGTTATACTGGGTTCGAGATTGAATATAAATCAGACAAAGATATGAGTTTTATTTTACAAGCTTTTGAGTTTGTGGAATATGATTGCGCAATAAACATATTAGCCCCTGACAGGTCACTACAAGATCTTCTTGAATTTTTAAAAAATTCTGAATACAAAACTTCAAAGCTTCTAAGAATTCTTTTGGAAATGGATACTATATCTCATGACGAATTAAAGCAATTAAATCGTTGGAAGAGAAATCGAAATATAATTACCAAGGAAGAGAGTAATAGAGATAAGCCTCTACCTGACTCAATTGTAATCCGGGAAATAACTCCTGATTATCTAAATTCTAAAGAAGAAATTCATTTAGAAGAAAATATTAAAGAAGAGCACATAATTACTAAATCGACTAAAGAATCAATATCGCGGGAAAGCAAGATTATCCGCATAGATTCTGGAAAGCTAGACCATTTGATTAACTTAGTCGGGGAGCTTGTGATTGGCGGTGCTAATATAAATCAATTATCCCAAAAACGCGGCGATCCAGAATTATCCGAATCATCTTACTTTATGAATCATCTGATAAGCGAAATTAGAGAAACCGCTCTTAAAATACGGATGGTTCAGATCGGAGAAACATTTAACAGGTTTCAACGAACTGTTCGCGAAATTGGTCATGAGATGGGAAAAGAAATCCAACTGACTATTTCTGGAGGCGAGACAGAACTCGACAAAACCGTTGTAGAGAAAATTAATGATCCGTTAATGCATTTAATTAGAAATGCAATTGACCATGGAATTGAGTCAACGGAAGAAAGAGCGGCTAAAGGCAAACCTCCGGTAGGACAATTGCTATTAAACGCATTTCATGAGACGGGAAGTATTGTAATTGAAGTAAAAGACGATGGAAAAGGATTGAACCGCGAAAAAATTCTAGCAAAGGCGGTCGAGAAAGGTTTAGTATCCGCAGATAAGCAGCTTACAGATGCAGAGATATATAGACTTATTTTCAAAGCTGGATTTTCCACAGCTGATAAGATTACAAATATTTCAGGACGTGGGGTTGGTCTTGATGTTGTCGAAAAAAATATTGATGCACTTCGTGGTTCTGTCCAAGTTTTCACAGAAAAAGATAATGGGACTACGTTTAAAGTGCGTTTCCCTCTCACGCTTGCTATTATTGATGGGTTTTTATTTAGAGTGGGTAATTCCTTTTATGTAGTACCCCTAGATCTAGTTGTAGAATGTTTAGAATACAAGGAAGAGTCCTTAGCTGACACCGGGGGGAAAACCTATATTAACCTCAGAGGAGAAGTCCTCCCGTTCCTTCGTTTAAGCGAATTTTTTCATACCGAGGAAGAACCAAATACTAGAAAAAATATTTTGGTGATTCAGTATGCAGGAAAGCACGCCGGGCTTCTAATTGGTACACTGCATGGAGAAATTCAAACTGTGATTAAGCCACTTGGAAAAGTTTTTGAGAAGCTTCGTGGTATTAGCGGGTCTACTATTCTCGGCAGTGGGGAAGTGGGACTAATCATTGATATCCCCTCCTTGTTTAAGCGCGTTGAGGAGTTAGAGCGAAATACTGTCTCTTCAAAAAATTCAAATGCTAAAATTGCCTAATCTTTAAAATTTTGTAAAGGAGTATCTATATGCTACTTAGAAGCATTTCTATAAGAGTTAAATTATTTTTTATTTTATTGTTAGTTATTTCCGGAGTTTTTGTTTCAAATTTTTTTATCCAGAGTCAACTTGGTATTTTGGAAAAATCTATAAATCAATTTGTTAATGAGGAATATAAAAAAATCATTCTTGTTAAAGAATTGAGATATATTACCAGCGATAGTTTCTCTCTTGCCTCTGAGATTCTAATACCCCAAGAAGGAACAAATCTCAAGTTAATAGCAGCCAGCATAGATGCAAATAAATTCAAGACTGAAAATCAAATTGAATTAATCGAAAAATATTCAGTGCCTTCTGGAAATAAGGATGGTCTTAAAAAACTGCGTGAAAAGTCTGAGAACTATTTTCAACAACTATCGATTGTTAAGGATTTAGCATTAGCCGCAAAATTTACACAGGCAGAAGTTATTTATAGTAAGAACTTGCTTTCAACTCGAACCGCCTATCTACAGTCTATTGAAGAACTAAATACTACAATTGAAAAGTCCGGGGAAGAGGCTGTTCAGGAAACTTTAAGTGGTTTTGCGAAGCAGAAAAATTCCATTAGCTCATTTAATCTTTCTTTCGGCGTGATAATTTCTCTATTTCTGTTCGTTATTTTAGGAGGGATAATTTATATTATCCACTCTTCTGTCGTGACTACTCGCAAAATAGATAGTGGTGATTTCTCTATTAAATTAGATGATTCATCGAAAGACGAATTAGGAAAACTGTCAGGAACTATTAATAATCTTTCTTCAAATTTTATAGCGATTGAAAGATCTCAGGCTGTAATTGAATTTACCATGGATGGGAAAATTCTAACTGCAAACGAAAATTTTTTACAAGCAATGGGATATACGTTAGTAGAAATACAAGGACAGCATCACCAAATTTTTGTTGATAGCGACTATGTTCGCAGTGAAGACTACAGGCAATTCTGGGCAAGACTAAATCGAGGTGAGTTTCAAAGAGCAGAATACAAACGCCTTGGGAAAAATGGGAATGAAGTGTGGTTACAGGCAACTTATAATCCAATTTTAGATTCTACCGGAAAGCCTTGCAAGGTAATTAAATTTGCCACTGTTATTACAGAGCAAAAACTAAAAAATGTGGAATTTGAAGGACAAATTGCTGCAATTAATAAATCACAGGCTGTAATTGAATTTGCTATGGACGGGACTATCCTTACCGCAAATGAAAACTTTCTGAATAATATGGGTTATGCGCTTGGTGAAATCAAAGGGCAACATCATAGAATATTTGTAGATGGGGACTCTGCACGAAGTGAAGACTATAGACAATTCTGGGCTGCACTTAATCGGGGCGAATACCAAACGGCTGAATACAAGCGAATAGGAAAAGGCGGACGTGAGGTGTGGTTACAGGCAACCTATAATCCAATTATGAACTTAAATGGTAAACCAATTAAAGTGATTAAATTTGCAACTGTAGTTACGGGACAAAAAATAAAGAATGTAGAATTTGAAGGTCAACTTGCCGCAATAAGAAAAGCGCAAGCAGTTATTGAATTTAGTATGGATGGAACAATAATAACGGCTAATGATAATTTTCTGCAAGCAATGGGTTATACTTTACTTGAAATAAAAGGACAGCATCATCGCCTATTTGTAGAGTCATCCTATGCAGGTGGTGAAGAATATCGACAATTCTGGGCTGCACTTAATCGGGGTGAATACCAGACTGCTGAATATAAGCGAATTGGAAAGGGTGGACGTGAGGTGTGGTTACAGGCAACTTATAATCCTATTATGGATTTAAATGGAAAACCTACAAAGGTAGTTAAATTTGCTACCGTTGTAACTGACCAAAAATTAAAGAATGTAGAATTTGAAGGACAAATTGCTGCGATTAATAAATCGCAGGCTATTATTGAATTTAGAATGGATGGAACAATACTTACGGCTAATGACAATTTTCTGCAAGGGATGGGATATTCACTTAGCGAAATCAAAGACCAACATCATCGTTTATTTGTAGAGCCAGCTTATGCGAATGGAGACGAATATCGAGGATTTTGGGCTACGCTTAATCGAGGAGAATTTCAAGCAGCTGAATATAAACGAATTGGCAAAGGCGGACGTGAGGTGTGGTTACAGGCAACTTATAGCCCGATTCTAGACTTGAATAAAAAGCCTTACAAGGTAATTAAATTTGCCACTGTTATTACAGAGCAAAAATTATTAGCAAATGAAACTGCGCGTATAGTCGCTGATTTAGTTCCTGCACTTACTGCATTAGAGAAGGGAGATCTTACACAAAAAATTATAAATGAATACGAAGGCGGATTTGCTAAACTGAAAGATTCATTCAATAATACTTTGCAAACCCTCCAAAATATAATCAATGAAGTAAGTAGTAGTACTGATGCAGTTGTAAGTGCCGCAGAGGAAGTAAGTTCAACGGCTCAAAGTTTGAGTCAATCTTCTAGTGAGCAAGCAGCGAGTGTGGAAGAGACAAGTGCATCGCTTGAAGAGATGAGTGCAAATATTAATCAGAATGCGGATAATGCCAAACAGACAAATGCCATAGCAACTAAGGCTGCAACGGATGCTGTTCAAGGTGGAACTTCAGTTCTCGAAACTGTTAAGGCGATGAAACAGATTGCACAAAAAATTGGTATTGTAGAAGACATTGCTTATCAGACAAACTTACTTGCTCTAAATGCTGCAATTGAAGCCGCACGTGCTGGCGAACATGGCAAAGGTTTCGCGGTAGTAGCCTCTGAGGTAAGAAAGCTAGCAGAGAGAAGTCAAGTAGCTGCAAATGAAATTTCTGATCTCGCTTCTTCTAGTGTTCAGATTGCGGAAACTGCGGGTAAGCTCATTGGAGATATTGTTCCATCAATTCACAAGACAGCAGATCTTGTTCAAGAGATTGCAGCG
>JANMOF010000030.1:0-8431 GCA_031368925.1 Leptospiraceae bacterium
ACATGCATACTTGCACGCTCATCATTGATGAAATTTAAAGATTCGAGATAATAATAACGATGAATCGGTTGATCAGAGCTACCTAGTTCCAAAATAAAAGGGAGTGCCCTATCATCTTTAAAACTGTCAATTGCTTTAAAGGTAAATTCTCTAACGGTTGCATCTCTATAGGTAATGTAGTCGAGGATATGATACATTAACCGCTTTTCTTTGTAGGTTGCAGCATAGTGTAATACCTTTACTATGTTTGCTTCGTTTTTTGTATTATCAAACACCCATTCGAGGTCATCAATTAGGTTTGGATTAAATTTTTCAATTTCAGGACCGTAGGAAAAATAAAGGTCAAGTATGATTCCCTGGATTTCGCCTTCCGAGGTAGTTGCTTTTAGAATGGTGGAGATTAATGGAAATAAGTCTTCTCGCTTTGCAGTCTTCAAGGAAAGCAAAGCTAATTTCTGTTTCTTCTCGGAGCCTAGAAGATTTTCTTTTAGCTCGTCTTTCTCTGCATCAGAAGAGAATATAGGGACTAAACTCATAAAAACCAAGGCAATAATGAAAATCTTGGTTTTTATCCTTCTGCCAGAGCTATTCTTAGAATTGTCTGTTTGTTTTATCATCAATCTTGTAACACTAATAGCTATAAATAATTGCTATCACTTTCACTTTCCTATTTACCCCAAATTAGTCAAGCCTTTAGTAAGCTGTTTGCTTGCCCTGAATACTCGTTTCATACTCAGCGCGTGCTGCTCTCTTGTTATCATAAGCATCGGTTAAGTTTGGGTCTAAATCTATTGCATTTTGAAATTCACGCAAAGCTTTTTTAAATTCATGGTTTTTGTAGAAACATACGCCTAAGTAGTTGTATGCTTTGGCAGCGAGCTTAGGTTTTACATCAGACCTAATAATAGCTGTGAGTTCGTCGATTGCTTTTTCCCTGTCCATAAGTGAGTTTGAGTCAATTAAGACTTTTGCCAGAACAAGTCTTCCTTCCATATCATCGGGATCGATATGTGAGCCACGGTATGCTTCATCTTTCGCTTTGGTTTTATTCTTGGAGTCGCCCTCAGAATAAACTAGAGCAAGCTTTCTATGGGCGAGTTTTATCTCGTCTCCGTTTTTAGAGTGATTTAGAACGAAGATTAAATTTTTCTCAGCCAAGTCAAATTGCTGTCTTTTGAAATAGGCATCTGCTAATTTGAGTCGCACTTTATAATTAAATTGGTTTGCCTTTGCAATTTCTTCATACTCTCGCGCAGCTTCATCTAAGTAATTGCTTTCTAGGTAATAATCTCCGATTGCTTCTCTATGCTTAGCTTCGGATGGATTAATGGCACTTGCCTTTCTCCAACTTTCCAGTGCTTTCGTGGGTTGCCCTGCATGCTTATAGGCAATACCCAAGTTATAGTAGGCGTTTTCGTTTTTTGGATTTAACTCTAAAGCCTTTTCGAATTCAATGATTGCTTCTCCATATCTTTCCATGTCGTCTAGGATGATGCCTAGATTGACTCTTGCAGATTCGGTATTGGAGTCCCCTGGGGTAACTCGAATTACTTTTCGAAACGTATCTTCTGCCTGGCTTAGATTACCTCGGTTATAATAAAGATCAGCTAACTGTATTAGGGTATCTACATCATCTGGACGAAGGCGCATTGCTTTTTCTAAAGAGGCAATTGCATTATCATACATCTTTAAATCTTCAAATGACTCTGCGATATAACGGTAAATCTCAGGATCGGTTGCACCTGCATCGAGTGCTTTTTGTAGAAATGATACTGCTTCATCAGTATTTTTCTTTTTCAACATGGTCACGCCTAAGTTGTAAAGATAACGAGAGTCATTGGGTTTAATAGCAATCGCTTGGCGAAAATGATGCTCTGCTCCATTGAAATCTTCTCGGTAGTAGTAGATGGAAGCTAGATGACCATGAGCCAACTCAGCAATTTGTCCTGAGCCACCGCTTTGGATTGCCTTACGGAAGTTTTCAATTGCCTCTGGAATCATTCCTTGTTTGTATTGGGCAAGCGCTAAATTGTATGCTAGCGAGGGATCGTTTGGTGTGTTGGAAAGCCCGTCTTTGAAGGATTCCATTGCGGCTTTTGGATCATTTGCGTCATAGAGTAGGTTGCCAGCTAATAAAGAGACTTTTGAGTCGTTTGGAGCAAGTTCCTTTGCTCGCTGAATGGTCGTCCTTGCATCGGCTAGTCTACCATCATGTTTATAGCTAACAGCTAAGTCATAGTAGGCGTATATATTCTTGGGGTCATAGGCAACGGCTTTACGCAAGTGTTCAATTGCTTGCGGATAACGTCCCTTTTCGTCATAAATTACACCTAGAACAGTGAGGGCTATAGATTTATCCTGATCTGTCTCCGGGCGATTTAGGAATTCTTCACATTTCGTTTCTGCTTTCTTTTGGTATCTTTCTAAATAAAGCGTAATACATTCAGCTAGTCTTGGATTGGTAGAGCTAGAAGGCATATAGGGTCTTTCTAGGATTCGATCTAGACCGCCTGATTTGTCTTCAGCTAAATCTCCTTTTGAAAATGGTGCCATGCCCGATTTATTGCCATAAAAATAATACCAGGATGTCCCACCAATGATAATCGCTAGTAAAACAAAGAATAAAATCCAGGGAAGGGGGCTACTTGCAGTCTGTTGCCTGAGTTGCATTGTCGAATATTCATCTGTTTCATACTGGGTAACGTTTGGATTTGTTTCAGGTTCAACTGATTCAAACTTAAGTCTATTTTTTTTGATTGGTTCCATACCTAATCTCCGCTGAGCTTGGCTAATTCATCCTTATACACTGCATCTAGAATTCCATTGATAAAGGATACGGCAGTTTCGACTTCAAACTCTCTCGTAAGCTCTATCGCTTCGTTGATTACAACCTTCGGAGGAATATCTCTTTGGTTGATCAAACTATAAATGGACAAACGCAATATACAGCGATTAACCACTGAAATGCGCTCGAAATCCCAGTTTTTAGAATAAGACTTTATTATTGTATCGAGTAAATCCCAATTTTTCACAACACCTTTAATTAATTGGGTCGCAAGTTCTTTTTCTTCTGGCTCGAGTACTTTATCATACCAACTAAAACTTAAAGCGTCCCCAATAGAAACGCCGGTTAATTCAATTTGGTATAATGCTTGTAAGGTGACGGATCTGCTTTTATGTCTGGATGCCATTAGATTTGTTTCAAGAGATTGACCATCTCGATTGCGGTTAGAGCTGCTTCAAAGCCTTTGTTTCCAGCTTTGGTTCCAGCTCTTTCAATAGCTTGTTCGATATTTTCAGTTGTTAGAACGCCAAAAATGACTGGAATGGAATTTTGAAGACCAATGCTTCCTACTTTTGCTGATTCACCGGCAACAAAGTCATAATGAGATGTAGATCCCCGGATAACTGCACCAATACAAATGACCGAGTCATATTTTTTGGATTTTGCTAAACGATCTGCGGTGAGTGGAATTTCATAAGCACCTGGGATTCTTGTTATGGTAATATCTTCTTCTTTCACTCCATGTCTGAGGAGTGAATCCAGGGCACCTTTTAAAAGGCTTTCGGTAATAAATTCATTAAATCGAGAAACTACGATTGCATGTTTTTGACCTGCTCCATCGAGATTTCCAACTAGTTCTTTATATGGCATTTTCCTTCCTGTAGCCCACTGCCAGAATCGAACTGGCGACCTTTTCGTTACGAGGGAAATACTCTACCAACTGAGCTAAGTGGGCAACTCTGCTAAGTTTACAGTTTTAAATACGTGTGTTATGGCAAGTGTAAAATTCAATAAAGTAGAAGGGAGTTTTGCCACCGAAGTACAGTGCTGTATATTTAAGATTTTTTTACCACGAAGGGCACGAAGACCACGAAGGAGTTTATTACAAAACCATGTCTTTTCTTCGCGTTCTTTGTGCCCTTCGCGGTTAATCCTTCTTCTCTCTTTCTTATCTAAATGATATTGAAGTACGCGGCAGGGCTTTTTTAAAACGCTGAATTAATTTTTACTAGTGAGATGATTTTTATTTAAAGCAGAGAAATTTCCTGTAAAGATTTTTTATCTAGCAAATCGCAAGATGAGTTTTATTTCTCCCTTGTCATTCTCTACAACTTCGAAGCCTTCCTCAGTGAGAGATTTTTTAATTTTAAATAAGTTTAGATTTACTACCTTATCGTTTTTGCCAGGAAGTTTTTTCTTTTTTGGAATTTCTTTTTTCATCAGTAATTTGATTTTCGACCTTCTTAGTTTTAGGATTTAGTTTTAAAATTTATTTCTAAGAAAAAGTACAATGAGACTTAATTGAATTATAAATGTCTCATTAGTCATTATGCGACAAAATAAAATTATGCGATGAATAATGTTTTTAAATTTGATTGTTTGGAGCTTATGAAAAATAAATTGTGTGAATATTACTCTAAGCGGTTTTTATCTTTTTAAAAAATATTACACGCGTAGCGTAAATGTAAAACTAATATTTATGAAGGACAGTATATGAAAAAATTTTTTAAGTTCGTAGTTTTAAGTTTAGGAATTGGATTTGCAATTCTTTTCGGGATAATAGTGATTCCCCCCTTCTTACAAAATCCAGATATCGTAGGTGCATTTGCCGCTGGATTCGTAAATCCTTATTCCTCCGGGTATTCATTAGACACAATATTTTGTTGGATGATTTTAGCTGTTTGGATTATTTATGAAGCAAAGATAAAACAAGTTCGTCATGGATGGATAGCACTTATTCTCGGCGTTATACCGGGAGTAGCCGCTGGGTTTGCATTTTATTTATTGGTTCGAATGAAACAGAGCAAAGAATAATTTACACCATCGGAAAAAAAGAAGGGTCTGTATAATCCACACTTTGTTTTTCAACGGTGTTGTATTCTTCAGGAATTTCGACTTCGAGTTCTTGGATGAGTTTCTTTAGACTTTCGAATTTCTCAATTTCAGAGGTGATAGTATTTTGTAAGACAGATGTGTATTCGCGGTCAACAGGAATACTGCTACGAGTAGTCTTGAGCTTTGCAATATCTCTGTTGATTGATTCGTAGATGTTGTATAAATCTCTTACGTCCATTTTGCTCTCTTTACTCTTATCGGAAAAAATTCTTTGAGAGTCCAATCTCTAAAGATTCCTTTTACTTGTCATCTCTAATTTTTGCAAATTGATTTACTTGACATAAGACTTAGATGAATAAAAATAAATTTATGAATCTCTCTATCTTAGAAAAATCTGCCATTAGAAAACGGGTTCCCGCCATTAGTATTGAAGGGTATCACGAACTTTTCCGTCTTGGTTTTATTCCCGAAAAGACAGAGCTAATCGAAGGAGTCGTCGTAGAAAAAATGCCTAAAGACCCAATTCATGCAGGACTCGTTCAGAAGATTGTTTTATTTTTTATCCGTAACTTACCGGAACAATTTCAAGTGAGACAAGAAAACCCTTTGAGTCTAATTGACTCAGAGCCTGAGCCTGATATTGCAATTGTGGATAAAGACGAGCATGACTATTTTCAGAATCATCCGACAATCGCTCACTTAGTCATTGAAGTTGCAAATTCTTCATTGAATTACGATAGGGATAAACTTTCGATGTATGCCAAAGGAAATATTCCTGAGGTTTGGATTATCAATTTGCAAAAAATGGAAGTGGAAGTCTATAGAGAGCCATCTAATTTTAATTATAATAAAACTTTTATTCTTAGTAAGCAAGAGCAAATCGAAATTATCCTCTTGAAAAATACTTTTTTTAGTTTGGCAGATTTTATTAAATAAACTGTTTACTTACCAATTTGCAAATAGTATTCTAAATTATTTTTCCAATCCGAATATCCTGGAAGTATGTAAGGAATCTCACTTGGTATCTGTCTTTCTTTTAAAAAAAGAATAAGCTTTGCTATTTTCATTGCTAATAAGTCATCAGCTTCTTCTGTTTCTAAAATCAAATATTTAGAGTTATCCTTTAGAATAAGTTCAAGTTTGATTACAGAGTAATTTCTATTTTGCCCTTTCGAATTACTACTAGTTCTATTTTCTGAATCAACTTTAAAGGACGAGATCTTGGAATAAAGTAAATTTTTAGGGATAGGGTTGAAGTAGGATACGAATTCTACTTTATCTTCTTCGAAATTTGTATAAGCATTTAACACAATATAAAAAGGCAAAACTATAACTACGAGGGTAAATAAAATTAGCCCCTTAGTATTCTTTTTCTGGAAGATTGGGTTGTTGTAAGTCTTGGGATCAAACCAACCTGCTATGGGGATAAAACAAAATAGTCCCTCCATAAATCCCAAGAAAGCAAGTGCCCAAATATCCGATCTCAGAAAAATCAAATCTTCCTTCACCCAGTTTGCAAAAAATAAAAGAAACTTTGCTTGCGCATAACTAAAGTAACCCATAATGAAAATGGCAGCAGTTCCACCGAATAATATTTGAATACTATTTTTTTTGCTTGGATAGTGAAATGGAATTCTCCAGATGCAAATATAAATAAATCCTGGAAAAAAAGAAAGTAAAAATGCGAGTATAGATTGAGTCATTTCCATAGTAAAATCAAGTCTCTTTTTTTCTCAATTCATTTCTATATTCTAAAAAATTGCTTGAGTAAAAAAATAATTTCCATAATCTAATTTCTCCGAGGTTATGAATGAAAAATAAAATACTGAACAATGCAAAGAAAATGAAAAAAAATAGAACCTTACAATCTAAAATTCTGTCTTACGGATTTATTTTTTTTCTAAGTTTAATTTCTGTATCGATACTTGCGCAGGCGGCAAAGACGAAGAAACCGTACCTTGTAAAAAATACGAGTGCAGCTACTGGTGCTTTTACTCTCACCGTTGCCGGACCTAAGATCATAAAAGAATACAAAGGTTACAAAGATGTTACGGAAGAAATCACACCAGAGATTTCTGTGCAGGTAAAATACGATGAAAAATATAGGGGTGAAAAACTAGAATTTCAACGTTATGCGATAGCCGGTTTATCTTCTACAGAATACCCTGCATTTCATTTAGTTGCCCGTTTTGCGAAAGAGGTTCAGCCTGCCTTTAATAATTATGATGAATTCTTGAAAATACTTTATAAGCCGTCCACAAAGGAAGATCATTCGTTATACTTTATTACTGATAACAAATTTCGCCTAGTTCGTGGCTTTAAAGCAAAAGATTTAGTCAGTGGTAAATTCAACTTAGACTCTGCTATGAGGCTTACCAAAGAAGGCGGCGCGGGAGTTATACTGGAAAAGGGACTATTTGCTGTTATTCCCGATTCGGAAATTGGAAATATAGAGAGAGCATCCTCACCTGAAAATTTAACTACCTATACAATTGGAGTGCCCGGTGAGCCGTTTGATAGTTGGTCGGAGGAACAGAATATTTCCCCTGATTCACATGCA
Source organism: Leptospiraceae bacterium (assembly GCA_031368925.1). Classification (GTDB taxonomy): domain Bacteria; phylum Spirochaetota; class Leptospiria; order Leptospirales; family Leptospiraceae; genus UBA2033. The sequence continues at coordinate 7,401 of JANMOF010000030.1, forward strand.
GAAATGACTGGAACACCTCCGCATATTGTAAATTATACCGATGGAGGCAAATTGACAGTAGCCTGGATGGAATCAAATGGAACCAAAGTGCATATCCAGGAATTTGCAGCAGACTTTCAACCGGAAAAAGAAATAGTTTATAATACCAATTTTTCAATATTCGGAGGTTTTACTAAGGACAATAAAGGCAACTACTTCTTAGTCGTTGCAAAGCAAAACCGCGATGGAGAATTTTCGCCCAATATTAAATTAGTGAAATTGGATGCTAAAGGAAAGGAGATAAAATCATTTAGCCCCAATATAGATCGTCAGAATTTTGACGTGATGAAACCAATTGAAGCAGGGACATCACGTGTAGTTTTTGGAAACGGGAAGGTTGCAGTTCATTTAGGAAAGATTCAACACAAGAATAAAGCAGATGGACTCAATCACCAGAGTGGAATTTTGTTTATAGTAAATTCGGAGACGATGGAATTTTTAAAAGAGGAAAGTCAGACTTGGACTGCGTCGCATTCATTTGATCAGAGAATGATTTTTGATGGAACTGATTTTGTGAAACTCGATTTGGCCGATGCTTTTCCGAGAGGAATTTCTATTTCTAAGAAAAATAGCGCAAAACTGATATTTACCTATAAAGCGGGAAAGATGTATCAGAAGACATTTACCGAGCTTGGAAATTTAGTTTCTCTTCCTGATAGTTATCTGGTATTAGGAGCGGCTGAAAAGGATTTTAATCCTGCGAATGCTGAAATCTATTTGAATGATTCTAGAAACTTATTTATTTTGAAAGTCGCAAAGAATTTCCCGGAAATAAAAGTAGATTCTAAATTACCGTATATGATTAGCAAAGATGTTGTAATTTCAAAAGGAGAAGACTCACCCGAAATATCCTTCGTAGATTATGCAGGTAAAAAATTTCCTCAGAAGAGAGTAGGTGTCTTATGGCTTACTGAATTTAAAGACAAGAACGCAGAGAATATCCTGCGACCAAAGCTAATTCAATTAGAAGAAGATAAATTCCTGGCTTTATA
>JANMOF010000054.1:0-1539 GCA_031368925.1 Leptospiraceae bacterium
TTTTACCATTGAAGAATCTGATAACACAATCGACTGGAATGTTGCGGGAACCGTGGATGGATTCGGCAACAGTTCCGATCTGAGACATTATGAATTCATTGCCGGGAATTCAGGCAGCAGTCTAACCTATTTCCGGCTGAAACAAACAAGTTTCGACGGAAGTTCTGAATATTCAGAAATCATATCATCAGATTGCGAGGGAATGGAAAATTTTCTGACCGTTTACCCCAATCCTTCCAGCAGGGAAATCACAGTGAAAGCGAATATACAAATAAAAGAAGTTTCAATTTGGTCCCTTTCGGGCGAATTGCTTTGCAATCAACCTGCCAACGGCACAAAAATCACATTCAACCTGCCGGAAGTATGCGAGGGCTTATACACTGCACGCATACTGACAACCAATGGTTATGAATACAAAAAGATTGTCTTAGGGAATTGATGTCTAGCAGGACAAGAGAGATTATTAATTACAAGATCCCCCTTTTATAGAAAGTAATGTTTGAGAATCCGGAATCATTTATGATTGTAAAAAGAGGAAAGTCCGACTCAGTGCGGAGACCGAATCACTGGCGCTCTACGCTCTCCGCACTTCGCATTCCGTATCGACAAGTCGATGCGGAGAGGGATAGAACAGATCCTAACTTGTTTTTCGATGACTTACCCTTAATTGGAAAGAAAACGAAGAAGTTGAGTCTTTGAGGGGCGGATCATTACATGCGTGTAAAGATTATTTCTCCAGATTCCTGATTAATCCGAACAACATTTTAGAAACTTCTTCCAGATTTTTCCTAAAAACCTCACATTTGTCCACGGGCAATAATTCCAAATCTTCAATTACATCGAACAGTGCGCTGCATTCAAGAGCCGATGCACGTGCTATTATGAAAAAATTCCTTTTGTCTTTGGATGTGAATCGCCCAGCTCCTTCTGCAATATTGAGCATTATGCTGGTGCTTGCTCTGGAAAGCTGACTACTGATATTCCTGTCATACTTTGTATCCTTAAGCAGAATGAAAATTTCCTTGTTTTGGATTCTTGCGTCTTGATAGACTTTGAGACTGCGAAAATCGAAGAATGAGATTCACGACCAAAGGGAGAGCGCAGCGATAAATCGGACATTGGGGTTACAGTTTGAGTACGAGTTTTCAATATGTCCAGTACAAGTAATCATTTCTCGCTCGTGCTCGAACTGATTACTCGTACTGGAGCGAATCGAAGATCCGCGGGAAGAAAGGGGAAAGATTCGACCCGTACTCTTCGGGATTTGGGCCTATTGGGGATTTATTAAACTTCAACCATTGTGAAACATTTAGGAAATAAAATATTCCTGCTCTACAAAATTGGATCAAAGGTGTATTTAAAGGCAAATTAGTTTCACAACTAAAAGTGTTTATTGTTCTATTAGTTATATTATCATCGTTTGCCACACTTGCGCAAGAATACGCTACTATTTATGTTTACAGACCCAAAAAATTTAAATCAACCAATATTGATTTTAAAATTTATTTAAATAAGTTGGAGATTGGACAAATATATAAC
>JANMOF010000063.1:0-15210 GCA_031368925.1 Leptospiraceae bacterium
CAAGGTAGCCGTATCGGAAGGTGCGGCTGGATCACCTCCTTTTTTAAAGGAAAATATGTCGATCTAGTAACTACCTTTTCACGAAGATAGTTACTGACGGCTAGGTTGAATCAAGTCTCTTGGTCACGCTACTTTTATATGTTTCTAAATCGTGTAGTCTAAAGCCTACACTTAAGATACGAAAGCCTCAACTGAAAAGTTGGGGCTTTTTTTATATACGGATTACTTAGGGCTTGCTGAAAAAATCAAATTTTAGTAAGTTTGTTATTTTTATCCAGTGATAGAAACGAAAATAGTTGAAATAAAAAATTAGACAAAAGAAGTCTTAGCTTCTTTTCCAAGTTCATGATTAGAATGATGACGCCAACTACTGATTTGGCTGTAATATCGAGTTTTGCCATTATCCGCGCGAGGCTGTAGCGTCTTTTGGCTTCGCCAAATTTTCCTTCGATTGCATTTCGTATTGATTTACTCGGATGATCATCATCAACTAGTTCAGCGGGCATCATTCCGAGTGTCATTTTAATTCCATGCTTTTCACAAAATTTTTTATTTCGTTCGTTATGGTAAATTTTATCGGCAGCGACTACTTTGGGGTAGACGCCGTGGAATTTAAAATAGGCATTTACATGATCTTTTAGTAAAGTCGATTCATTAAAATTTTCCCATGAATGTTTTTCTAATCTTGAAAAGCCATCTTTCAATGAAACTGTAAGCTTTGCTCCAAATTCAACCTTTGCAGATGCTTTCCCTCGAACGATAGGTCGTATATGTGGTTGCGATATACTCACTATTCGAAAGTCTATTCGATTTGTTTTCTTATCAAACATTTCTCGTTGCTGTCTATATAATTCTTTTATCACGAGTAAATCTTTGTATTCTTTCTTTTTTAAATAGTGCAGTATATTAGGATTATCCTCTATTAACTTTGTTAGATGCTTTATATCTCTAGATACGAATTCAAGCTGATTTTTCAAGGTTTTTCGAATTACTTTCTTACCTGGTTTCTTTTGACCAACGAAGGCTAGAAACTTTTTTCTCGCAATTTCTCTATATGTTCTTGGCTTCTTTGCAACCTGATTGCTATGCTCATATACCTTATCTATCATCGCTTCCAATTTTTCTCTTGCTTCATTCAATAAAGAAATGTCTGTCGGATAACGAATATCTGCCGGTGCACAAGTGGCATCAAACATTAAGACACCATCATTTTTTGGTTTCTCCGTAGATTTTTCTTCTTGTTCAGGTCTATCTGTATTTTCCTCTTCTTTAGCATCATTCGAATTGGTAGCTTTAATAATTAACTCGTTAATCTCAGTCATCATGTCCAAATTAATTCTCTTACGAAAATGAACCATCATGGAAGAATCAAAGGGCGGCTCACTCCGATATTCCTTAAATCCTAAAAAATATTGCAGGTAGGGATTCTCAATTATTTGGGCTACTGTCTCTTCATCCGTTAATCCGCATCTCTCTTTGATTATCAATGCGCCTAACGCTGTCCGAAGAGGTAAGGCAGGTGCTCCTTTTTTTTCTGAAAACATCTTGGAATAATTATCATCTATCTTATCCCAAGGTATTAATTTAGAAAGCGTCACCCAACGATTCGATTTATCTAATTTTCCATTGAACGGCAAATGAAAATTCTCAAACTCAAGTTGATCTTTAGATTCTTTGATATACACTCTATTATCCCCTCACGTGCAAGCTTTTAGATGCTTTTCCCGCAAAAGCCTTGCACCTTTCTGAATCTAATTCCTATTTTGTCACTGATTTTTCAGGCTTGTAGCTTTTTTCAGTAAGCCCTACTTATTCCGAATAAATGGAATTTTGAACTCAAATTCTGCAAATTTTGATTTTTCCTTAGCGACAAATGATTGTAAAGCTCAGTTCAATATTTTTTCCCTTACCATAAATATTATTGATATTTCTATTTCCCTAAGCTTTTTGAATTGTAGCAAATATGGGTAAACAATTCCAAAAATCTTCTTTAGCTGAAGGAAAATGCAAAGATGCTCTGGATTCCCGCCTGCGCGGGAATGACTTTAAAGGTTAATCCAAAAATAATTTCTTACATCGAATTCACGTTAATTATGGAATCCCTCCTTTATTATATTGAACAGAGTCCAGCTTGGGGACTGGTTTCGAGGACGAAAGGATTTCATTGACCAGAAAGTGGCAAAAGCCTAGCGAACATTATTCTAAGTAAAAAGTCTTAAACGATTATTTGATGAAGGGGCAAAAAATGAAATTGTGAAATTAAATAATTACATCATAAGGATGCATAACATTGCTATCGTTGTCGAAGATAGCAAAGCTACTCTTGACGAGCAGATACGTTGACAACATAACCTATTTCATACATAACCAAAATATGTATGGTTGATCTCATCCCCTATATCAATTAGGTCGTTGATAAAATTAGTTAAGTATTCGTGTAATCCGAAAAAGAAAATCTCATCAGCGTTACTATAGGCAATTTGGTAGTAGAGCTTGCCAATTTTTTGTTCTGCTTTGTTGGCAAAGAACTTTTCTCTGATAGAAGAAATTTGGCGGAAGGATTGAAGTGCTCGCTCCATACAAAATAAGAGAGAACGTGGGAGTTGTGGATTGAATATTAAAAGCTCCGCAATCTGGATAGGTGTAATTTTAATATTGTAATGTTGCAGGTAAGCTTCATAAGCCCCTGTTGAATCAAGTAGAGTTTTCCACTGGTAAATGTCTAGCGGATTACCAACATCTTCCACACGAGGAAGAGGAATATGATACTTTACATCTAGAATACGCGCAATTTGGTCTGCACGCTCTAAGTATTTCCCTGCACGCATAAAGTGATAACCTTTACCGCGAAACATAGTTATTTCAGTTGCGCCTTCGAATAAGTAGCTTCTCTGGCGGATAAAGTTAAATAGTTTGTCCGGACCTTCTTTTCTGACCAAATCCATGTTGAATTTATTTAGCTCATGGTAGGTGACGTTCATAATTTCCCAACTCTCTTTAGAAATCATGTCCCTAACACCACGTGCATTTTCACGAGCTCGATTAATGCATTCTAAAATAGAATTAGGATTTTCCGGTGAGAAAATTAAAAAGTCAATTACATTGTCAGAAGACGCTTCTTTGTGGACTTTATAAAAAGAGCTAAGTTGACCAACAGCGTTTAGGATTGGCTCCCAGTTATTAAACCCGTATAAATCTGCTTCGAGTGATGCAGAATGCTGAACTTGCAAGCTGATGGATATACCTTCTGCTCGTTCAACAAATCTACCTAACCAAAAAAGGGATTCTGCAATTCTACTAAGCATCATATTAATTTACCACCCATGTATCTTTACTGCCGCCTCCCTGCGAAGAATTTACTACGAGAGAGCCTTTTTTTAAGGCTACTCGCGTTAAGCCACCAGGGATTAGTTTAATTCCTTTGGGAGAATAAATTGCAAAGGGTCTAAGATCAATATGCCGTGGTTCAATGCTTCCATTAAAAAAACAGGGAGCAGTCGATAAGTTGATAGTAGGTTGTGCAATATAATTTCTAGGATTTTCCATGACCTTTTCTTTATAGGCTTCAATTTCTTCTGGAGATGCATCGCGACCGATTAACATTCCGTAGCCACCGGATTGATTTGTTGCCTTCACTACAAGTTCGTTCATTTTCGAAAATGCATCAATCCTTTCTTCTTCAATTCCAAGACGGTATGTAGGAATGTTTTTTAAGATAGGTACTTCGTTCAAGTAATATTTAATCATATCCGGCACATAAGAGTATACGGCTTTGTCATCTGCGACTCCGTTGCCAATTGCATTGACTAGAACAACATTACCTCTTTTGTAAGCTTCGAATAATCCAGGCACACCAAGCACAGAATCCTTTCTAAAAACTAATGGATCTATGAAAGAATCGTCTACCCGTTTATAAATTACATCGACTTGCTTTAAGCCTTCTATTGTTTTCATATAGACTTTATAATCGGATACCATTAAGTCATAGCTTTCAACCAGTTGGATTCCCATTTGAGATGCAAGAAAAATATGCTCATAGTAAGCGGAGTTGTAGACGCCTGGTGTTAGAAGTGCAATCGTAGGTTTTTCTTTATCACTCGGAGCTAATTGCATTAACATGTCGTGTAAAATAGCCGGGTAAGAATCAACTCGCAGAACTGAACTTTCTTTGAATATCTCGGGAAAAATTCTCTTCATGATAATTCGATTTTCCAGGACGTAAGAAATTCCAGATGGAGTTCTGAGGTTGTCCTCTAACACGAAGTATCCGCCATCAGCATCGCGGATAATATCAATTCCAGAAATATGTGTATAAATATTGTGCGGAACTTTTACTCCCACCATTTCAGGAATAAAATCAGGGCAGGAGTAGATTAACTCCCCAGGGATAATTTTATCTTTTATAATTTCTGCTTTCGAGTAAATATCAGTTAGAAATAAGTTTAGAGCTTTGATTCTTTGTTGTAACCCGGTCTCGATTGTATCCCATTCTACTTTCTGAATAATGCGAGGAATTAAATCGAAAGGAAAAATTCTTTCAATGCCTTTTCCATCACTGTATACAGTGAAAGTGATTCCTTGGTTAATAGATACAAGCTTTGCTAGAATTTCTTTTTGTTTAAATTCTCCAATGCCAAGTGTTGCTAAAATTTCGAAAACATCCTTATAATGATCTCTCGGTTTTTCAATGCCATGAAACATTTCATCATATGCCTTTGCATGTTCCGGGTAATTCATTTTAATACTCATAGTAAATCCTTTAGGTGCTTATCGATTAAGCAGAAGTACCGAAATTGCTAATATTTTATGAAAAAAGATTCAAAATTTTAGGCAGTACTTTCCCTTATATACTATTTGCAAAAATAAGACCATTGAGTCAGAAAATTTATTGATTTCTAAAAATCTTATTGCAAAGGGGTGCTTTCTATGGGTTTCGATTCTAATATTGCATTAAGTCAGAATATAATTTTGAGCTTGGTTAGAAGAAATCTAAATAAGTCGGTTTATGGTATATGATTTGCAGTATAGATACTCATAGACCATTTCCTAGTAGTTAGCCATAAAAATTCTGATATGGCTTGCATTAGAAAGGAAGCCTGGCTAACTTTTAAAAATAGCTTATAAGAGAAAACAAAATGATTGTAGAGGAAAAATTGAATCGAACACCGGGAGAATGGATGAAGTGGCTAGGAGAGGGAGAAATTGTTCCTTATTTTCAACCAATTCTTTCTATTGAAAATAAATCTGTCTTTGGTTATGAATCTCTCGCAAGAATTGTTTTCCCAGATGGAAGTGTTCAAACGATAGGTGATTTTTTTCTTGCAGCTCAATCGGATTCTGGTTCTGAATCTCAAAAGCAAAGAGAGTTTAGGCGATACCAGAGAAGTATAGATCATAAATTGAGAGAGCAAGCACTCTTTCTATTAGCGAATGACCCGAATCAGAATTCTAAGTTATTCATAAATATATCACCTGCAATTATGATGTCTTATATCGATGGAAGTAATTCTTCTAATGAATTACCTTCTACTGTTCGCAAGGTAAAAGAATTTGGAATTTCCCCGGATAGAATCGTAATAGAGGTTACGGAAGATTATATTCACAAGAATTTAGAAGTTCTAAAACCGCTTATTCGCTTATATAAAGAATTTGGTTTTTTAATAGCGATTGATGACCTGGGATCTAAATCTTCTAACTTAGATCGAATCGGAATTTTTCGTCCAGACATAATTAAGGTGGACATGCAGATGTTGCGCATGTCGCTTGTAGAGAGAAGTTATAAGGAGATTCTTTACACTCTTTCGCGACTTGGTGAAAGTTTGGGTATATCCTTATTATTCGAAGGTGTGGAAACTGTTAGTGAAATGCATCAGGCCATGAGCTTTGGTTCTAGATACTTACAGGGATTTTTATTTGATAAAGCATTGCCTGTCCCACCTGAGAATAACAAATATACAGATCAATTAAACCAATTAGTAGATAGTTTCTATTCGATAAAGATAGAAGAGATCAAACAGAAAGTAAATTGGGAAAGTAGAGTCGAGGCGCTCATACAAAAGATAGGAGAAGAAATTCAGTTTCATGAAGATGGGACTTTAGTCTCCTATGCTGAAATTTTTACAGTCGATGTAAGTATCTTTCGTTTCTTTGTAACTGATTTACACGGGAACCAGGCTTCTCCGAATTATATGAAAAAGAAGAATTCAGAAATTGTGATTCAGCGGCATACAAGGAATAATAACTGGAGTTGGAGACCGTATTTTTTAAATCATCTGTATGAATCTTACAGGCAAAGTAATTCCTGGGTAATTAGCCAGCCCTATCATGACATCATGGAAAATTTACTCCTCAGAACGTTCTCTAAGACTTTTAAAGATAAATTTATACTCTTTATAGATGTCCTCTACCCCGAAGCCTAAGGTGAGTAGATAAAGAAAGAGCCTGATAAAGCGTATGCAATACCAAGCTCTTTTCACGAAAAAGAAAAATTAAAACTATTTTTTCTTTTTTGCTTTTGTTGCCGCAGGTGCTTTGAGTGATTTTCTCTTTTCAAGAGCTAAATCGTGGTGGAAATCACAGTATTTGTATGGTTGTCCAGTTTTTGGATTGGTACGTTTTACTTTAGTTCCACAAGCAACGCAAAGTCCTTGTTCTCTTCTTCTTTTAGCAAATGCACGAATTCTCTCAGTCGCACTTTGGTTGTATTTACTTACTTGGATACGGTATCCGTTGAAAAGGTAATTTCCAATAGAATCATCCGATTTATTTTTAAGATTTTTTTCTAATGATGTTAGGTCATTAGCAGTAACTTTCACAGGTTTAGGTGTCAATTTGTATTATCCTCAAGAATGTATTCAAGCTGCCTCTCTATTTTTGTATAAGAAACAAACTCTATGGGTAATAGTATTATAGCGCTAATAATAATCAAGAAATATTTTATTTTAGGCTGAAAATAAAATATAAGTAGTGGATACTCCTTATATACCATTTAGAAATTAGAGAGGTAGAATGAGCGTATACTCTCACCGGCTAAAGAAAACAATAGACTTGATTTAAAAAAGGGGCTAATATGCGTATTATTCTATAAACATAGCTATTAGCCTCTTCGATTGTGCTATTTTACCTTTAGCCGCAAGTCTTTTTGCTATTTGCCGCCTGTCGCTCATTTGCTGAAAACTTTAGTCGTATATTTGTGTGTAACCTCAAAATTGTTATCGGATTATTCGGTAAGAGCATTTAAGCAATTTTTTATGAAATCAGCATTGCAATTTTTAAAGATTTGGTATTCGGTATACATTGGATTGCTTAGAGCGTGTCTGAGAAGAAGTTATTCTATTAATAAAAGTCAAGCTCCAAGAGCCTGCAATATCTTTTTAAGACAGGCTCTTATATATTGCTTGAAAGGTAGAATTTTTTGGTAGCAGTTTTAAAGTCGATACTGTAAGTGTTAGTAAAAATAGAGAGAGGTTATGCAAATGAAGTATATAAGTATTATTTTTTTGATAGGTTTGAGTTTAATGCCTATTCTTGCAAATGAGGGCAAATGTGAGAGTGGAAATTGTGATAACGGGAAAGGAGTTTTTGTTTTTTCTGACGGAAGAAAATATGAAGGGGAATTTAAAAATAAAGAAATGGATGGGGCAGGTATTCTCTATTTCAAGAATGAAAGCGTATACGAGGGAGAATTTCAAAAGAACCGCATCGAGGGCAAAGGGAGACAGACATTTGCGAATGGGGATGTTTATACGGGCGAAGTAAAAGATGGAAAATTTAATGGGCGTGGAGTTTTTTTTACTAAAGATGGATTTAGATATGCGGGAGAATTTATAGAACAAAAATTTCAGGGAATTGGTTTTTATCAATACCCGGGCGGGCAATTGTACATTGGAAATTTTAAAGAAGGAAAGCCGTTTGGGATCGGAATATTTAAAGAAAACGAAGACTCACGGTTAGCCGGTGAATTTTTAGACGATAGGATGCTCTCTCGGGGACTTGCGATTAATCTAAAAAAAGAAAAGAGTTTTCAAACGATTGAAAAAGGAAATGCATACGATAAGAGAAAACTAATCAACAAAAATAGAAAGTATTACGCAGGTGAGTTTAAGGACGGTAAGCCGGAAGGTAATGGTTACTTGATATCTGAATTTGGGAATGAATACTTTGGAAATTTCAGGGATGGAAATTTAGAAGGGTTTGGTTTTTTGATTTCTTCTAAAGGAAATTTCTATGTAGGTAATTTTAAAGGCGGGAAGTTTCATGGTAAGGGCGGATTCTATAATTTTACCGGAGAATTAAAAATAGCCGGCGAATGGGAAGAGGGAATGCCTAAGAACTAATTATCGTTTGACGGAGTTTTGTTTTTGTTTAGGTTGGATGTATGTTTCGAACCTTTATTTTTGTTTTAACTTTATTTGCAATTAACACCGCTTCGGCGCAAAGCTCCGATCTTAGTTTTATTTCCTACGGCAATCTTCCTACATGGTCTGGTGTTGCTGTAGATTGGAATGCCGCGCCGAAGATTCACCTCTACGACACAAAAGTCTACCAGGGACATTCTGAATTTGTAGCAAGAGGTCTTGGAAGAAAGATTCGTTTTGCAAATTTCAAGAAGCTCTCTAAAGAATCAAAGATTCGGGAGTATATGCCGTTTTTCCTCTACGATCTAACTGCAAAGCCTTATAAGAATAAGCTGGGAAATTTCAATTGGGCAATTCGACTCGAAAATTATAATTATGACGATAAACCTGCTCACTTAGCGGAAGAAATTTTAAAACTCAATAAGATGGTTTCCGGACTAGATAAAAGCTTTAGCGGTAAAGGGCTAATCATACTAACGGAAGGGGATAATAATCCATTAGGCGTAGCTAAGCTCGGTAAGATTCTTACCAAATCCTCCGAGTCTTACACCACTCTCAACCAATTGATTAAGCATGTTGGTGGCAAAAAAATGGATGTGCTAAATGCTGGCACAGCTTACGGACTTTTGAAGTTAGTGAAAAACGAGAAGGAACTTGATTTACTCTTACCCACAGATATTGCGCTTTTGAATTATGTTCCTGTTCATATTCCGCCTGTCGCTGGAATTCTATCTCTTAAGCCGCAGACTCCACTCTCTCATGTAAACCTTCTAGCAAAGAATCGTGGAACTTTTAACGCCTATGTAACGGATATTTTTGCAATCCCTGGACTCAAGGGATTTGTTGGCAAATATGTCAAATTGTCAAATGTAGGCGATAAGGTTATAGTTGAGAAGACTACTCAAAAGATTGCAGAAGAAAATCAAAAGAATACAGTGCGTAAGCCAGTCGTGATCCCTGAGATTAAGCAGGATATGCCGGAAATACTTAGCCTCACAAAAGAAAATGAAAAGTTTATTTCTAATTCTTACATCGGGGCAAAGGCGGCAAACTACTATTTGCTCCTGAAAGCATTACCGGATATGACAAGACCAGCGTATGCTATTGGCTTTAAGGGTTATTTTGAAACCATCAAAGGGGAGCCTGAGACTATGATCCAGAGCTTTCTAAAAGACAAGGCAAAATTCTCAAAAGCAGAGAAAGCAAAAGTCTTAGAGAAAATCAGAATCTCTATTCAAAAATCAAATTCCCTTCCGTCTACGATGATCCCCAGTATTCGTAAGATTCTAGACAAGTATCCTGCGAAATCTAGAATTCGACTTAGAAGCTCAACGAATAATGAAGATTTGCCCGAGTTCAACGGGGCAGGGCTTTATGAATCAAAAGGATTTAACAAAAAAGACAGCGACGAGAAACTAAAAGAAAAAATACTCGCTGTATATTCTTCTTTATGGTCGGACAGAGCCTTCGAAGAAAGAGAATTCTTTGGGATAGACCATTTGAAAGTAGGAATGTCTATTTTAATCCAGGAAGCATTTCAAAAGGAAGCGGCTAATGGAGTAATTGTAACAACTGTAGCAAGCACAGGCAAAGTGCAGATAATTGTAAATAGCCAATCAGGTGAGCACTCTGTCACCAATCCAGAAGAGAATATTTTATCCGAATCCTTTTTGATTAACTCTGAATCCGGGGCAATTGAAAAAACCTACTCCGAGTCCAGTCTCTCTCCCGTTTTCATTGGAAATAAAGCAAATGAACTCCAATTAAAACAACTCCAAGAGGCAACTCTTAAACTCCACAACTTATTCACCAAACAAAGAGTAGACGCGGGTGATAAAAACAAATACGGCATCGACATAGAATTTAAAATCATGAACGAGAAAGGGAAAAATAAGTTATACTTTAAGCAAGTGCGGTTGCTTAGGTATAAATCCTCTGGCTGATTCGTTGTTGTCGGATTATAAGGTGTATTCTCCTTTGCGAAAGGAGAGGTTTTTTACCACAGATGAACACGGATAAAAGAGGATTTGCCACGGAGGCAAAGAGACACAGAGAGGGAGAGTTTGGGATTTATAAAAACGCGGATAATGGGTAATGGGATGAAAAAGATAATACTAGTTTTAATGATTTTCCTTTTCGTTTCTTGTTGGGGAAATGACGAAGAAGGAAATAGTGTTCTAATATTGAGTAAACGTGATAGATGCGAAAATACTGTTCGAGAAATGCAGAATGGGTTTGCACCTATAACTTGCATTATTATGTTAGCTGGGGTGTATAGACCGAATAAAATATCGAATCCTCAAGTGGATGGGACGCTACTTTGGTGTTTAAACTATCAAGTTGAAATGAAGAAGTGTAAAAGTGAGTCAGATGTTTTGCCGCCTTGATTTGATTGATAAAAAATCGAAACTTCATTTATTCATGCTTTACTTGAAAACGTGAAGATATAATCTTGTAGTATGATTTCTGATTTTGCGGATAAGTTTACTGAGGATTTATTTCATGGAAATGATTCAACGAAAGCTAAAAAATTTCCAAAAGAACTTATTCAAATCACCGTGAGAAAATTAGATATGTTGAATGCTGCTGCTAAAGTAGAGGATCTAAAGTCTCCACCCGGAAATCGGTTAAAGAAATTGAAAGGAGATTTGAAAGATTTTTACAGTATTCGAATTAACGATCAATTTAGAATTACATTTCAAGTATCAGGAAATAAATTTCAAAATGTAAAAGTAGAAGACTATCATTAATTTTAAAAAGGAGAATTTATGTTACCTAAGAATAGAATTGCAAATCATCCTGGAACAATCTTACTAAAAGAATTTTTAGAACCATACAATGTTACACAGACTCTTTTTGCGAAGCATGTTGGACTCAGTCTTCAAACGATAAATGAAATTATCAAAGGCAAACGGAGTGTTACCCCTGAAACAGCTTGGTTATTTGCTAAATCATTCGAAACAACTCCTGAGTTTTGGATGAATCTACAAATGAATTATGATTTAACAGCCCGAAAGCCTGTCGATAAACTGAAGTCATTGCAAACATTAAAACTTTCTGCTGCTTAATTTTTTTTTACTTGAATAACAAATAGGATTAGTGGAAGATAAGCTATCCTTACGTTAGAACCTAAACTCGGCGCTTTCTTATTAAATACAACTCAGTCTGGAGATTTGCAAGAAGCATTTCACAAGATTTTTTCTGAATATCTTAGCTTGAAATTAAATGCGTTAGAGAAAACTATTTCTGATTTGGAAAAAAAATATTCCGGAGATTACGAACACTTTTTATTATTAGAGTTGTTGCAAAATTCATAATAGTGAATAATGTCAGTTCGAGCGTAGTCGAGAACTGCTTATAAAATAAAGGCTTAGAGCACTTGTAGTTCTCGACTAACGCTCGAACTGACATTTAATTTCGCAACAAGTCTATTTTATAAATCCAACCACGACGAAATTACCGAAAATGATTTTTATCTTTGGGATGAAACAAAGTCTCTTTTGGAACACTACAAGGAAATTCAAAAGACTTGGATTTAAACTCATTCCTTTCGGAAGTTTTCTCGGATTATTTCTCAATTTGTAAATGTATATCGACAGGTTAATACTTAATTGCCGCTACGGGTAATGGAATGAATAAGATACTATTTAACATGAACTCGATGTAAGACAGTAGGTGATTTAAAATCCTCACACAGAGATCCGCAAAGAAGTCACTGAGTTACACTGAGGTGAAAAAGGATTTAAAAACTCTGTGTTTCTTTGTGTGACTCTGTGAAACCAATAGAGAATAAGCATTATTTCTTACATCGAGTTCACGTTGTTTAATTGCACATCAGCAAATAAGAGAATGCAATAAACAATCTAAGTATTTGCCTGTGCTCAAGCTAAGGCAGTAATAAGAGTAAGTCCGATGTTTTGCTACCCTGAATGTCTTTAAAGAATAAAAATATCTAACCAGTAATAGACTGTTTGCCGCTACCAGGCTTTTTCATACCCATATTCTTTACTAATATCTAAATAGGTTTGTTTTGTTTGAATTATACTGACGGGGCTACTATTAAATATACTCTCATACTTACTGATTCTTTTTCTGTGAGTATATTTGATAGTAAGTTTATTAGTATCATTGATAGTAACTTTGATGCATTGTAAGTGTAGGGGTTTAGCTCAACACAATCTAATAACTTGAGTTTTGACCTACGTAAAACTAGCTCTAGTTTTAAACAGCTTTTCATTACTAAATTTTAGTAAATAAGGTTGAAAAAATGAATGCTATTTTATCCTATGGATAAATCTATGTAAGCGAAAAATTTTAATACCTAGGCTAGGGTTAACACCTAACACCTAACACCTAACACCTAACACCTAACAAGAGTAGGTTTTGTTTTCATAGGAAAGAAAATTTAAAAGAGGTTAGTCAATTGAAAAAGTTATTCTCCCAAGGTAGCACTGTATTTATTCTATCAAAGTCTGTTCTAAAACTTAATCCTTATTGGATTTCATCTTCCATATTAGTATTTAGCGGTTTATTCTTATTAAACCTATCCTTCGGTAAAATAAATGGAATTGAAAATAATCTACAACCTATGCCTTCTGTCTCTGTAGACTTAAACGGCAAATCAAATGTATCCTATCAAATAGAAGTCCCTGAGGGAACTAAGGGAGTCGATCCCGATTTATCTATTCACTATAACTCTTCTGGTGGTTATGGAAACATGGGAGTAGGTTGGAATTTATCCGGTGTTCATTGGATAACAAGAGATGCCACTTATGGAATTGATTATACGACTAACGATCAGTTTACATCGACACTTGGCGGTGCTCTTGTAAAAGGAGCAGGTGGAAATTATTATTCCCGTAAAGAAACCTTTATGAAATTTACCCCTGGATCAGCATATGGCTCAGGTCAAAATGCGGCTCCTTCTACTTGGACTGCTTATGATAAATCTGGGACAAGTTACGTATTTCGAAGTCGAAAAGCTCAAGATGTATTACCTAGTGGAGATACAATTGCTGTTTGGGCGTTGGAAGATGTAAGAGACATTTATCAAAATGGGTATACTATTGCTTATCCGACAAATGCGATTAGGTTTAATTATGCGGGTAGAATTGTAACCATAAATTTTATTTCAAGAAGTAATGTAGTTGGAAGTTACACGGTTAATACGCCTTATCCTGATAATTCAATCATATCTTCTATTGTTATATCTGCTGGTACTAATTTGGCGAGAACATATACTTTTAATTATGGAAAGGATTATTTTGGAAATGAAAGACTTGATTCCATTGATAAGTCAGAAACTATCAATGGGACTAATATAAATTACACTCCTGTCGCAATTACTTACTCTACAACTACGAATCCATCGTTTGCAAGTAGTGGAGAGTTTAGTAATCCAAATTCTTATCCTGTGATGAATGTTCCTTTGAATGATAAGACTGAATGCGTGAACGGCGGACTTATATGTCAAAAAGCAGGAGTTGCCTGCCCGACAGGACCACCTTCTTTAAAGCTTAAATGTGAAAATCAAAAGAAATTAGATCAAAATCAATGTAATGCGTATACAGTAACTTGGCTTATTCCCTGCACTGCTGGAATAAAGATTCCTATGGCTATGACAACGGTAGGCGATATACAGGGAGATGGAAAACAGGAAATCATTGAGTTAAACGGCTCTGCTGATGCTGGTGATTTGCATTTAGAAGCAACATCCTATAACGGGTCTAGCTTTGTGAAGAGTCGTGTATCTCCTAATTTGCCTAACATGCAATATAAGACTTTTAGTTCTATGGGCTTCGGTGATGTGAATGGAGACGGAAAAACTGACCTTGCCTATTTAGATGGCTCCGCTCTTAAAGTAGCTTTTTCTAACGGGAGTAGTTTTGACTCACCGATCACCTATGCGAATGTAACTGCCTCAAGCTATGGGGGAACAAACTGGCTTTTAGACAAACCGGATTATCAATGGAAAGGAAGTTTACTGGATATTAATGGTGATGCGCGCGCTGACTACGTTGCTCCCAAAAGTCCGAGTCAACTGGCTATTTACCTCTGGAACGGTTCTGGGTTTGATAATGAAAGAGTAGTCAGCGTAGAGCAGATTTATATGGATCAAGGAGACGGACAGGATTCAGGACAGTTTATGGATATTAATGGAGATGGAAAACCTGAATATGTCTTTTTAAATAAACTAAATAAAAGCATTACAGCTTATTTCTTTCCTTCTGGATTCTCTGGAACTGCGGCTAGGAAGGATTATCCGGTATCTGATATAAATGATCCGCGAAATAGATGGTTTAGTGATATTAATGCAGATGGTAAAACTGATTTTGTGATTCAGAAATCGGATGGAACTGTTTACGTTTATTTCTTTGATGGAGTTAAATATAATCCTGCGACCAGTATTCCAATTCAGTTCAATGCGCCTTATTCTACAAATGCTAGCCCTGTTAAAAAGTTTTTTTCTGATGTAAATGGGGACGGTTATCCTGACTTCGTTCGATATGTAGATGGAAGTATTCGAGTCTCTTATGGAAGTGGAAAAGACTTTAAGAATGGAGGTGATACAGGAACAAGCGGACAATCGTTTGTATCTAAAGGGTTTTGGAATATGGTCGACCTGAATGGAGATAGTAAGCCTGATTTTGTAAGTATTAAAGAGACTGAATCCTCGCGTCCACTTGAGAATGCAATATTAAGTCAACCTGCAAGCATATACAAAGATGTATTATCCAATAATCTGCAACATAAAATTGATGTTCATATGAACCAAGTGCAGAATGCGACGATTGCTGCTACTCTAGTGGGAGGTCCAGTGCTTGGGGCAATTGTACATGAAGTAGGCTCTATG
>JANMOF010000112.1:0-15663 GCA_031368925.1 Leptospiraceae bacterium
GAATTCTCTACTGAAATAGCAATCTGGGTAGATAAAATACTAAGCACTTCTAGTCGTTCTTTTGTAAATGCATCAATAGTATAATTATTTTCCAGGTAAATCATACCAATCAAGCGTTCATGTCTTAACACCGGATAACAAAGAATAGACTTTGGATTCCATTTTCTAAGATAGGGATCATTGATAAATAATTATTCTTTACTTGCATCCCCAATCACAATATGCTTCTTAATTCTTTTAACATAATTTAATAAGGACTTTGGAACAGTATCGGAATTTACAAGAGCTTTTTCTCGTGGCGTTTCGGGACTATAGATTTCAATTTCTTCTTCTTTAGAATTTCCTTTTGCAAGAACCAAGAAATCTTCGTTATGTATTTTAATAAAAAGTCCTTTCTCGGCACCTGCGTTTTCGAACAGTATCCGCATTACTTTTTTCAGAAGTTTTTCCAGAACAATTTCTTCTGCGAGTGCCTGGGAAGCCTTGATCACTGCGTTTAGATCAAGCAGGCTTACAACATTTGAAAATTTTCCGCGCACATCTAAGCTTTGCTCTGAAGAATCAGCATTTGCCTTTCGTCTATTTGTCTTTGGAAATAAATCAGGGAATTTATTCTCTAATTGATTTACTTTCTCGATAGATCCCCATCGGCTATACAGGTAATGTGCCTCCATCAAATAACTTCTCATAATTTTTGCTTTACCCAGGTGAGAATATAAGTTTGCACATAGTTCATTAGCTATTGCCTCTACATGAACAAATTCATTATTATGCGCTTCCTCTATAGCCTCATCATACAATTTACTCGCTCGCCAGAAATGTCCGTTTAACCTGGATAATTCTGCTTCTACTAAAAGATATTTGTGCTGGAAATTTTCAGGGCAGGATTTACTCCAGAATTTCATTTCCTTTTGATTCACTTTTACTTGGCGAATATATTCCTGCCTGGAATGAGATTCTGCCGTTGTAGACAATGCGCATAATACGAGTGATTCATAAAAATTAAACTCACAAATAGTATAAGAGCCTGTCGCATAATTTACATATTTCTTTGCGCGGGTAATTTGATCATAAGCCTGTGTATACTTTGATAGAATAAAATAATTTAGAGTTCGAAGAACCTTGAAAATAAAAACTGTTATAAAATTATGATTTAATATCCATTCATTTAAAAACTTCTGCGCATACTCATTAATTACCTCTATCTCCATATTATCTTCCGGGCTTGTAGTCATGGAGAGTAGTATAATTCTCACTGCATTTATAGTATCTTTTCCAATGCTACTTTTTGCCTGTTTGCATAAAAGCATATGCTTGGGGATTACATCATTTAGAATGCTGGAAATATTTTTGCTACTGTAAAATAGATTTAAAATATTAAATACAAGGCTATAGCTGAGATGCTGAAATTCTCCTGATTCTTTGCCAACCTCTAAACATTTACGATTTAATTCAGCAGCATTTTTTAAGTGCTCCCTAAAAGGTAAGGTGTAATTAGCCACAACATTTGCTGTCTTGGTAATTTCTGATTTATTTTGATAACGCTCTGCAAGTTTTAACGCGAGAAGTGTAAACGCATGTCCGGTTTTATAATCTTTATATACAGAGCCTAAAATAATTCCATAGCCCGAGATACTGTAAACCTGGTCGGAAATCCCATCTCGCATTATGGAATTTATAGACTTTAAAACAATAAAATTCCAAAGTTCCGAATTATACAAATAAGCCGCTGGCATTAATGTTGACAAAATAGTTAATGCCAGTTTGCTTTTCTCTTCCTTTATTTCCGGAGCGGTAAATAATGATTCGACAGAATGTGATTTCATGTATTGATTTATCTGTTTTAATTCGCTTTCACAGAGTGAGCCAAAATTTTCTTCAGGAAGAATAATATCGAAATACCTCATTGCCTCCTTTCCTGATTGGATTGCCTTATCATATTCGGAAATAGTAGTATAATAATTTATAAGTAGTCGATACGCATGCATTACCTGTGGTAAATCAGTAGTATGCTTCAGAAGAACTGAAATAGTTTCTTCCATCTTATCGAATTGAACATTCAAATAATATAGCTCAGTTAATTCTCTATATACCTGTTTTGTTAAAACAAAAATTTCTTTCCATGGCTCTGAAAAAATATGAAGCTGTTTCAGAGCCTGGTTTAAATATTGAAGTGCTAATTCGTATGCAGTCGATAGCTTGGCTTTCTTGGACGCTGTGAGGTTTAATGCAATTAACCGCTCGTTTTCCCTTGCATCAGTAATTTTACTGGCACCCGCATTGAGATGATTTACAATATCAAAAAGGATTTCATCTGAAAAATTTCCATCTAGTAATATGCGACCAATTGTAAGGCGCAGTTCTTTGTTTTCTTCTTCTCCCAGTAATTTGTATGCAGCTTGTTGAACTCTATCATGTTGAAATTGGTAAGTTACAAGTTTTGCTTGATCTGGACTCAAATTGTTTGATGAAAACTCGTTTAGATTCTTGAGAGAAGTATCTGATAAATAAATAAAATCTTCTCGAATCAGCTCTTTCAAGACTTCCATTGTATTTTGATAGGACTCATTACGGATAATGCTTAGTAGCCATAAGTCAAAACTAGACCCTATACAGGCTGCCATTTTGAGAACTTCTTGTGATTTGTCTGGCTGTCGCTTAATTTTATTAATTAGAAGATCAATTATATTTTCAGAAATCTTTGCATGCTTGATTTGTTCAATATCCCAAATCCACTTCCCCTTCTCGTGATCAGGATAAATTATTTTTTCGCGCGAAAGATCTTTTAATAACTCGTTTATAAAAAATGGATTCCCACCTGTTTTGCTTAGAATGAGTTCTGAAAGATATTTCACTTCTTCTTCATTGGCAGAAAAACAATCCATAAGAAGTTGATTAATATTCCTATTATTTAGTTCTTTAAGTCGGACGGTTATAGGATAAACTTTTTCTTTCTTCAAAGAATCAAGCATGTCAAAGAAAGGATCTCTATGGGCTTCTTCAGTTGTTCTAAAGCTGAGGATAATTAAAATATACCGTAAAGAGCTATCAGTCATTAAGTTTTTGATCATTTGGAGGGATGCAGTATCCGCCCATTGCATATCATCTAAAAATAAAATGAGTGGATGGTTTAATGTGCAAAAGACTCTTATAAAATTTTGGAATACCGAATAAAACCGGTTTGAATTTTCCTGTGAATCAAGAGAGGTTACTGGTTGTTGTTCGCCGATAATTAATTCAAGCTGAGGAATCACATCCATTACGATTTTTGCATTATCTCCCAGTTGTGATTCAATTCTTTTTTTCCAGTTATCTATTTCTTCAGGAGTTTCGGTAAGTAAAATTCGAATTAGATTAGAAAATGCCTTTATTATACCACTGAAAGGTAAATTCTTTGTGTATTGTTCATATTCTCCTGAAATTAAATATCCTCTTGCAGCAGAAATTGGTTTATATATTTCTTTGACTAATCCTGATTTTCCTACTCCTGCGGTACCAGTGATAACGGATAATTCTGGTTTGCCGTTTTGATACATCCGATAAAATGTATCAACTAGAGTTTTAATTTCATTTTCTCGACCATAAAGTTTTTGAGGAATATGAAACTCTAAAGAAAAATCTTTCTTACCCAGAATAAAATCCTCTGTTTTGTATTGATTGGAACTAATCCATTCTAGATCATATAGAATTCCATAAGAACTCTGATACCTCTCTTCGGGATCTTTGGAAAGTAGTTTTAATATTATTTTGGAAACGACCTCTGGAATACTATTATCTATTGTTCGAGGGGACAGTGGTTCTTTTGCGATATGACTATAAATCAGATCCATCGGATCACTTGCGGTAAACGGTGGTCTGCCGGTAAGTAGATGATAAAATGTTGCCCCGAGTGAATAATAATCAGACCTTGCATCGACGGAACGGTTTACCCTGCCTGTCTGTTCTGGAGATACGTAGGCAAGGCTTCCATCTATTTTCTCTTTAGTCTCTGTTCCGGGAAAAAATGAATCGATTTCAATACTCGAACCGAAGTCAATAATTTCTACATCACCACTCTGCGGGTCATATAAAATATTCGAGGGCTTAATATCTCTATGAATAATTTTTTGCTTATGAATTTTGTCTAATGCAGCTACTGTTGATTTGGCGATTTTATAAAATGTATAGAGAGGAATTTTTTTTGTAAGGCTTGCTTCGAGGCTTTCTCCTTTGGAGTCTTTAAAAACTAAAACAAACTTATTTTTGTATTTTCCAAATCCGATTACCTCTGCAATTCCATTTACGGCTTTGAATTTTTCTAATATCCGGTATTCATTTTGAAATTGGATTAATTCTTTTTCGGATGGATGCTCTGCATTTAATACTTTTAGAATTACTTTTTGTTTGTCTTTAGCCTCTGCCCTGTAAATGCTATGCCTAACGCCTTCAAAAATAGTTGCAAGGATTGTAAAATCCAGAGTTTGCATAGAAAAGATTACTGATCCATAAAGGGCGACATTCTTTCGAGCATGATTCGCTTGTTATCCCCTGCCTGAATAGATAATAGACCGCGGATAACAGCCTGTCTTCTCTCATGCTCTGTCTTGGAATAGGCTTTGACTTTATTTGCAATTGGCAAAAAAAACAAGTTTGCAAAGCCGATTCCATAAAATGTTGCGATAAATGCTGTTGCAATTCCCTCACCGAGCGCGGCAGTCCCTGCTCCTAGATTTTCCAGGACATGGACTAAGCCCATAACAGTTCCAATGATTCCAACGGTCGGACAAAACCCGCCGGCAGTTTCTAAAATTTTAGAGGAATTCATTTCCACTTCTTGCTTTTGCTCAGACCATTCGAATAAAATTTCTTCGACCGTCGAAGGATCTGTCCCATCTACAATGAGTCGAAGTCCCTTTTGGGCGAGTTCGTTGTCGATTTCTTCAATTTCATCTTCTAAGGATAATAGTCCGTCTCTCCTTGTTTTTTCTAGGAGTTTAATAAATAATTCCGTGAAGTCTAACTTCTTTGTCTGGTTTATAATTGTTTTAAGGATAACAAGCATTGACTGTATCTGCGTTACAGAAAAACTCGCAATCGTGGCACCGAGAGTTCCACCTAAAATTAAGACAATAGCGGATAATTTAAAAAAGGCGCCAATATGTGCCCCTTCTAACAGAATTGCAATAATTACAGATAAAAATGCTAGGAATATACCTAAGTAAGTAGTCAGTATCATTCGATGCTCCTTGGAGTAGTATTCGGATTAGCCACAGCAGGGTTTACGTGAACCCTATAGATGCTTTCTTTCAAAGAGACTAAGTCTGCTAGAAGTTTTTGCCAGACAATCGATCCATTATTTTTTCTAGATTCGGCTGTGATGATTTCTTCTGCTTCTCTAATGTTTGAAAATTGAAGATATATTTTTGCTTTTTCGATTTTTAAATTTTTCAATTCTTCCCTATGAGTCTCGGAATCTTTCGCATAAAAGTCTATCAAATCATTGATCCTATCTAGCGCTTCTTCTTTTTTGTTTAGAGTAAGAAGCATCGGGTATAGACGTTTTATAATTTGCTCTTTGTATTTATTTTTAGTGAGAAGGATTTTCATGACTGGAATTTGCTCTTTCTCGGTGGTGATATGCAATAGAGAATTATAAGCCGTATCCAATAGATTATCTTCTACTACAGAAAAACGAAAAGCTAAGTTAGCCATTTGCACAGATCTATCATAATCACCTGCTCTATAATAGTATTCGGCATAGGCTTTATAAGAGTGATAAAATTTATTTCGATAGATAAGAGTTGTTTCATTTAAAGTCCCACTTGAATAGCTGATGAGATTCGAAAGAATATCCGCAATATCGTCGTTAGACTCAACACCGCTAAGCCTTGTTTCCACATGCTGAATTTCCCAGCTAAGACCACGGGCACGATTTTCTTTTTCAAGTTGGAGCGATTGTATTGAATTTTTAGGGAAGTAGATTCTAAAAAGCGGATACTCAATTGAATCGAATTCAATCAAATGATTTGTTAGATGCCTTGAGTTTTTATCCTGGAATATAATGAACGGATAACCATTCTTATTCAAGTGGTAGAGATAAGTTAAGGTAATTTCTAAATTATCTCCAAGACCTAGAATGATTGTTTTATTTTTGAATGTATTTTTCTTAGGTAATGTTTCTTGTTTTTTGAAAGGAAGATTCACATTAAAAAAAACAAAGTTCTCATCATTTAAAGAAATGGAGCTTAGAAGATAAGGAATTGGCTTAAGATTCTCTATCTTTACAAAATTCATTTTATAATCGTAAGGCAGAGGCGAAAAGAAATAAGCCGCAAGCACAAAGCTTAAAAGAACAGTAAAAGTTTTATTTAAAAGTTTTACAGAATTTAAAAGAAGGAGTGGAGTCCAAACAAGTAAAATAAAAATAAACACTAACGAATATCTAAACTCGTAGCGTAAATGATAAATATTTAAGAAGTGTGTCAGGATATAGAGAACAAGTCCTCCGAGTATAGAAAGCAAAATTAATTTTAATCTGTATATATTTGGGCGATATATGGCTATGCAGGCTGTGTCTAGAAAGAGTAAAACTCCGCTTGCCAGTTCGAATCGAGAAAGATGCATTGTGAGTATGAGGCTAACAATGAGTATGATTCGACCGGCAAAGTATTTCCAGCGTAACTTTGTATTTAAAAAACCATAATGAAAAATAATATTAAACAATAAAAGACCGAGTCCCGCACCCAGGATAAATGAATCAGATGTCTTTATATTCATATAATAAAGTATTGCATGACATACAAATAGAGAGAGGGAAGAATAAAAAAATATATCATTGATGGGATAAGTTTTGATACTTTGCTTTTGAGATGCGTTATGCGACTTGGTAATCAGTGAGAAAAGGAGTAGCTCGAGCGTCATAACAAATACGAGAGGCATCAAATAATTTTCTGCGCGGATAACAATCGTTGGATTGAAGTAAGCATAAATGATATAACTAGTTCCACCTGCTAAAAATCCCCAGAGTCTAAAGTTCTTTAGCCGAGCCCCGAGCATTCCTGTCACAAAGGCATTTAGGCTTGCAAAGAATAAAAAAATATCTGTATAAAAAATATAATCAACCTGTAAAAGCCCGGAGGAAAATCCGTTTAAAGTAATCATTTCGATAATAAGTAGAATGAGGACAGAGTATTCTAAATAGAGAGCTCGCATTCCGTGAAGAAAGCGTTTTAGTAAAAAACCTGCGATGAAACTAATTCCCAGAACCAATTTGGCAGCTTGAAAAAATACGTCTTCATTTTCCAGGAGCTTGATTTCCTGGTAGGCATTTTTAAAGAATAGACAGCCAAGAAAGCCAAGAGAGAGGCATAAAATGATATTGGGAAGAATTCGAAGACCGAAAGAATTTGCAAAAAATCGTGTGCTGCTCTTGTTCATGGCTGTAACTACTAGACTTATGTTTTACAGGTTTTTTGAAACTAAAAAAACAAGGTAGCTTTGGGAAAAAATAATTTATTATCGAAAACTGTAAGGGGAAAATTGCTGAATTTTCCTAGTTTATCCCTTTTTTATCGTTCTCTTATCGGTGTTCATCGTCGTATTTCAATCATTTCGAACACAGCCTGTCTCTAGAGAGTTTCTTTGCTCACTGTCTAAATAGATTTGTTTGAGCAGGTAATCAAAAGAATTCCTATTGGATTTAGTTCTATCCTGGAAGCAGAAGAAATAGATTATCTCAGGTGTATCAATAAATACCCCTGCATAAAATCGCTCACTTGATATTGTGGGAATAATTGCTGTATATCCCTCTTCTGTGGCAACAGGTTGTTCTATTTTGGAAGTGCGTATTTCCTTTCCTGGAATCCAAACTTGAATATCCATAGCGGCTAAAGGTAAACTTTCTTCCATTTCAAAATAGATACGTGTTGAAGTGAAGCTTAGATACTTGGGGTTTTTGCTTACAATTTTTTTACCTGAATAAAATAAAGGATTTAGATTTGGAGACTTATAATGATAGGATATATTTGAATTTCTATCATACACTTGAAAAAAATCCCAGAGTCCATCTAACGAAAGAAAATCAGATTTACTTCCATGGGTTAAACCGGCTGAAATATTCTCATAGTTAGAAATAAAAATACAATTGCTATTCTTTAGCTTAGAATAATAGAGATATGTCTTCCAAATTCCTGAACCAACCTCAATCACGGGAGAGCTTACATTTTCGGGTAAACAAAGAGTATCTCCTTTGAGAGGAGACGAATCTAAATTTTTTCTATTTGAAAAACTATGAAACTTAAATCTCTGAACAGGGTAAGATTTTTCTTTCACACGGTTAAATTCTTTCTGAAATTCAGAAACTAAATAGGGATTTTCTGATTTATACAAAATCTCTCGGTTGGAGTCTTTAGCATTGGTTGAATAATTATAAGAGCCGGATAATATTATTTTTCCGTCAACGATCATGCTCTTGTGATGAAGGAGTCCTCCTTCGGGAAATGAGCCAGTTTCTACAATGTCTTCATTTCCATCTTTATAAATCGAAGAACTCATACCGTAAAAATTTTCTGCTAAGTATTCTCCTTCATCATCTACCGGAGCATCGTAGATTCCAGTCACTACTACACCGCGTTCAGATGCTTTTTTTAATGCGTGGCTTAAAACCCCGTCGAAGTGATCGAAGATGAGATAGTCAATCGAAAACTTTGCGTTTTCTACATTCTTCAAAAGTAAATCCTGACTTAAAAAGCCATTCTCCGGTGATCCTATAAATGTGATTCCATTTGTATCTAAAACGGGAGAGGAAAAATTTTCATTTAAAAAATCTAACGTGCTCGGGCGATTTTGTGCTTCTACGTCTAATTGGATGTAGCCGTTCCAGTCATTTGTTAATCCCTGCCTCGAAAAATTTCCTGTGCCTGTAAATAACGTCTGGTTATCCGCTAGGATTACTTTAATGTGATGAAGTCCGGATTGCTTCCAAATCTTAACGGGAAATCCATTTTCTTTGAGTAAATCATAATTCTGATCTTTATCTCCAACTATTTCTACTTTGACTCCGCGGTTACTTGCTTCTTTTAATACCTTGATGATTTCTGGATTGTTAAAAGAATAGGCATAAATTTTCAAAGAGAATTTCGCATTTTCAATTAGAGATAATATTACTTGCATTACTTCTCTCTTTCTTCCTTGATCTGTATACCGTCCTGGATAAGAGAAATAAGCCTTAACTGAATTGCTAGAATTTGTGAGCAAACTCAGGAGTAAACTCTTGTCTCTTGGTTTACTTCCGCTACAGTAAAATAACGCGAGGAAGACTCCCAATAATAATTGGAAATTGTTTTTTTTATAATTCGTATTCTGGAAAGTTAGTTTTGTTTTAATATTAAATTGCCAACCGTTAAAATTAAATGCATAGTATATAGAACCCAATGAAGATAGGGCGTAAGCAATAGAAATAAATTTTTCAAGTAAGACTTGTAAATGGATGAATGGTAAAGTTTTCAAAATAGTATTCCTCCTTGCAAAAAGGCAGATGTGCCGTCGAGTAAAATATCTTTAGAAGTATAGAGTTTTGAGATATTGAATTGAATATAAAATCCGTCTACATTTCGCCTATCGTATCGAATAGAGCCTGTGAGTTCAAATAAGAAAGACTTCTCGTAATCATTTCTATCAAAAGAAATATTACCCGTAGACGCTCCGCTCACTCTTCGGGGAGTCATGTGATCTCCCTGTAGAATAAAAAAAATATCTTCGAGTCTTGCTGAAAATAAAAGATGAGTCCAGAAGGAATTTCTACGTCCGTTATAAATAGAGTCTACTTTTTGTAATCCGCTCGGAGTCACCCAACCGGATGGGTAAAAGTTTAATTCCTGGTTTAATAAAAATGCATTTCCCGGGTAAGAGCCAACTCCAACGTATCCGCTTTCTAGAACTTCGCCTTGCCAATTTCTTTTGTCAGAATCAGGAATAAAAAACTCCATTCTAGTCTGAAGAAATTTCCAGTAAGACTCAAAGTAAATACGAATTAGTTCTCCGGAAATAGGAATTGATTTTTCCTTTCGAATTGTATTTGATTGGGTCTTATCAAGCCCACGCGCAAATTGAAATTCAAATCCAGAAGTAAAGTATTTCCCTTTATGAGATAGGCTAAAAATCCCGTTATAAATAAAATCAGAATCTCCTTTTGGCTGTGACTTCAAATCGTCCTTTGTTCCATTTCCCCAATTTCCTAAGTTCAAATAGGTAAATTGAAACTTAGAGTAGAGACTATCCTTGTGGTAAACAAGAGATAGCCCATGACGAAATCTCTCTCCATTTTGAACGTTATCCGCTATATTCTTATACAAAAAGAATTTTTCGAAGAGCGGATAACCGCGATAAAAGTCTACTAAGTATGCATGAAATCGAAATTGACTGGTAACTTGTGTTTCGATTCCAAATCCTTCCAATCCATCTTTCCAGTTATTTGTTTGATAAGGACTTGAAGAAAAAAGTTTTCTGCCAAGCACAAATTGAAGTTTCTTTACGGGTAAGAGCAAATAGCAATTTTCCCCCAGGTATAATATATCCTTATAGTCTTTGTCATTGAATCGTTTATTTAAAATAAAATTTACCTTGTACTCAAAGTTAGATTTAGTGTCAGAAAAATTTCCCTGCACTGCGACTATATTATCCGAGGCTTTAGATTCTGTAGTCACAGTTTTATCCTTTTCAACTTTATCCTGTATGGTTCTTTTGTAGGCAGAGATCATATCTACTCTGTATTCCGCATGAAGAGAAAATGCGGTTAATAAGAGTAAGGCGATCTTTACCACTTAAGGACCTCGTAGTCATACTTTCCTTCTCCTCTTTTGCCACTCTGCAATAGTATAATTTCGTCTGTTGAAACTGCAATGGTAAACGGAGCGTGCGAATAACGGTTTCCAAACGAGTGCACATGAATTCTTTCTGTTCCATTCACTTTAAATAAATCCAAAGCTTCTTCGGAGGAAATTCCATTTCCAATGGTAGAACTTGTTCTAACGGTAAACACTAGAGTAGGTGCTTGTCCCATCGGTTTTAAATTCAGAAGCGAAGATTCCGGGTCTACTAAGTAACCGCACTGACCGGGACTAAGTAGCGTAGAATTTCCGGCGAACGCGGGAGAGCTTATGCCTGAGGGAAGGGCTAAATTTTTTCGCTTGAAGTAGGAATCTATTTTGTCTGCTGAGTCTTCGTCTTCAATTTCGTATTGGGAAAAATCTCGAGTGACACTTCCACGGTTGCAAAATAAAATCCATTCGTTTTGTGGATTGGAAGGATTTGTCATTATCCCCTCAATAAAAATTCCATCTCGGTTATAGAGTTTCAAATCCGAGTAGTTCTCGAGTTGTTGATAGAATAAACCTCCTGTGGATAAAAAACTCATCACTGGTTTGAGTAGATTACCGATTCCCAGTTTTTCGAGTGAAATACTCCCCACCTCTTGGGGCAAATAGGAATATAGCTTAACACTGTAGGGCAAAGCTTGATCGAAGCTGGATGCGGCTAAGTAGAATTTGCCATTACCCGGATACTCGAAAATTTCATCCGCTAAGAATGGCTCAAACTCATTGAGTGCTTCCGGTGTTGCATAGACTTGTCCCACGCAATCCGGAGAAATTGGAACCCTAATACTATTTACTGATGATCTCCAAATAGAATTTACTCCAGAGTTGACAAAGCTTGCACGAATTTTGAGAGTGGAATTGCTAAATCCATTTCCTCTTGCTGGAAAGTATTTTAGTTCACTTAGGAGTTTTCCTTCTGCTTTTAATCGAAGAGTTGTAATGTCGTCGGTTAATGCCAGTTTGTCGCTAACAATCGAGCGGGCGTTCGGAAAACACTGAAATGTAGACTTTGACAAAACCGTAAATGCATCTAGTCTCGAAACGGGAATATAAAACCGAAAAAGTTTAGTGCCTACGAGTGCTTCTAATTCAAGTGTTCCATCTCCTTTTGTTTTTAATTCTATAAATTTTTCATCGCTAAGAGAAATAGAATTTTTATATGCGCCCGCCCATAAAACTTCAGACAATTCACCGGCTGCATCAGGAGTAGTATCAGTATTAGCCTCCCCTGGACTCATAGTATGCGATGCACGGTAGACTGCTTGTAATAGGGTAGGCTTTTGGATTGGATGATGGTAAAAATTTTCACCCTTTACTGCCATCGAATAGATTTTGCCTGCCATTGACTCGGATAGAAATACTTCTTCGTTTTTCAATCCCTTCCATAAAATCTTAGAACTAGTAGAATTTTCAAGGATAATTGAGTGTTGCCATTGTAAGAAATCTAAATTGCGCTTGACTAAGTTCGTAACACCTGTCGTATGCCGCCCGTCTGTGATAAGCCAATAAGAATTTGGTTTGATTTGATTGGCTGTAACTTTAAACGGAACTTTTATAGAGCCAATAATTAAATTCATTCCTAGAAGCTTACACTCAGTAGCCCCTATGTAATTTAACTCGATGAATTTTCCGGTCTTTTCGAGACGGTTTTCTGGTCTGAGTCCAAATGCATTTAGCTCGGTTAAACTAAAATCAACAGGATTACAATAATTTGTCGTAGTAGTTGTTCCGGGAATAACAATTCCATCTAGTTCTAATCCGGGGTCTCCGCATAGATTGGAATCGCGGATAATCGAATTAGTCCACTCGCAGGTATTTGTCTTTTTCTTGAGGGAAAATTCTTCTTCCGCCCAGTTGAAATTTACATTTTCAGGCAAATCCCAAGTATCCACAAAATCGAATACACCCAGTTGCAAATTAGAAGAACTCTTGATATCTTTCCAGTTTGCATCTTTTAAAACAATTCCCTGTAAGGGAGAAGTTTCCTCGACGAATAATTTTACTGCACCAGGAAATAAAAAGGGAGAGTTTGTATCGAGATTCAGTTTTTTACCGGCGATAGAGAGTGCTACAGTATCTAAACAACTTGCATTTTCCCTTGAGCCAGACCATTCTATAAAGCGTTTGGTCGAGCCAGAAGCATAACCCATTACCTCGGTGATTTCTAATTTATCCCTGCTACAACTGGACTTCCAGGTATCGTTTATGCTTTGTATCCTAGCAAAGTTTGACTGAATGGCAGAAATAAATTCTGGAAAATTTGTAATCTCTAAAACCAGGTAATGGTATTGTGATCTTGGAACGGCAGAGTCTAACGGAGGAAAAATGAGTTTATGCGCTCCATCGACTGAATAAATAGAAAAATATGGTAGGGAATAACTCGTTTCAATTCGGTGATCGACTACTCCTGAAATGGACTTATAATTTTCGAAACTCAAATCCATTCTCTTTTCAAGAGCGGTATGTAGTCTATTATCCCCTAAGAAGAATGTTCTAGATCCAGCCGTGCTGATTTCGTTTACAATTTCTGTGACACTTAAGAAATATAAATGAGCCTTTGCACTTTCGTCATTTAAAAAACCATCCGGACGAATCTTGGTCTCATCTAATTCGTTTAAAGTCTCAAGGGCAGTGGTAAGTAAAGCTTCATTATCCGCACTTCTCTCGATACAAAAGCCGAGACTCGGTCCGTATTCTTTAGAACGAAAAAAATCATCTTGCGAATTCAGGCAAATGGAAGTATCCGTTACTTTTAAAGAAGGTCCCCAATGGGGAGGCTGATCTGGATTAACCTCTGAATCAGAACCTGCTTTTGCTCCATAGCTAAAGAAGAAGGCTCCCGAGTTAGGGCGACTTGGAAATTCCCAGAGTTTAGAAATTTTTTTGTGGCGACAGGTGAATACTAGTAAGACTAGAAAAAGAATTGTATATTTTTGCATAAGTTTCTCCTTACCTGAACTAGGTCAGGTAAGTGAAACCAGGTGCAAAAAAAGTTTAGAGAATTACGTAGTTGAACGGAAAATAAAATCCCCTGATGTTTTAGATGTTGTTAAATTCTTTTTATGGAGTCCCCTTTGCGAAAGGGGATGGCTTTATTTCTTCACTTCCTTCTTCAATTCTTCCTTGATTTGATCACGGTTGGATTTGTTAATTAAGACGACATTGTAGGTGATTAGGTATTTTATAACAGTTGGCTCTTCTGTGCTTTTGTGTTCGAGTGTCCATCGAGTTGCGTCGTTGGAGATAATCTTGAGTAGCTGCTGAATGCGAGTAGAACGGTCTGTGTTCACGGTTTCCATTTTACCGGTTTTAGGATTGAGTTTAACGCTAATTATCCCGTCGTCTATAAAGTCTTTTTTATTGTATTTGAGTAATTCTTCCATGATGATGGAATCTCCACCGGGGTCAGGTTTACGCTTGATAAATTCCGATTTTCGAATCTGGCGAACCTGGTAGGATTCACTTGAAATTACGACACGAAATACTTCATCGTAGTTTTTTGAATCCCGTTGAAATAATTCTGGATCGCGGGAAGTAATCTGCACTTCCTTGCCATTTTCATCGAGGATAATTTCCTTTTGCCCGGCTGGGTAAAATGTCTTTACCTCTTTTGTGTCCTTGACTTCTTCTTTTGTAGAAGTGCATGAAATAAAAAGCAATAATAAGCTGAGTAGAACTAGATTTGTGATCGGTTGTGTTTTGTTTATGAAAATAGAATTTTGCATAGGGATATCCTTTTTGTAAGAATCGTTTTCGAAAAAGGGATATAAGTCAAGACAAAAGTATTAGAAATATTTGCCATAGACTCGACAAACTTACTAAAGGCTCTGGCACGGAAGTGGGATATTATCGTGGAATTCGATGGATAAAGTTTTTAAACAGTCATTTCGAACATTGAATGGTACTAAATTATATTCTATTCAAACCAAGTTATGTGAGAAATCTATCTGGCAATAAAACGATAGTGTGGACTGATCTAACTTACCTAGCGCTAGCGCATTGGCAAATAAAGATACTCCGATATAGATCGCTATTCAAATCGGGTAATTGCTGTTATTCGTTGTGGATTGCATTTAGAGGAGCGGTAGTTATAGCCTAACAAATTTTATTTTATTATTTTTAAAATATACTTTATTACCATAGTATCCAATCTTTCATCGTATCTTTTATCGCTTTTCTATCGGTGCCCGTCGGTGGTAGTCAGTTTAGAATCCACTTCCTTATAAGGCTCGTTAGGATACTTGTAATTAACCGATGATTTGAAATATTCAATGGGGGTTTCACCTATTTTGCCGTAGACACCTTCGGTTTTGAAATTGCGGGAGTGGAAGATTAATTCATATTGGTAGTTGTGGACGGATACGAGTAGGGCAGAAAGAAATAATCCAACACCTGCTAGAGTTCTAAAAGGGGCTAATACAAAGTATTCCTTCGCTTGCTCGGCGAGATAGTTCCAGAAGAGAGCAAAGAAGATTGTAAAGAGTAAGGCGGGAATAATCCAGAATTCAAAGTAGTGAGGCTCGATGTCTACTCCGATGAATAGAAAAAATAAAAAGTGAAGGCTTATGATAAAAAAATTTCTTCCGTAAAACCGCGTGAGCTTAAAGAAAAAGAAAAGTAAAATAAGAATAAATACTAAGATAAAAATAGGAAGTAAAGTATGAGTAACCTCTACAGAATTTGTGAGTGAAGTCAATTGGAATTGAAAATCTGTATAGGCATTGTATTGAATTCCATCGGTGCGAGCAAAGAATGCATCCGTAAACCCGCGCATGGAATATTCCGGTATATACTTAGTAATCGCTCGACC
>JANMOF010000122.1:0-4838 GCA_031368925.1 Leptospiraceae bacterium
AATAGAATTCGAATCAAACTACGAGTGCAAGCTACTGAAGCATTAGACTCCTCTAATAAATCTTGCAAGTCTCGATTTTCAAGTCCAGTTGGATTGGCAGTAACACAAGAAGGGCAGCCTGCATCGCATTCACATTCGTCAATGATAGCAAGACAAAGTCCGAGAGCATCAGTAATTTTATCGTAAATTTTTTCTGCGTAGCCAACTCCACCTTCGTGAGCATCGTAGAGGTAAAGAGCAGATTTCCACTCATTACGAGTTACCTCGGTAAGAGAAACATCCGTATGAATATCAGAAACATCCGCCATACAAAGACTTGGCGCAGAGCGCTTTAAAATATAACTCAAACCATAGAGGGCAGCTTCCGTATAACGCTTGTCAACCGCTTCAACGGCTTTTAACCAGAGCGGTGGAGGATAAAGGCAAAGCCCTGTAGTGTCATAGATAAACGGCGGCAATGTAATCGGACCATAGCCAATGTTTTCATGTGAGCGCTCTTTGATTTTTTTGTAGAGTTTGGGCTGCTTGTTTACATTAACTTCACCAAAATTCAACAACGCACCCTGCACATCCTTAGTCTCATCGACTTCAGTCATATTCAGCATAGTCTCCCAAACTGCTTCGGTATAATAGTCTACATTTACAAGATCCACTTCACAAAGTTTCTTTTCTAAATCGAGGTTAAGTGATATATACCGCTTTCCCAAATGCTGATAGATAGCATCTTTATGAAGTGCTGCCCGCGCACTGATAGGATCAATTTCGCCAATGACCTTTCCATCGTGGTAAATATCTACATTGTAATCAGTCATCCCCCGCAGATTCACACCCATCGCCGGATAATTCTGCAAGTTATAACGAAACGATTCATGATAAGGCTTCAAAGTCAAATTTTTTACAAGAACATCAACCGCCGAATCATAAGTATCCCCTGCATAATGAGACTCTTCCATTTGAAGCGGATACTCATAGGCAGCGCAGGGAAGATGCTGGAGAATTATATAAGGATTATGCGAAGACAACCAGGCTTCCTCAACGGGAGCGCTCGTGACAAATTCGGGATGATTCACCATATACTGGTCAATCGGAGAATCCTTGGCGATAAATGCGATAGACGCAGACTTACCCTTTCGCCCTACTCGCCCTGCCTGTTGCCAAAAACTCGCAAGTGTTCCGGGATGACCAGACAAAATACACAAATCCAAATCTCCAATATCAATTCCCAATTCTAATGCGTTAGTCGAAATAATAGTGTTGATTTTTCCAGAGAATAAATCTTCTTCAATTTGACGACGCTCATTTGGTAAGAGACCTCCGCGGTAAGGCTTAACCTTAGAGCGAAGATGTGGGGCAGAATCAATGACAGCGGTATACAGCCGTTCCACTTCCTGACGGGCACGACAAAAACAAATTGTGCGTATATCATTCTCGGCTGCAAAGCGAATCAAGGGAATAGAAAGCGAAGCGGGACCTTTACGATACATTTCTCCACCATTACTTTTAAAGAGAGACGGATTTAAAAAAAACAAATCCCGCTTGGGTCGCGGAGATGTGTCATTATCAATAATGCGAAACTTCCTTTGAAACAAAGCCTCTACATGCTCGGACGGATTACCAACAGTAGCTGATGAACAAATAAAAATCGGATTTGCTCCATGAAAACGGCAAATTCGAATTAGCCGACTAAATACATTTGCCACATGAGAGCCAAACGAGCCTCGATAGGTATGCACCTCATCGACTACAATGTATTTCAAACGAGACAGAAATTTTTTCCATTTGCGATTATGATTGGGCAAAATTCCTGAATGCAACATATCCGGATTTGTGATAATAAAATCAGCGTTATCCTTTAGCTTCTCCCTCTCTTCTTTGGGCGTGTCTCCATCAAAGGTTCCCATCTTTTTACCCTTAGCCACTTCATGCATGAGTTTACCGAGCGTTCCCTCCTGATCACGCGAAAGTGCCTTCGTCGGATAAAGTAAAAGTGTGGTAAACGGCTGTTTTGCGGTAACATAGTCATTTAAAATCGGGAGTAAAAACGAAAGCGTCTTTCCACTCGCCGTCCTCGATACCATGAGTGTGTCCCTGCCAGCCGAAATCGACTCGAACGCGGAAACCTGATGACCATATAATCGTTGTATGCCGCTCGCATTTAAGACCGACCGCAGCGACTCATCCAAAGTCTCGGGAAAATCAGAATTTACCCCTTCCTCGGCAGGAAGAACCCGATGTGCTTTAATATTATCATAATAACGATTCCGCAAAAACGAAGAGATTTGAGAAAATTTATCCATGTAAATAGAATTTTGCTAATCATATAAGAGGTCAAGAAGTTTTGGGCGCGTCTTGCCGGGTCGGCATTTTCCTAATGCATCAACTTACTCGATCTTGCGACCCAACAAGATCGGGCTATCCGAGGGTTCCGTTTCTTGCTCGATCGGGTATACTGCACCCCGCTCTCACAAAAAACCTTGCCTCTACTATCCCTCGCGCTTGGAGTAGTTTTACTCTGTTGTGGGCATGGCTTCGCCGGTTGGTTTTTAGTTCTTTGCTTTGCCTTTTCGTTAAAATGGTCTTTGTAGTTTCTTTGCTACACTATAACGTAATACTCTCGTGTGAAAGTAGACCTTACACGTTCTAAAGTCCATGAAACTCGTAGGAGTAAATTGATACAGGTCGGAACTGCGTCATTTAATCCCGATTCAAGTAGCATTTCCCAAAATCCAGTAAGATCTAGCTCAAACAAAAAAGTAAAAACCCAACAGCGAGATTTTCCAAAGGCTAGAGCCAGTTCTCCGATTTCTAGCCAATCCGCGTTCGGCACACGAAAGCTAACACGTCTTAGCTCCAATCCCTCTTCTTGGTATTCCGTCTTAATTTTTCTAGGATCGGGTAGCATTCCAGAATGAGTTAAAGTCCGATACTTCCAGAGAAGATTCCGAAAATAAATGACAAGACTCTTACCATGCTCTTTCTTTTTCTCCTTCAAAGCCGCGACTAGATGAGCGGGAACCAGGAGAGTCGAAACAGTTTTATCTTTTTTCCAAAGCTCTTCAATGGTAAACGATTTAGAATTTCGAAACGTAATCATACTAATACTAGGTAAAAAAAGTTTTATCCTGTGCGCAAAAATTGAAACTTTTTCTAAAAATTATCTTTTACTTTCAAACTTTTTCTCAAGCTCGACACATTGTTCCCAAATAGATTTTCTACCTCCGGGTATATGCGCGTAAACCGTGCATTCGCATTCTTTCCATTCACTTCCTTCGATATTTGGGTCGGGAATTGCAATTGGCTTACAGTTAGTATATTGTATTTTTTTTATTTTTCCGGTGATTTCGCTGAGGAAATAATCAACGAACGGATCTTCAATACCAGTGCAGGAAACTGTCAGAACATTTGGTAAATCTAATTTGGACTCTTTATAAAGGTAATAGTCACAGGCTAAAGATTCGCAAACGCCAGCAATTGACACTAAACGACGTATTAAAATGCCTTTTCCTTGAAGTGCTGCTGCTTCATTACAAGTTTTTTTCATAAGCTCAATATTTTTACTTTCAATTGCTCTGATAGATGCGCGTGCACTATTCGTCATATAAAAATAATCAAACGGCTTAGCTTGCGGATTATCAGGACTACCCGCCCAACCAAATAAAATTTCTCTTTTATTGGCAGCATTATCTTTCGCACATCCAAAAAGTAGAATTGTTAAAATAAAAATTATAGATAATAAAAATTCTCTTTGAATCAAATTTTGTTTTTTCATAAAATATCTCTTTATT
The DNA here is from genome assembly GCA_031368925.1 of Leptospiraceae bacterium. GTDB lineage: Bacteria > Spirochaetota > Leptospiria > Leptospirales > Leptospiraceae > UBA2033. The sequence continues at coordinate 3,786 of JANMOF010000122.1, forward strand.
GCCTTTCAAAATTCATAATGATTAGCAATAGCGTATTGTCAGTTCGAGTATCAATCGAGAACTACAAATTAAACAAGCATTATCCACAAGTAGTTCTCGACTATCGCACGAAGAAGCTGTGCTGCTCGAACTGACATTGTATTTACACTAATTAATTCTCTCTAAAAAAACTATTCTACCGTCATTCGATATTTTTCCTTTCCAAGCAAATCCGACTTTTGGTTTTTTAGTTTCAATGAATCCAGTAAAGTATCGAAGGATTTTTGCAAACCCCAACTATGTCCCATATCCACTAAAAAGCCCGCGATAGCGATGTGAGCGCTTGGTCTTATTCTGAAATGCGAGCACTCAAGCGAGCATTTCAGAATAAGACGGAACCAGCGAACAGCGCGGTCGGTATAACCCTTGTAGTGGTTGAATACATTCAACCCAATTACAGGATGCCCGAATCGCCCAAACCGAAATCAAAAAAAGGTTTATACCTAGACGGTCTAAGAATTAATAACATTATGAATTCTTTTTTTCCAAACCAATTTGATTGCATCGTCGTAGGTGCTGGGCACGCGGGCTCGGAAGCCTCGTATATCGCAGCGCGTGGCGGCTTACGCACATTACTCATCACTATGAATATGGACACCATCGGGCAAATGAGCTGTAACCCCGCTATCGGTGGAATCGCCAAGGGTCATATGGTGCGCGAAGTGGATGCGTTAGGCGGTTTAATGGGGCGAGCGACCGATGCAACAGGAATTCAATTTAAAATGCTCAACACTTCTAAGGGTCCCTCTGTCTGGGCACCGCGTGCGCAAGCGGATAAGAAGGAATACCAACTCAAAGTCAAACATACACTCGAAGCAGAGCGGCTACTTTCGATTCGCCAGGATACTGTCGAAGATGTATTGATTGAGGATAACCGTGTTGTTGGAGTTCGCACCGGTCGCGGTTTTGAAATTTTTACGAATCACTTAATCTTAACCACACGCACATTTTTACAAAGTAACAATCAAAACTGGACTTATCAAAAAGCATACGGTCGTCATTGGGAAGGACCCG
>JANMOF010000124.1:0-2659 GCA_031368925.1 Leptospiraceae bacterium
AGAAACGATTGTATCAAAGAATTCTTCAGAAAGCTTTTGTTCCGTACAGAAGTAATCATAAGCCAGAAATATTGTATGATCAGGTGTTTCATGTGTTGAAATCAATTGAGCTGAAAGTTTTAGTGATTGATGAGATACATCACGTCCTTAGTGGTAAAACTAATAACCGTCAGGTTTTTTTAAATGCTTTAAAAACGCTTTCGAATCAACTAATGATTTCCATAATAGCTGTAGGCACTAAGGATGCTTTCCATGTTTTTCAATCAGATACTCAAATGGCAAGCCGCTTTGAACCGCTCCCGTTACAGCGTTGGCAAATGGATAAAGAATATTTAAGACTTCTCATGTCGTATGAAAAAATACTTCCACTTATGGAAAGGTCGAATCTTTCTGAGAGGAATGTTGCCTCCAAGATTTTGTCCCTCACTGACGGGACAATCGGAGGGATTACAAACGTCATTAAGAAGGCCGCTATTAAATGTATTGAAACAAAACAGGAACAGATTACAATGGAGGTAATTCAATCTCTTCAATTATTTCTGCCTGAGGAAAGAAATCGAATGCCAGCAATTTGAAGGAAGAACTTTATAACCAGTTTATAGGGATAGGAAGGAAAACTCTCCCGGTCTTATTAAAGCCTCAACCTGACGAGCTATTGAGTAGTTGGATTATGCGCTACTCTAGAGAGTTTCTCACTAAATCTCATACGTTCTGTAAGTTTATTTTAGAAACTGAAAACGTTTGGAATCGTGATATTGATTTGAATGTTTCAGACGATTTTTTACAAGAGCTTTCCTCAAAGACATTTTTAAAGTGGGAGACAGTTTACAATACTACCCTGAGGAGTTACTACCCAAATCTTTTTGTTCATACTATTCGGAAATGGATTGTGCCAATTAGGGTTTATCATAGAACTAGAAAAAATGCAGGATTAATGCTATGTCCTGGTTGCTTGAAAAAAGATGTTACTCCTTACTTTAGAAAAAAATGGCGTCTATCATTTTCTGTTGTCTGCCCTGACTGTGAAGTTATTCTAATTGAAAGGTGTCCAAAATGCAATTCACCAATTTCATTTCACCGACTTGAGGTTGGATTAAAGGAAGCCATTTTGAATAAGGATATATGTATTTGCTATAAATGCTCGTTTGATTTTCGCAAAGCCAAGGCCTCAAAAGCCGATAAGTCAATTGTAAAATTCCAAAAGCATTTGTATTCAATACTTGATAAGGGCTTCAGTGCTGAAATTCAATATTCCCATCTTTATTTTGATGGTATTTACCAGCTGGCAAGAATTATAGGTTCTCCAGTTGAGAAACTCAAAGACTTCGATAAAGAACTTAGCAAGTGTTCAGGATTACAATTTAAAAGTAAAAGAACAAGAGGAGAGTTTGATAAAATGGCAATTGACGATCGCCTATTAATAATGAGTAAGATTTCTTGGCTCTTCGAAGAGTGGCCGAGGCGATTTCTGAATATTTCGGCAAGCACTAGGACATATAGTTCTTATCTACTACGAGATATGAGAAATCCTCCGTATTGGTATTGGAAATTGGTCATGCAAAACACCTACGTTGTCCACACAGCCTGGCGAGCAAATGATCTAAAATATTCTAATCTGAGTTCTTATACGACTCTTGGTAAGAAGAGATTAAGCGAGTCAATTTCCAGCTAGAGGGGGCATTTTGATTGCTATTCTATTGTAAAAAATGACCTCGTTGGGCAAAACAGCAACGCCAGCACTTACCCCGAACTTCCAATTGGATTAATTACATTTGTATCTGATGGAGACATATAAGAAATACGGACGCTCTGCATTTGCAAAACACCTAAGAAGAAGCAAGGGCAAATGGACTAAAACTATGGCTAATAGAAAGTCCCGGTTGAAAATAAAATTGGACACAAAGAAGTTGTGAAAGGAAATAATTTCAAGACACAAAGAGGATTTCAAGGGAGTGATAAACGCTACATGGAAAAGTCTCTCGGTGTATTCAGGTGGGGATTTTATCAATTCCTAATTCCCTCTCGAAACGATTTGCTTTAATAAGTTCTCGCAACATCTTTTGGTTCTCAAATTTCATTTCGTCCCATCTTCTACTCCATTCAATATATGCTTGCCAGGAATAGCTTATAACTTTCTTTTGACTGCAGTTGTCAAAAGAATACTTAGCTAAAGCACAAAACTCTTCTTCAATAGAAGACCCTTTTATTACCATTCGTGTGGCCACTTCCAAAAGCCAATCAGCCAAATGATGATATTGTTCCCATGCATTGTTTTTTCTGCTAAATTGTTTTTTCCTTTTCAGTAAATCAATGAGAAGATCCAAAAAAGTATTATTCTTTTCTACACCAAGCAAAGTGGCTTGTGCTAGGATATCGTGAAGCGAGCCTTTTAATTTTAAAAAATCATCCTCGTAACTTCTTCGACCTTTCATTACGGCCTTAAGCTCACGTACGGAGCGTGTCAGCGCTTTAGCGCGGGGATAATTGTTATTGACATCATCCAAGAACTTACTAAAGTCCCTTACACGGAGCGACTCTATTCCATAGGTGTCATAGTAAAAATCCTTAATTATTGGATCAAGATCGTTTCTGGATACATACAAAATATCAGTGTTGCGAAATGATTTTTTCCTTGTAGCATTTACCTCATTGAGAATTG
>JANMOF010000132.1:0-31388 GCA_031368925.1 Leptospiraceae bacterium
GTAGGATACATCACCCGCTTCATTCATTTTAAAGGAGATATAAGTTTCTCTTTCCAGGCAGCGAAATAGAAATGGATCTATCTCAATAAATGTAAGCTTACCTTCCAAATCTCCATAGGGATCAATCTTTCCGGATTCTAATACTAACATTTTGTTTTCTTGTTTGATGCGAATTGCGGAGCTATAACTTCTAAACTTTGAAATAGTATTTGTAGAAATTTGAACAGGTGCATACTCACCCTCAAAATTTTGTAAATACTCATCGTAGCCTGGGCTTTTGTCCCGTTTCACTTTCTTTTTTTCGACTGGAAAAAATGTATCTAAAAAATCAGCAATAAATTCACGCCTTAGTGTAGGGTTGTAAGAGTTTGTATAAATATAAATCGCTGCATTTTTATCAGGAAAGAAAATAAACTCTTCTGTTGATTGATTTGATTCGGCTATTCTAGAGTAACCCCAGATATTATTTTCGTAATGCTCAAAAAAACCAATTACAGATCCCGGTAGTTTATCTTCTAAACGAAGTTTTTCTTGGAGAATTTCTTTCCATTTTTCTTTTTTTAGAATTCTCCCTTGCTCTAAGCCTTTCGTCTCGATGAAAATGGGAATAATCCTTTCTAAATCTTTTCCGGTTACGAATAATTTTTTATTTTCAAAAGAAGTATTTTCCAGAGTTAATTGCGAGAGAATAGAATCGTGAATGAACTCCTGAGAGTTTTTTCCGGAAACATCTTGTAGAATAGTCTGTAGAATAATGAGATTATCCGCAGTATAGCTAATGAATTCATTGGGCTCGCTAAATCGAATAGGTGGAGTATTTTTCCAGTAGTCAGCGTTCTTTGCCATGTCAAGACCGGGATAAATTATATTTTCCTGTATGCCTGTAGTGTGAGTAAGAACATTTTCAATTAGAATGTTTTGTTTAAAATTTTTATCGTATTTCCATTTGTAATTATATATATCGCCGCGCAAATTTAGTTTTTCTAATTCCTGCAATTGGAGTAGGGCGAATGTTGTAAAAATTTCATTGAATACCTTTGAATCAAAACGAGTAAGCTCCGAAAAAGATTTGGAATGCTCCGGGTAGGTTTTAAAAAAAGTCTTTTTATCTTTTAGAAGAACGACTAACGCATGGTTTGTGTCTAGATTTTTATCTTTAAAGAATTTTTCTGAGAAAACTTCTAGTTCATTTACACCAACCGGCTCAGGCTTATTTTTTTTAAATCCTAAATTTTCTTGGGGATAAATATAAGTTGTCGTAATAAGGAAATAGAAAAGAAAAATTGCTTTCAGTGATTGGTAAAATGCTTTATTTAAAATATTCAATTCTTTACTTACAGGTTAGTTATTTAAAAATTCTAAAATCTTTTCATTTACAAATTTGGAATTTTCAAATGGAGCAAGATGTCCTGCATTGGGAACTTTTACAAATTTACCATTAGGAATTTCAAAGCATAGCTTTTCCATAGACTCAGGTGGAGTCAAAGCGTCATATTCCCCACAAATCACAAGAGTAGGGACTGAAATTTTAGATAAGACTGAGGTTGTATCGGTTCTTCCCATCACTGCGAGTAATATGGATTTTGTGCTCAGTTCTGTTCTGTCTTTCGTGATTTTTAGAGCCTTCTTGTAAATATCAGGATTTGCTTTTTTCGTAAACTCGGACATAGTATTGTCTGCGAATTCTTTTATGTATTTTTGAATGCCTGACGAATTTATTTTATTAAACCCTTCTACTCGTTTTAATTTTCCTTCGTTGGAGTCTGCTTCTGTTTTTGTGTCGCAAAGAATTACCTTAGAGAATAATCCTGGTTTTCTTTCTAAAGCCCGAAGTAAGATGTAGCCTCCGAGGGAGAGACCGCATACTGTTAATTTGCCTAACTTTTCTTTTTCTAAAATGGAAAATAAATCGTCTACGAAAAACTCAAAAGGGACTGGCTTTACTTGTTTTGAGTTTTCTAATTTTCCAAGAATATTATAGCTAAGACAGTAAAAATGATCTTTCAGAAATTCAATTTGCCCTTTCCACATTCTATGGTCGAATGGGAATCCGTGTAGGAATAAGATTGGTGGGTTTTTCTTGTTTCCTTCTTTATAAAGTTTTATTTTCATGTAGGCTTTTGAGCGAGGTAATGCGAACATACGATGGAAGCAAAGACCTTTGACTCATACAATTCCGATTTTTTATTTTTACAAAATCCAGACTCTTGAAAACGGCAGGTAATGCAATTCCATTTTTCACTTACCTGGTTGGATTTTTTCGGCTTCTCTTTCTCGATTGAGATTCCCTCGATTTCGTGTAGAGTCGTTTTCTTATCCCCTTCCAATAAATACCGAATGATGCTAGATAATTCCTCAACGGATGGCGTTCTACCTACTTCAATCTCCCTTTCTATATACTTGATGACCTTGAACTTGTGATCTTGCTTTAAGGAGTTGATCTGCTGTATAATTTCTTCGGGTATATTTTCCATTCGCTTGCCCTGGGTCAATTTTTTCCAACTACCTTATTTATAGATTTGAATTCGTAAGCAATTATTTTAATTTACTTTGTCTTACTTGCTAAAAAGTTTGCTTGAAATAATTTCTTGAAGAAATTTAGAGCCCCTGTTATAAAGGTTAATACGGTTTTTATGAGAAAGTTGTTAGAAGACCTAGAAGGTCAAATTATACTAAATCAAAGCGACGAGAATACTGTCGCTAACGCTTTAAAAGTGTATCTTAATTTCCAAAAGGGAACCACTTATGAGAAGAGGATTCAAGAGGAGATAAAGGCTGTTTTTTACGATAAGAAAAATAATAAGTCCTATTTTTTTGCGCCTCCGAAGCAAAATAAACTTAAGACTATAGGTTTTAATCAAATGATTCATATTTTGATTAAAAGACTTTGGGACGAAGAAGACTTTTTTAAGATAACTCGAAATCCTTCTCAGATATCTTTTATTAGCACAGACACGGCAGACATCAGCACTGCAACTGTTAGTATTAGCGATGCACAAAAATTTATAGCAAACCAAAATATCTTTCCTTTTCTTTCCGGCGGCGATATAGCCTTTTTCGGAAAGCAACAGGGAGATCAAGTGCGAAAATGCCTTACCTGGATTAAGAATGGAAATAATATGCCTAAATTCTTAGATAGAATCAGGTTAGTTGGAACCTATGTGCAGACTGTTTTTTATGCGGCTCAGTATTTGCAAGTTGTTGCCGAAGAATACGCGGCTACTAATAATCAGCCTCAAAATAGCTCTGGCTTAGAAGAAAAAAATCCAATTTCTGATTCTGATGCAAAGTTAGAGGCTCTAGACCAGGGAGCTGGCGCTGAACTTTTAAAGACTAAGTTAGATTATCCGTATATTGTAGATATTTTACTATTTGAAATTAAATCTTTTTTTAAAGATGCGAGTCCTAGTTTTAATGTTCAGGATGCAATTCGAACGATTACAAACAGGATGAAGAAAGATGTTCCCGAGATAGGGGAGAAGCACGTAACGCTCATTTATCTCATTATGAAAGAAGTTTTAAAAAATCCAAACCAAACACTGAATGATTTATCTTTCTTCTTTCAAAACTTGGAAGAGAAACTTCGTTTTACCCAGAGAGAAATTCAAACTGTTTATTTTTTAATTCTATCAGAAAGAGATGAAGTATTGGCAGAAATGTCACTAGCTGACTTTGTTGATAAATGTATTGCAGAGGATGAAAAAGGAATTTTAAATGAGACGCATATAAAAATTTTAAAAACTCTTTTTGGTAATCTTCCAAAAGAAATTAAGGCAAATGCATTTTATACAGTAAAAGAAAAAATCAAATCTAGAATTGATGATCCGAATAAAAAAAAGATGGTCGATAGTCTAAGCGAATTAATTCATCTCAGGGTGCGAGAGCTGAGAGGCAAATATGCTATTAAGCAACTTAAGGCTAATCTTTAGTAAACTTTTCTCTTTGTAAATTTTGTAGCAATAGCAGTTCTAGGATTATCAGGCCATGGATGCCTTGGATACCGACCAGCTAATTCTTTCTTAACTTCTATATAAGTTCTATCCCAAAATCCTACAATATCTTTCGTAATTTGAATTGGTCTTTGAGAGGGAGAAAGTAATTGCATGGTTAATGGTATTTTGCCGCGAGCGATACGTGGAGTCTCTTCTAAGCCAAATAACTCCTGGATTTTTACAGAAAGTATTACTTCGTCTTTTTTATATTCCAGTTTTATTTTTGAGCCACTGGGGACTTCCCATCGATCCGGTGCTTCTCTTTCTAAAATTTGCAATTGTTCATAGGAATAAAGAGAGCGCAAAATAGCGAGTAAATCCAAGTTCTTTACTTCAGAGACTCTACGAATGGAACCAAGAAAGGGTAATAGCCAATTGTCTAAGTTTGAGAGCAAAAATTCGTTTTCTAGATTTGGCAAATCTTCTCCTAATAGTCTTAAGAACTCAGAGCGCATACGGAAATTTTCTACGTCTTCTATCCAGGGTAATACGGATAATCCTTTATCTAGAATATAATTTCTCCAGACACCTGTAAGCAATTCAGGAGTAACCGCAGATTGGATTTCCCTGGAAGCTAGTACCAATCCATCCAAGATTTTTTCTTCGAAGACAGAAATTCTTCCTGTCTTCTCTTCCAGGTAACCATTTTGTTTGAGTTGAATTTTAGCTTTATGAAATTCTACTATTTCATCCAGTGTAATTTTTACGGCAGAGAATATGGTTGATTCCTTGTTATCCCCGTCGAGTTCAGCTATGACTAAAAAATCATTTCCGACTAGAGAATCATTTTCCCTGAGAACTGCGCCCTTACCAGAAGAGAGTTTATAACGAAGACTTTTCTTTTCTCTACTCCTAGCAATTCTATCTGGATATGCAAAACTAAGGAGTATACCTAACCTGGATAGATCTAAGTCTTTAGCTTGCGATTTATTCTTATTATCCACAACTCTATAAATTTCCTCAGAAGAAATTTTAATCTTACGAGTATTGAAAGAATTTGGATTCCTTAAAAATTCTTCTATCTGCAAAGCCAAGTCCGCCTGTCGATAAGAAGAATGCCCTGCCGAGAAAAGATTCTTTTCATTTAGAACGGCGGCAAGTAAAGACGCAAGATACAAATCACCGGTAGCCGACGAGCTAACAATCATATACCCTAATCTCGGATGTAAGGGAAGCTTAGTAACCTGTTTTCCTAATTCTGTAATTTTGCCTTTGTGGTCTAAAAGATTTAGATTTTGTAAAAGAATCTTTGATCTAGAAATAGAGCTTTCCTGCGGTTTATCGAGTAATTTTAAATCTTCGACTTTTGATCCCCAGGAACTTACTTCGAGTAAAAATTGAGAAAGCTCTGTTTCTAAAATTTCAGGTTTGGTTTTATCGGCAAAATGTTTTTCGTCTTCTTTTGACCAGATACGGTAGGAAATCCCCGGACCGAGTCGTCCTGCTCTACCTGTTCTCTGGGTCATGGAATCTTTCGCAATGGATGTAGTGATTAACTGTGTCATTCCACTGGATGGGTCAAAACGCGGTATGCGACAAAGCCCTGAATCTATGACAACTCCCACACCTTCGATGGTTAAACTCGACTCGGCAATATTTGTGGATAATATGATTTTTCTCTTGCCTGACTTATCGGGATTAGTCGCAATCTCCTGGTCTTTGGGAGATAATTCCCCATACAGCGGACAAATAAGAGTATTCGCAAGGTTAAAATTTTCCTCTAATTCTTTTTGGATTCGTCTTATTTCTCCTGAGCCGGGAAGAAATACGAGTATATCACCCTTATCCGCTAATGCTTTTTTGATTGTTGAAAGAATGGATATGTTAAGTCTTTCTTTAGATTCATTTGTGTAACGAATTTCTACAGGGTGAGCACGTCCTTCACTTTTGACAATAGGAGCATTCAAAAAATCAGAAAGAGATTTCCCGTCGAGAGTTGCCGACATGATTAGAATTTTTAAATCTTCGCGAAGAGCCAATTGCACTTCGAGAGCAAGGGCAAGTCCAAGATCTGTTTGTAAATTTCTTTCGTGAAATTCATCAAAGATTACAAGACCAACATTTTTTAATTCAGGATCAGATTGGATACGACGGGTAAAAATACCTTCTGTCACAACTTCTACTCTTGTGCGAGAACTTACTTTTGACTCAAATCGAATTCGGTAACCAACGGTTTGTCCTAGATCTTCTTTCAGAGTATTTGACATTCGGCTTGCGGCACTTCGAGCAGCCAGGCGTCTTGGCTCTAAGAGTAATATTGTTTTGCCGCTGAGCCACTCTTCTTCTAAGAGGGCAATAGGAACTACGGTGGTTTTTCCTGCACCGGGTGCTGCTTCTAAAATTACAGTGGGATTTGTCCGTAAAGTATTTTTAAGCTCTTCTAATACTTCGTAGATGGGAAGGGATTTCATTTAGAAAGAGTTTGTGCTAATCATTTTATTACAAGAATAATTTCTTGTAATAAAATGATTTGATGAAAACAGTTGTTTAAATATAGTTAAGAAACAGAATGGGAATGACAACTTGCATTATTTCGGGAAAGCGTTTTCTTATTCTATTTAAAAAGAAGGTAGATTATGTTTAAAGTAAATGAGTATTTTGAAGGGAAAGTAAAATCAATCGGATTTAAAACAAGTGAAGCACCGGCAACTGTTGGGGTAATGGCACCGGGACACTATGAATTTGGAACTTCTCAAAAAGAAATCATGACAGTTATATCGGGGCAACTAACTGTTAAGCTCCCAGGCTCTACAGAGTGGAAGGATTTTGCAAAGAATCAATCTTTTACAGTAGAGGCAAATCAAAAATTCCAACTTAGAGTAAGCGAAGATACTTCTTATCTTTGTCTTTACCTTTAGTAAAAAGTAATGAAAGCGCGCAAAACAATTTTAAGGTCGATTCTCTGGAAGAGTGATAGACTTTCTCTTTTAGATCAGAGAAAGATTCCAGCTTCCAACGAGTTTCTAGATTGCAAGACTCTTGAAGATGTAATCTTTTGTATAAAAGCAATGGTTGTGCGAGGAGCACCAGCAATTGCTATGGCAGGTATATTCGGATTAGTCTTAGAATTGAAATGCGCAAAAGACAAATTAGTCTACGAAAAGTTTTTACGTAGAACTAGAATGCTGTTAGAGTCAAGACCAACAGCAGTTAACCTCAGACTCGCAATAGAAGATTTTTTGAAATTGATAAATGAAAAAACCTACTCTTCTCAATCTTTGCCCGAGTTAATTAAACTCTCGGAGAAATATGCAACGTCCTTACTAGAGGAAGATTTAAAATGGAATCTAGAAATTGGAAAGAATGGAGCAGGGCTTTTTTCTAAGAAACAAAAAGAAATTTCAATTTTAACTCATTGTAACACAGGAGCACTCGCCACAGCAGGTCATGGAACTGCAATCGGTATTATCCGCTCACTCAGGGATGACGGTTACAAAGTCACTGTATACGCAGATGAAACAAGACCTTATCAACAAGGCTCTAGACTTACCGCTTGGGAAATGCAGGAAGAAAAGATTCCCTGTTATATTGTCGCAGAAGGAATGTCAGCCTGGTTATTTCAGAATCGGAAAATAGATGCAGTAATTGTCGGAGCCGACCGAATTGCGCCTAACGGTGATACAGCGAACAAAATTGGAACCTATGCACTTTCCATTGTTGCAAAGGAAAACAAAGTTCCATTTTACGTAGCTGCGACTAAGACGAGCTTTGATTTTTCTTTAAAAGATGGAACACAAATTCCAATCGAGATGAGAGACGAAGAAGAGCTTACACAAAATTCTTTTTTAAAAGATATAAGCGGCAACTCTTATTTGCCCAAAGGAGTCTTATCTCCACTCAAAGCCCGTGCTCTAAACCCAGCGTTCGATGTCACCCCCGCAAAATATATTTCCGCTATCGTTACAGAGCTTGGTGTAATTCAGCCTGTAAATATGAGGGAAATTAAGCGAGTCGTTGGTAAATGATGAACAGGAAAAACCTTCCTCTTATTTGGGGACTGTTTTATTTTCTGTGCCTAAACCTGATTACCCTCATTAGTGGCGGGTATGGAATTTTTGTAGACGAGTACTATTACCTTGCCTGTGCTAAAAGAATTGCAGCGGGTTATATAGATCATCCTCCACTTTCCGTTTTCTTTTTGTATGCTTTAGGCATTTCAGGAGATTCAATTTTTTCTCTTCGTTTGCTTCCTGCCATTTCCGCCGGTCTTACTGTGTTTTTGACTGGAAGTTTGGTAGAAAAATGGAAAGGAGATTCGTTTTCCATTAGCCTAGCTTCTATTTCTGTCATGACGATCCCTGTTTTACAAGTATTATTCGGATTTTATTCGATGAATGCGTTCGAGGTTTTATTTGTCGTGAGTTTAGTTTTTTTCCTAACAAAAGTGAGTGAGAATAATAAGTATTTAACGCTCATCGGAATCATTGCCGGAATAGGAATTTTAAACAAACATACTTTTGTCGTTTACGTCCTCGCAATTACTGTTCCATTTTTATTCTTAAATGGGAAAGAATACTTATTCTCTAAGTGGCTATGGCTTGGAGTTTTTGCTTCTATCATCATCGTTTCGCCTAACCTATATTGGTTATACCAAAATGATTTTTCTTCACTAGCCTTTTATAAAGGAGCAACTTCTAAGAATATTAACTTGCCTTACCTCCAAATACTTCTAGATCAAATTTTATCGCAGAATCCTGCGACGCTTCCTATATGGATTAGTGGAATCATTTTCTATTTTCGAAAAAAAGAATTTCGTTTTATTGCTATTGCTTATCTTACTTTACTTTTTTTACTCTTAGCCACCAGGTCTTCTAGACCCGATAGGATTGCCGCGATTTATCCAGTTCTACTTGCTGGTGGGGTAATTTTGATTAACCCTTTGTTTAAAAAAATTCTACTAGTATTGATTTTACTTGTCGGAATCGCTCTTGCCCCTGTATCATTACCCATTCTTTCACCCGAAACAGCTTCCAAGTATGTAAACTTTTTAGGAATCGTCCCCGAAATCGAAAAAGGGAAAAAGTCTGGTTTGCCGCAATGGTTCGGAGATAGAATGGATTGGAAAAATTTCGCTGACTCCATCGAAGAAAGCACCAAGAATTTATCTCGACAAGAAAAACAAAACTCGATCATCGTCGGAAACTTCTACGGTCACGCAGCCTCTCTCGAATATTACAAATCATCTATTCCTGTAGTCAGCGGACACAATAGTTATTTCCTCTGGCAAAATGAAATTACCCTCAATCCTCAAAATTATATCGTACTTGGCAAAGAGCGTTTTACCGATTGGAAAGATTATTTCGAAGAAGTTTCAGAAATTGGCACCTTTTCTAGACGTTTCACCAAAGAGCAGAATATACCGATTTACCTCGCTCGTAAACCAAAGCTTTCTAAGGAAGAACTTTTTGGGAAGTTGAAGGATTTTAGGTGATTGCTATTTGTGTAAAATATTCAAACTATCATCAGAAAGAATTTTTTTTATTTCGGATTGGAAATTTCGCTATCGTATTAGCAAAGCCAATGCAAGGTTCAATAAAAGTTAAGTAAGAATAACGCGGAAGTCTTTTTTCAGATAAACATTTAAACCAATCAAACAAAATCGGTAAATCCGTTGTTTGTATGGCAGGATCAAAGGCTTCAAATAATTTGTTATCAACTTCATGTAGAATTTTCAAAAGACACCAATCCTCTTTCGCGTTTTCATATTCAACGATATAGCATTTGAATAAAGTATGACTTTTAGCATTATATAGGTTTATCATGTATCGCTACATTACTTGTAAAATCAGAATTCTAATTCGAAAATTATTCTCGTAGATTTAATTTTCACCACTCAAAAATTTTAGATATGCATATATTTTCCTTCTTGAGATTCCCGATTAAAAATTTCGGGGGTGACAGATGAATGACAATATAATCATTTCTTAACTGATTATATTGTCATCTCTTACCATTCAAAACTTCCACTGAGCCTGTCGAACGTGTTCATAATTCAACATTCCTAATTAAATCACCGCGCCCTTACATCTCTCACATAACCCACCCTTGTGGATATCACGTGTATGCCGCCAGCAGCGCGGGCATTCGGGATTAGCCGGAAGGGTTACTTCCACTAAAAATTCTTCATTTTCGGCGGAACTCAGTAGAGTGTGTTCGACTGAATTACCAATCGGTTCAAATTCCACTTGCGAGATTACATAGAACAATTCGAAATCTTCACGGGTAAATAGTTTTTCTAGGATAGAAGAATTTTTATAGCTCACAAAAAGTTTTGCTTCAAGTGATTTTCCGATCTTTCCGTTTTGGCGAGCGTTCTCAAGTGCTTTTTGGATGAGTTCTTTTGTCTCAAATACTTTTTCGAACTTTTGAATTAGGACTTCATTTTTGTAAGCACTTAGATCTGGGAATTTTTCTAGAAAGACCGAAGTTGTTTTCCCATAACTTTCCCAGACTTCTTCTGCTGTAAAACTAAGAACCGGCGCAAGTAGTACGACAAGAGATTCGAGGATAAGGGCTAACGCAGTGCAAGAAGAGCGTCTGGTTTTAGAATCTCTTCTATCACAATACATTCTATCACGAATGATTTCGAAATAATCCTGCGAAAGTTCGCTTACACAAAACTTCAATACCTTTTGGTAAATCTGGTGGAATTGAAAAGTTTCGTAAGAATTCTTTAGTTCTTCGGAAAGATTGTAAAGCTGTGCCAAGTAGTATTGGTCGATTTCTTCCATTTCGGGATAAGGAACAGTATCCGCTTGTGTGTGACCGGCGAGATTTCCCAATAGATAACGGAAGGTATTTCGGATTTTGCGATACTGCTCACTTACATTTTTGATGCTTTCTTTTCCGATTTTTACATCATCTCTAAAGTCCTGAGAAGAAACCCAAAGACGCAAAATATCAGCTCCGTAAACGTTAATGATGTCAGTTGTAGGATTAACGACATTACCCAGAGACTTAGACATGGCATGACCTTTTTCATCTAGCACATAACCATGAGTAAGCACAGTTTTAAAAGGAGGAATACCGCGCAGCGCCATCGAAGGCCAAAGACTAGATTGAAACCAACCTCTATGTTGATCCGAGCCTTCTAAATAAAGGTCAGCAGGAGAGTCTCCTTTGTAATCAAGCACCGCAAAGTTAGAAACGCCAGAGTCAAACCAAACATCTAAAATATCATTTTCTTTGATAACGTCTTTTACATCACCAAACGGCAATTTGATATTAGGCGGAAGTAAGTCTTTTGGTTCGCGGGTATACCAGACTTCGATACCTTCTTTTTTTACAATGTCCACAAAGTATTTTACGGTTTCGGGAGTCATGAAAGTTTCGCCATTAGCCAATCGAAACGCCGGAATTGGAACTCCCCAATTTCTCTGGCGAGACAAACACCAATCTGGACGGTTTTCAACCATCGAGCGGATACGGGTGATTCCCCAATCGGGAACCCATTTCACTTTGTCGATTGCTTCTAGAGAATTTTTTCGTAAATCCTTTTCGTCAATCTTAAAGAACCACTGCGGAGTTGCTCTAAAGATTAAAGGCTTTTTACTTCTCCAGCTATGTGGATACTGGTGCTCAAATGTCGAGTAATGAACTAACGCATTTTTTTCTTTCAATAGTTCTACAATTTTAGGATTTGCTTCAAATACTTGCACACCTTCCATGAGCGCAAACTCATGCGTATACTTTCCGCGATCATCTACTGGACTAAAAGGCTCAAGCCCTGCAGCAAGTCCTACTTTATAGTCATCCATACCATGACCGGGTGCAGTGTGCACACAACCAGTTCCCGCTTCTAGAGTTACGTGATTTCCAAACAAAGGAATCGAAACCCTGTCGATAAATGGATGTTGGAATTTTAATTTAGATAATTCATCTGAAGAAATGGATTTTACTTTTTCTAACTTGATTTCACATTTTGCTTCTACGGATTCTTTTAGTCCATCGGCTAATATGAGTTTGCCATGAGACTCGGAGGAATACACGGAGTATTCGATGTCTTTGTTAAAACAAATTGCTAAGTTTGCCGGAAGAGTCCAGGGAGTAGTTGTCCAGATGAGACAACTTGTATTAGCCTCTCCAATCACTTGAAATTTTACATAGATAGAAGGAGATGTGTGATTCGCATACTCTATTTCAGCCTCAGCGTGTGCAGTGCCGAGCGCAATACACCAATAAACCGGCTTTTTGCCTTTGTAAACATACCCGTTGCTAAATAAGTCTCCGAAGACTTCGATGATCTTTGCTTCGTAGTCAGGGCTCATCGTGAGATACTTTCTATCTTCATCGAAGAAACATAAAAAGCGACTCAAGTCTTCGCTTTGTTTACCTACAAATTCATTTGCATACTCGCGGCATTTTTTTCTAAGCTCGGTCGGACTTGTATTAGGTGCATCCTTTCCTAGATTTTTTAAAACTTGCACTTCAATTGGAAGACCATGACAATCCCAGCCTGGAATAATATCTGTATGAAAGCCCGCGAGGTGTTTTGATTTTACAATGATGTCTTTTAGAATTTTATTTAAAGAATGTCCCACATGGAAATTCCCATTGGCATACGGAGGACCGTCGTGCAGCACATAGGTCTTAGCCGCATCGCGCGATTCCCGCATCTTGGTAAAAAGTTTTTCTTTCTTCCACTTTGCGATAGTCGCAGGCTCACGTTTCGAAAGATCCGCTTTCATCGGGAATTCTGTGGTCGGCAAAATGACTGTTTTTGAGTAAGGGTTTTCTTGTTTCTTATCTTCTTTCATACACTTGTCATTTTTTTAAAATAGGGAAATATTTCTATTTGAAAATTGTTTCAAGATTACCAGGCGAAGGCGAAGGTCGCGAATACTTGGAGCGAAGGGTGGAATGAACACCGAGGACACCGATAAAAGATTCGATATTCAATTTAGTTTAACGTGAATTCGATAGGCGGAATTTAAAAAATTGATGATAGTGGTTTAATTTGTCATTCCCAAAATTTTCTATTGGGAATCTCTAGTTCTAAGAGTAATTTGCCATTACTTGAGATCCCCGATAAGGGATTTCGGGGATGACGCATTAATCTGCTCAGTAAATGATTTATTTTTTTCATCAACTCAGATTAGTTTAGTTTTCTTTTATTATCTTCACGAGTTCTTTTTGGAATTCTTTTAGGTCTGGTTCGTAAATATAGTTAGGGCTATAATTTATTAGCAATCCACTTGTGTTTTGATCCTGCCAAAATACCCAAGACGCGGCAAAGAAAGTATATTCGTTTTTAAATTCTAACTCTTTTAATAAAAATAAGTTTTTATCGAGAATCCAAATGTTAGTATTAATATTTTCATCTTTCCATAGTGGAAATATTCCAAGAGTATAGATGAATGGAACAAAAGATAATAGGCTTTTTAAGTTTATATCTGAAGTAATTGGAGAGTGAAATCCAATTATCCAATAATCGAAATCATTTTTCTTTAAATAGATTTTATTTTTATCTGAGAAGTCAATTAGATTTACAACTTCTCTATAGCCGAGATGTTGCACTCCTTCTAGATATGTTTTTAAGAATAAACGCAAATTAGTTTCAGGAATGGTTGTATCTGGTTTTGTTTTACCCTTACTATCTAATCGGACTCCGATTTTTAAAAATTCTTTTTCTGTATCTTGATCGGATAATCTCAATTCTCTTCTATATCTTCCTTTACCTGTAACAAAGTAGTTTGGGTCAAACTTCATATCTTCGGAATTATTTTTTTCGTATACGAATTGTAACATACGCATGAGGTTATTACTCAGTAACTGTGGATTTGAATTGTCGCAACATGATTGCATTCCATGCTTATAAAACGGATGAAACCCAACGACTCCAATCTTCTTACTCATTAAAATATTTTCTTCTTCTTGCGTTAAATTATACTTAGCCGCATCTCGGACGAAGTAATGTCTACAGTTGTTAAATGTTAGAACCAAAAGGATTATTTGAATTAGTCTCATGGTTTTATTATCGCGGGAAAATTCTATTTTGTCAATGGGTAATTTCCCTGATTGGGGGAAATTACCCACAGAAGGTTACGATGTGTATTATAATTCAACGTATGTTGGAAAATCCCCTGTGTATTTTACTGCATCGAATCAGATGAGTCAAATGCATGAAGTAGAATTTAAAATGGGCGACAAGAGTATCAAAAAAAATTATCTCAATTTGGAATGGAAGCCCGTAAATATTTTTCTTTTTGGAATGACATTTTATGTTTCATTAATTTGGGCAAAAGGACCGGCTGAGGATCAAACATTTTATTTAGAAAAGGAAAAAGACTTAGAGAAAAAAGTGGAACGGTTATCGTATAACGTAAATTATAATCCTAAAGTAGAGGATGATATTAATTTGCTCCTAAGCACTCTGATTAAAAATTATAAAGGAAAAAGTAATCGAACTATTTTTATTATCCTAAAAAAATACAAAGGCATTGAAAGCGATGAAGAAATTCAAAAAGTCCATCGCCTTCTTTACAATCTTGCAACTAACCAAGTCTTTGAAAGTAAACTATTTCGATTGATTGAGCGAGAACATTTAGAAACTTTATTAAAAGAAAAATCACTCAGCTTACAGGGATTAGTCGATGCAGATGAATCAATGAAAATAGGCACTTTGAAAGAAGCTAATTTAATGATGGTCATTGACTTTCAAAATAATATTTTCAGTGCAAAGATCGTCGATTTACATTCCGGTGAAATATTATCTTTCGTAACCGGGAATTTTAATAAATGAAATTCGCTGGCTTATTTCTTCGAATTAGGTAGGTTCGATTGCATGAGCCATATCGAAATAAATCCACTTTATGAATCTAGTAATTTATTTATCGTTCAGTTATCCACCAGAAAATTTCCGAGTATTGTTCTTCAAGGAGATACTTTTTATTCTATTTATAAAGATATTCAGAGGGTAAAAAAGAAAGCTGATCCAAATCAATCAATGGAATTTTTGGAAGAAATTGATGATTTGGAAAGTAGATTTAAAGCTATTTTAAATGTTTATGAAAAAGTTTTACTAGACAATAAAATTGATTTACCGTATTAATCATTTATAAACTCATTACCTCTATGTCTCTGTGCCGGCGCCTGTGCTGAGCAAAGTCGAAGTATGGCAAAAAAGTATGAACCCTGACCTCCCCCAAATCAAATCCAAAGCCCTCGATTGCGGCTTCTCCTTATTTGGCGTAGCTGATGCTGTCGTGCCAAGGCGAGATAAAGAAAATATCCTTTCGTGGGTAGAACAAGGATTAGCCGGAAAAATGGAATGGTATGCGCGTAACCAAGACCTACGGCTCAATCTAAACAACTTAGGATTTACTCCGCGCTCGGTGATTGTTTTAGGATGCCTTTATCAGGATAGAGACTACGAAGAAGTATTCGCTAATAAAGACTTTCAGATTTCGCGTTATGCGACAGGGAAAGACTACCATATTGTTTTAAGAAAAAGGACAGAGCCTTTACTTAAATACTTACGAGAGAGTTTTCCGGAAAATAAATTTCGACAAGGAGTAGATTCCCTTCCTGTTCCTGAAAAAGTTTTTGCCCGTGAAGCAGGAATTGGCTGGCAGGGAAAACATACGAATATCATTAACGAAGATCTGGGCTCTTATTTTTTTCTATCTGTGATCCTTACTGACTTACAGCTATTAGCCAATAAACCCGTTACAGATAGATGTGGAACTTGTAGAGCCTGTCTCGATGCTTGTCCGACCGGCGCGCTCTTTGAACCTTATAAAATCGACGCAGGTAAATGCATTTCGCATCATACGATTGAAGACAGAAGTGAAACATTTTCTGGTTCTGTGGCTAATGGCAATTGGGTGTATGGTTGCGATATTTGTCAGGAAGTATGTCCCTGGAACCGAGTGAAAGCGAAGAAGCGAGAAGTCTATACGCTAAACGAAGAATTCAAACTCCGAGAAGAATTTAAAATATTTACTAAAAATGAATTTTTCGAAATGACAGAGGAAGAGTTTAAAGAATTTGTGAAAGATAGTGCGATGGATAGAATTACGTTTAGTATGTGGAAGAGAAATTTCACTGCCATAGTATAATCAAACGATAGAAATAATTTCTTACAGGGCTTTCTTTTCGGGTTGATGAAAAATTAGATTAATTAATAATTATTTTATGCGGTCAATTGTAATTCTGATTTTTATATTTTGGTGTGCGAATTGTTTAAAGGCAAAGAGAAGTCCATTCGATATGCAAAACCCATCTAGTACATTAACCGCAATTGGTTTATCTAAGCCGACTACAAATACTTCAACTACAACAACAGCGGCTACGCCAACCGTTGCCGCTGGTTCCATATCCCTTGGTTCTAAAACATACAACCAACTCAGTTTAAATCTTACTCCTCCTTCTGGAATGAGTGGAACAATCTATTATAAAATATATGCTTCGTATCCGGACAATTGGACTTCTATCGATCAAGTGGAAACTAACGGCACACTAAAGCTAGATTATACTTCTAATATATCTTCTTACACGATTACCGGACTGGAACCATTTCAATTTTATCGTGTGGATATAATCGCAAAGGATTCAGTGAATAACAAGGTATTATTCCCTACCTTCTGTGTTCAGATGGACCCCAATATTTCTGGAACCGTTAGTTGCTCTACCGGTCCTACTGGAATTGTAACTACTCTTGCCGGAACAGGAAGCTCTGGATCTGCAAATGGAACTTTTTTGACTTCCACATTCAATCAACCCCAGGGAATCACAGCAATCGGAAATGCAATCTATATTGCGGATTCCGCCAACAACCGGATTCGTAAATTGGATTTAAGCACCGAGACCGTAAGCACGCTTGCAGGGTCTACTAGCGGTTATGCGAACGCAACAGGAGTTTCAGCCCAATTTGCAAATCCGCGGGGGCTTACTACTGATGGGACAAGTCTTTACGTGGTAGACAGGGATAATCATGCAGTAAGACTTATCAATCCATCAACAGGAGTAGTGATCACCTTTGTGGGAGCGTTATCCGCCATATCCGGACTTACCAATGCAATGGGTACGGCGGCAAGATTTAACGCGCCTGATTATATGATTTTTAATGGAACAGATTTTTATCTTTCCGATGAAGACAATTGTATCGTGCGAAAAATTACGACGAGTGCTGTTGTGACAACGCATGCGGGTGGTGGTAGTTCATGCCCTCCCGGTGGAAACATTAATAGTTCTTTACTCAGCTCTTCTTTTAGTCAGGATATTGTAAGTCTTACCTTTTATAAGGATTATATTTTTCTAACAGATTCCGCCAATAATAATATAAGAAAAATTGATACAAATTCTGGAGGTAATGTTACTAATTTTATTAATTTAACAAATCCGTATGCCAGTGCGATTTATGGAAAATATATTTATATTTCGGAAAATACAGGGCATAGCATTTATAAATATAATATCGAAACAGGAACTGGGGCAATCTTTGTTGGTTCAGGAAGTGCCGGGTCTTCCGATGGAACTGGTACGAGTGCTTCCTTTAATTTGCCCAGGGCTATGGCTTTTGTCGGCAATGCATTGTATGTCGCAGATACTTTGAATCATAAGATTCGAAAGATTGAATAACACACTGTAAGGTGAGTGACCAGCGTGCCCAGCGCTGAAAGTGGGGTCACACCTAACGGTGGGTTCGCTGCCGCGGGCTATTGATACATTAGATTTATCTAATATTTTTAATTTTATTAAAGATTTTATAGTTTTATTACTTTGCGTAAGGTGAATGTTGGAAGTGGCAAATAATAACTATGACGAACCAAGATAAACTACTCCAATGGTTTTACAAAAACCAACGTAAACTTCCATTTCGTGAAAACAAGGACCCGTATAAAATTTGGATTAGTGAAGTGATGTTGCAGCAAACAAGAGTTGCCGCTATGCTTCCTTCTTACGAAAAATTTATTTTACGTTTCCCAAATATTACAAGCCTTGCTGAGTCCGCCGAGGAAGAAGTGATTCAATACTGGAAAGGTCTTGGGTATTATTCACGCGCAATCAATCTACGAAAAGGTGCAGTGTATTTAAAGGAGAATTTTAACTCTAAATTTCCTGATAGTCTTGAAGATGCTTTGTCGGTTCCAGGAGTCGGACCTTATACAGCCCGCGCGGTTCTTTCAATAGCGTATAATAAAGAGTTTGCGGTATTGGATGGGAATGTGAAGCGAGTTCTCGCAAGGTATTTTTTATTTAAGGAAAATATTTCTATTCCTGCTTCCTATAAAGCCTTACAGGAATTAGCCGATACTTTTTTGAATTCTAAAAAACCAGGCGATCATAATCAGGCGATGATGGAACTAGGGGCAATGGTTTGTTTGCAAGCACCGCTTTGTATGCTTTGTCCTATTCAAAAAGGTTGTCTTGCCTTTGAAACAGGAAAACAGTCTGAGCTTCCAATCATGGGAAAAGAAAAAACCAAACTTCCAATCAAGTTAAAATTTTTATTTTTAGAAAAAGATGAGCGCATACTCGTTGTTAAATACAAACATCGACGATTTTTTAAAACTATTTTTACTCTTCCCTTTTTAATTGAAGGAAGTAAGTTACCTACTAGTTATGAAGACCATTCTGAGTTTGGAAAATTTTTACAAAGTATGCAAGAAAATTTAGAATGGACGAAAACAGGTAAACATAGTATTACCCACCATGACATAGAATTATTTCAAGCCACTCATAAACTAGATAAGAAAAATTTAGAAATCCTAGAAAAAATTCTTTCTTCTAAACTTCCCTCTGTAGAAATAGAATGGAAATGGATTAAGAAAGAAGATTTGAAGTCGGAATTTCCTTCGTCCATTGCAGGAAAGCTATGAACCATAAACCCCTTCACTCCACTCGCGAATTTATAGAAGAATTAAAAAAAGAAAAAGAACTTTTAGTCATTGAAGATTCGGTTGATCCGAATTTAGAAATCGCTGAGATACAACGGCGAATAGTCGCAAGACGTGGACCCGCGCTTTTATTTACCAATGTGCTTGGCTCTAAGTTTCCTGTGGCTACTAACCTGTATGGCTCTGCGCGTCGAATTCATATTGCATTTGGCTCGCGTCCTGTTGATTTGATTCGTAAGATTGCGCATACCGCACAAAACATTATGCCGCCAACTCCTAAGAAAATTTGGGAAGCAAGGCATCTTGCGTTTGAAGCATTAAAGGTTGGATTAAAAAAGGAAAGTTCTCCTCGCGTAATGGATAACAGTATTACTCCTGTGGATATAATGCAATTACCCGCTCTTAAATCCTGGCCTATGGATGCGGGACGTTTTATTACTTTGCCTCTTGTGTATACAGAAAGTCCCGTCAATGGAAAAGGAAATCTTGGAATGTATCGAATTCAGTTTCATGATAGTAATACAACTGGAATGCATATTCAAATTCACAGGGGCGGTGGATTTCATCATTTCGAAGCAGAAGAAAAGAATATGAGTCTTCCCTGTCATATCTATGTAGGCGGACCTCCAGCTATGACGTTAGCCGCTGTTGCTCCAATGCCAGAAGAATTGAGTGAATTAATTATTGCATCACTTCTTTTAGGGGAAAGATTAAAAATTACCCGCAATAAAAAATTTAGCAGCTTACCGATAGTATCCGATTCAGATTTTCTACTTATTGGAGAAATTCCGCCTTTTGTAAGGCACCCGGAAGGACCTTTTGGAGACCATTACGGCTATTATGCGCTCGAGCACGATTATCCTATTATGAAAGTGCATTCTATTCATCATCGTAAAGATGCTATCTGGCCCGCAACGGTAGTTGGTAGACCTCCGCAGGAAGATCATTTCATTGCCGAGTTTTTACAGGATTTACTTTCTCCCATGTTTCCACTTGTTATGCCTAAAGCAATTTCTGTCTGGGCGTATGAAGAGTCCGGCGTTCACGCGTTAGCCGCTACAGTAGTGAAGGAGCGTTATCATAAAGAAGCATTTACAGCAGCACTTCGCATTTTAGGAGAGGGGCATCTTTCTTTATCTAAGTGCTTACTAGTTACAAATGAAATCATCAATCTAAAAGATTTTAAGAAAACTTTTATTACTATCTTAGAGCGAATCAATCTGCAAACAGATGTTCATATTTTTTCAAACATCTCACAGGATACTCTTGATTATACCGGACCAAAAGTAAACTCCGGTAGTAAGCTAATCTTATTAGGAATTGGTGAGAAGAAAAATAATCTTATCCCCTCTTTTACTGGAAAAATTAAGAATAAAAATTTCCATTCGCCAACTGTATTTTGCCCCGGCGCCTTAGTTGTATCCGGTCCAAAGTATAAGGCAGGTGACAAGGCACTTGAAACGTTGCTAAAAGAAGACTCTATTCAAAAATTTCTTTTTGTATTCCTTGTTGATGATGCGAAAGATGCATGTAAGTCCGATCATGATTTTATTTGGAATATATTTACTCGCTTTGAACCGGCAGGTGATGTGTCTGGAAATTATACTGTCACTCGAAATCATATTGCGTATAAGAACCCAATCGTCATTGATTGTAGATTAAAGGATTGGTATCCGCCCGTATTGACACCTGACCCGAAAGTTGTGAAGCAAGTAGATGAACGATTTGGCAAGTTAATTGATTCTATTCAAAGTCCGTTAGATTATTTTATATAATGTGCTTGCATTAAATGGTAGAAAGCTAGAATTTACCCATGTCATTTTATAAGTCGCTAAGTGCTAAGTTCAAAATTCTAGTCGTTGTTTCCCTGGCTTTGTTGTTAGGGTTTACGTTTCTTTCTATTGTCTCGATTGCAGAGGTTCACAATTTGCATAGTCTTTTAGGTGGCAAAGAAGATTATCTTTTTTCTTTTATAATAAAAATCGGTTTAAGCTTTATCATTGTAAGCGTTCTATGCATTGGAGCGGTTTACAGAGTGTTGACCCGAACATTTCTTCCTGTAGAGGCTATTTCTGATTTGCTGTCAAAAGTTGCAGAAAATAATTTACAAGTTGATTTGCTTGAGTCAAAGCGTGATGATGAAATCGGAAAAATTAGTAAGTCGATAGATAATGTAATTTTAGGCTTTAGTGGAATTCTTACTTCTATTAAATTTACAGGTGAGCAAATTGGCGAAGAGGGAAAAACATTTAGCAAGTCCGCTACGGTCTTAACAAAATCAGTGGATACACAATCAAAGGCATCTCGCGAAGTCGCACAGGGATTGGAAGAGATGAATGCGTCCCTCGACTTGATTAGCGTAAACTTTGAAAGTTCTGCTTCTTCTTTTAAGAACATAGATACAAATTTAGAAGACCTCGCGAAGTCAGGTACAAAAATTTTAAATGGAATGGATGATCTTTCTAATATTGCGAAGATGTCTTTCGATGAAGGAAAAATTGGCGAGAAAAATATCAGCGATGCCATGTCTGCTATGGAGCAGATCAAAGTAAAGACAAATAAGATTACGGAGTTTACATCGATTATCTCCGAGATTTCTGATCAGACTAATTTGCTTTCTCTAAATGCAAGTATCGAAGCCGCCCGCGCTGGAGAATACGGTAGAGGTTTCGCAGTAGTAGCCATGGAAGTAACAAAGCTCGCCGAGAAAACAATGACAAGTGTGAAAGAAGTAAAATCATTAATTCATGATACTATCAAGACGGTTAATTACGGTTATTCGTGTGTAAATGATTCTTCCGAAAGTTTAAAAAAACTAATTCATAATGTCCAGAAAGTTCAGTCTTCTACTCAAAAAATAAATGTCCAGATAGTTAAGCAAGAAGACAATACCATAAAGATTTCTAAGAACTCAAAAGCCCTTGCCGATTTTCTAGAAATGGTAATCGAGAATGTGAGTGAAGAAAAAAAAGTTACTAGTAAAATGCTTTCATCTGTAGAGGAATTTACTGTTTCTTTTCAATCTCTACTGGCAGAATCAAAAGAATTAAAAGAACTTTCTGATAATTTAAAGACTCAGTCAGATGGACTTCTTACTATTGTTAACGGATTTAAGTTGTAATAATAAGATTTTTATTTAAGTAGATTCCCTTAAATTTTAAAATTAGCTTGAAAAAAAAACAGTCTTACTTATAAACGTTAAGCTATGTTATATACGAATAAAGAACTGGAAACTCATTTCCCTATTTCCGAAAGAATGAAGCTTGAGAAATTAAAGGCACAAAATTCGCCTGTGTATTGGATGAATGAATATATTGCCGAGAGTGTTCCAGGCACTACTGATGTGCAAAGTCTTGTAGGTTACTCGAAAAATGTCACAGAACAATTAGAATCTGTCTATGCAGATATTGAACCATTTCTAGCCAAGGCGACAGATATAAAACAATTAGCCGCTTACATTCAATCTTTAGAAGATCAAGTGGAAGATTTATACCAGGAAAAAGAAGAGGCGATTCTTTCGTTCGAAGGCGTTTACTCTATTGGGGATCTTGTGAAACTTGCAAAGGGAATGGAAGAACAATTGAAATCTTTATATAGCGAAAAAGAAATTAAACAATCAGAACAAACTAAGGAAGAAAAATAAAAATGGAAGATTTTGCAAAAGGAATTTTATACAATTTAGGTTATCTCTCACGTGACCAGGCGGACGCTGCAAATTTCGGTATCGTGAAAGTGGATGACCAGGGGCAAATTTTACTTTATAACCGTTATGAGTCAGAGCTTGCAGGAGTTCCCGTTGCAACTGCAGAAGGAAAGAATTTTTTTACGCAGGTAGCGATTTGCACAAATAATCGTTTGTTCTACGGAAAATTTAAAGATGGAGTGGCGAGCGGACACTTAGATGTATCCTTTAACTATGTATTCACTTACAAAATGAAACCTACCAATGTAATCATTCAACTCTACCGTGACCAGGCATCCTCTACTAACTGGATTTTTGTAAAAAAGAAGTAATCATTGCTAGACGAAATAAAAAAACTAAAAGCCCTGTACGATAGGTATAGGGATCCTTCCATAATTCAAAACTTAATTCAGGATAACCCTGAGTTAACAGAGAAGCAAGTTCTTCAACTGAAATACAATACGAAAATGAAGAATCGTGCGTTAGGCGCAATCATTTCTATTCACAGAGATTCTGAATTAGAAGAAATCCATTATGCGATTCGAAATTTTTGGTTTGAGCTTAGAACAGAATGGATTCGCCATAATATGATTAACAATTATAATATGGTAATGCATGGAGAGGCAGATATTGTAAGTGTGATGCAATCAGCATTCATCTCAGGTATGATTGGAGAACTCGAAGCATTCATCCCCGAAGAAGAACTCGATAAGATGAATGCTATCATGGTGAAAGTGCAATACGGGGATATTTAGATTTCTAATTCAGATAAGAATAGATTTATTTTTTCCAGTTGATCTTTATTGGTAGATAAATCTTTTGCTTTGAGCAAATCTTCCTTAGCCTCTTGTTTTTTCCCAGCGAAATAATAGGATATACCTCTACAATAAAATACAGATCCTTTTTTGTTCTCAGGGTATTTTTCTATATAGCTATTCCAAATTGAAATCGCTTCTGGAAATTTTTTCTCCTGGATTTGAATGAGCCCAAGCAGAAACAACGCTTCTGGTTTTTTATCTTGGTCTTCTTTTCCTTTTGAATTGTAAGACTTCAAGAAATATTCAGAGGAATTTTTGAAATTTCCATTTCTATAATAAAAAAGTCCCAAGTTATAATTAGATAGAACGCTATCCGGAGATTCTTTTTGCTCAGAAAGGAGACCCGTTTCAATATCTTTTTTGATAAAAGCTTCTTGTAACTTAGTGACTAATAGCTCGTTATTCGGTAAGCCGGTTATCTTATCTATGAAGTTTCCATTTTTATCCAAAAGTAAAATGGTAGGATAACCGCGAACGGAATATTTTGTTACGATGTCTCTTGATTCATCTCCGTTGATTCGAACTGCTACAAATTTTTCTAATTCGAGGGCAACTTCCTTTGCTGGAAATATTTTATTTTCGAGGTCTTTACAATATAAACACCAGTCTGTATATAAGTCAATAATCACAGGTTTATTTTCTTCTTGTGCTTTTGCGAGAGCTTTGTCTAGTGAGGTTAACCATTTTGTTTGTGCAAGCATAGGAAAGGTAAAAAATAGAGTGAGAAAAATAGGGATAATTCGAATCATGGAAAATACCTCTTTGTAAGTAACATCTACTACATTAGAGATTTGATTTTAAAAAGAAACAGAAAAAAAGTCTCCGATGAATCGGGAATTACTAGAGTAAAAAAAGGAATCTTACTAACCAGATGAAATTTTTAGAAGAATTAGAAGAATTATTAAAACAAAGAAAGAAAGAACTTCCAGAAAAATCTTATACCGCCGATCTTTTTAAAAAAGGAATTGATCGAATTTTAAAAAAAATTGGGGAAGAGGCGGGCGAAGTAATTATAGCTGCAAAGAATACTGACGAACCCGAGCTTGTTCATGAAGTTGCCGATTTACTTTTTCATTTACAAGTTCTACTTGTAGAAAAGAATATTCCATTATCCAAAATCGAAGATGAATTAAAAAAACGACACGCAAGGTGATATAATGCTTTTTAATTCCTTTCTATTCTTATTTTTTTTTGTGGTAGTTTACTTACTCTATCACAATACATCTGAGAAGTTTCGAAAACCTATTTTATTTGTTAGCTCAATTATTTTCTATGGAAGTTGGGACTTCATCAGCTTTGATTCAGTCATTCCGAAATTTCTAATTCACTTCCTAATTGTAATAACAGTTAATTTTATTTTCTTGCAATGGATGGAACGTTGTGCGACACAGGTAGAGAAAAAACTTCCACTTACAATTGCAATTATATTAAATGTTCTAAATATTGCTTTCTTTAAATACTTCTATTTTTTAGCAGAGATATTGGGAATTTTTATCGGTGAGCCAGATCTTAAAGCAACTACAATAGGGAAAATTCATATTATTCTCCCTATTGCAATTAGTTTTTATACATTCCAGATCATTGCCTATTTAGTAGATTATTACAGGGGGCATATTACAGAAAAGACTTCCTATTTAGATTTTAGTATATTTGTTTTATTTTTTCCCCAACAACTAGCAGGACCTATTTTACGGGCAAAAGAATTTATGCCACAGCTTAATTCAAAAAGAAGTCTATCTGATGAGCAGATTGTGCAGGGGATCGGTCTTATCGGGTTTGGACTATTAAAGAAAGTAGTCCTTGCTGATTCTATTGCAAGGCTACTCGATCCAGTCTTTGCAAATCCATCTGTTTATTCCGGCAAAGCATTGTCATGCGCTCTACTTGGTTTTTTCTTTCAACTCTGGGGAGATTTTTCTGGATACAGTGATATTGCAAGAGGCTGCGGAAAATTACTCGGATTTGAATTACCTAAGAATTTTGTAGGACCTTTTTTCTCTCAGAGCTTTCGAGAAATGTGGTCGAGATGGCATATAACTCTGTCCAGTTTTTTGAGGGATTATATTTATTTTCCTCTCGGTGGCAGTAAAGGATCTAGTTTTCGGACTGATTTGAATAATTTTATTACTATGTTTATTGCTGGAGTATGGCACGGGGCTAATTGGAATTATGTTGTATGGGGACTTGTCATTGGATTTTCCATGATGCTAGAACGAAATTTACTGAATCGATTCAAATTTTGGACAGACAGTAAGACTAAGTTTGCCATTACCTTTAGGTGGGTCGTCTTAGGATTATTCTGGTGTTTATTGGCAGACATTTTTCGAGTCTCTACCTTATCTGATCTGGCTTTCATGATTAAAAATGCAGTATTGTATGTAAGTGGCGAAAAGATTTTATATGAAGAATTTGCTTACCTGACGCTTTTATTTTTTATTTTACATGCGATTGAGTATAATCCATCTATTCTTGTTGCCAGAGTCAAAAAGCCAGTAACCGCAATCGTCCTCAGTTCCATCATATTTCTATTTATGATGACAGCCCTTTCTAATAGACAAGTTCAATTCTTTTACTTTCAATTCTGAAAGGATTGAGCTAAAATGGGATACAGTGTAAAAATGAATTTGAAAATAACAATCCAACACAGAAGTGTTGGCGCATACTGCGCGTAAGGCTACCAATGAAACTAAAATACTTTCCACTCATACTTCTCATTTTCCTTTTTTTATTTGATAAAATTTTTCTAATTCCGCAGGTTCGCAAACTTGTAGTCCAAAACTACGTAAATTCCTATGAGGTGTTAAATTCCCTTTTGGATAAATTATATACAGAGCATATAGATAAATATAAAAAAGAACTCGGTAAAACTTCGGATGAAGTTGAAAAGGAAACCGTTCTTTTTATGGGAACTTCTAGAAGTGTGGAATATGCGAATCTGAACAAGACTTTGTTTGATAAAAATCCTTATATAAAAAATCCAGCAGCACTTGCAAAAGTTCCTGTTACATCCTGGACGGTTAGAGCAGCGCCGTTTATCCACATCTACCAGATTTATTCTCATTTATTAAAAACACATCCGCGCCCTAAAATGCTAATTTTAGAAATCAATTATATTTCTTTTAATAAGAATAATGTGTTTAGAGATAAGAAGGATATTTATGATTTTGCGCTAGAAGATTTCTTTGAGATCTATCGAGAATTATCGAATAAGGATAAGATTGAATATATTTCTAGTTTATTTTTTGTGCTGAATAAATCCAACATTAGTTGGAAGAGTTTAATTCGCTCTGGTGGAAATTCTGATCAAGATGTAAATGCAACTTTAGATTTTGTGATTAATGCTAAGAAGCTCATGGAGATGAGAGAAAATAAAAATGCTGGTTGGATGCATGGTGTCAAAGAAGGTGAAGAATCAAAAGAGCAAATAGAGATTAATCACAAATATACTCAATGGGTGATACAGTCTTTTTTCCAGAGCTTTCAAACGGATTTAACATCGGATAATTTATTTAAGAAAGTATTGCGAGAAGCAAAGCAAAAAAATATAAATCTTGTTCTCTATCGCCCACGCACACATGAGCAACTTAAACTGGACACTGTGAAATTTACCAAGGGGGAAGAACAATGGTTAGCCGAAGTTAAGAAGTTAGCTGGCGAGCATTCTATTCCTTTTTATGATTTTGAAAAACCGGGCTCTTTAGAATGCAATTATTTCTCTGATACAAGCCACTTATCTAAATCCTGCTTCCCTGAAGTTGTAGAGAAGATTGTTCTAGAGGGAAAAATAAAGAGTGCCACCGACTTGCGCTGAGCCTTGTCGAATGCGTGAACACAGATGAATACGGATAAAAGAACGATAGAAAATCGTATTCCGAAACAGTATTATACTATAAAAAATAAAAGTATTACCCTAAAAGAATTTGGTTTTATTTTAGATAATAAATTACAGGTTCAATTAGGAAGTGATTGCAATGAGAGAATGCAAGCGTCTGAAAAATTTCTTTCAAAATTACTCAAACAAAAAGTTTTGCTTTATGGAATTAATACTGGTTACGGACCACTGGCTACTACTCATATTCCGCCTGAAAATGCAAAAGAACTACAAAAAAATTTAATCTACCACCTTGCTACAGGAGTAGGTGAGCCACTTTCTATAATTCATGTAAAAGCTCTTATGCTTGCAAGAATTATTTGCCTAACTAAAGGGTATTCTGCTATTAGCCTCAATTCATTTCAAACACTCGTTGATTTCTTTAATCTAGAAATATTACCCATTATCCCTAAGCTTGGAACGGTAGGGGCAAGTGGAGATTTAACGCCATTAGCTCATATGACGCTTGTCCTGATGGGTGAATCTGATGTAATATATCAGGGAAAAAGAAAATCTGCAAAAACAGTAATCAAAAAGTGTAAATTAAAACCGTTAGACCTAGGACCTAAAGATGGACTGGCGCTTGTGAATGGAACTTCTGTGATGACTGGAATCTCAGCGGTTAATGGTATTTTATCGCAGAGAGTTTTGGATATAGCAATCTCCTTATCTTTGCTATATGCGGAAATAATGGAGGCGAAAGAAGAAGCCTTTGATTCTATGATCGGTGTTCTTAAACCTCACGCGGGAATGAAACAAGTTATAAAAATTTTTCAAGATAGAGCCGGAGGTAGTTCTAGATTTCATAGAAAAAAGCAAATCAATTTAACAACAGAAATTTCCTATGAGAATGAACTTTTACAGGATGCTTATTCTATAAGGTGTATTCCGCAAATTTTAGGAGCGGTGGCAGATGTTATAGAGTCGCATAATGGT
The DNA here is from genome assembly GCA_031368925.1 of Leptospiraceae bacterium. Classification (GTDB taxonomy): domain Bacteria; phylum Spirochaetota; class Leptospiria; order Leptospirales; family Leptospiraceae; genus UBA2033. Next base: position 28,140 of record JANMOF010000132.1, read on the forward strand.
ATTGTGACCATTGAATTAAATTCTGTAACGGATAATCCAATATTTGTGCTACCAGAGGAAATTGTGCTCCACGGTGGGAATTTTCAAGGACATTCAATTGCTCTTGCTGCGGATAATCTATATAATGCTATTACGAATCTGGCTATTCATTCAGAGCGAAAGATTGCAAGAATTACAGATTCAAAGTTAAATCATAATTTGCCTCCATTTTTGCAAGGAGATAGAAATGGACTACAAAGTGGTTTTATGGGTGCACAAGTAACGGCAACCGCAGTGCTTGCCTGGATTAAATGTAATGCTACTCCATCTTCAATCCAGTCTATTTCGACTAACGCTAATAACCAGGATGTTGTTAGCATGGGAACTATTGCAGCACTTAAGACATCCGAGTGTATCGACAGAGTCTTTGATATTCTGGCGATTGAATCGCTAGTGATGGCACAGGCATTTGAACTCAAGAAAGGATTTGCAGATAATAGTGGTTTTAGCCAAAATTCAATTCGTATTGTAAAACAAATACGAAAAATTTCTCCCTTTCTAGGTAAAGATAGAAGTCTTTCGAATGAAATTAAAGTTTTAAGTAATGCACTGAAAGAGGGCTTGGAGGGTTAGATTAGGTGAGGCTATTTAATATTTGCCTTTGTGAAAGATAACGGCAAAGTAACAGTAATCTCTGTTCCATCGGTGACATTTTCAGTTAAAAGAATTTCTCCTTTTAGCATTTTTGCAATATCCCGACAAAGGGGAAGTCCTAATCCAGTCCCTGCTTCTCCTGCAGTTCCAATCGAGCTTGTTTTTATAATGTGTGAGAATAGATTTGCCCTGACACTTTCGGGTATTCCAACTCCGGTATCTTTAACAAAGATTTTGTATTTACTGTCCTTAATTTCGGAGCGAATAGAAATAAAATCGCCAGGTCGTGAGAATTTAATAGAGTTGGAAACTAAATTCAAAATAATTTCTTGGAGTAGTGCCTCGTCTGTTTCTATTTTCTCATCATCAGGCACAAAGTTGAGTAGTTGGATTTTCTTTTCTCTTATTCTGCTAAGCATAATATTAAAAATTTTATCAACTATCCTAACAGGGTAACAGACCTGAATATTTAGTTCTATATTCCCTGAATTTGTCTGGCTAAATTGTAAAATTTTCTGCGTCATCTCGAGTGCATTATTTATTGAATTTACGGCTAACCCTAAGTAGCTCCTAGATAATTCTTTTTCGGATTCATTGTCTGATTCGATGGAGCTTTCAATTAACATCTTAGCATTCCCGATAGGCGATCTCAGATCATGGGACAATAGAGAAATGAATTTGTCTTTTAGTTCATTTGCTTTAATTGCTATAATTTTTTCGTCCATGATTTCTTTGGTTCGTAGGATGATGCGAGACTCCAATTCTTCATTCATTTTTTTTAAGTCTGCACTGAGAATTTCGTTATCTTTAAATGCTTTTACAAATCGCATAAGTAAAAACAAAGACTGGATAAAAACAACACATACCAATCCGTAATGAGCTATGTAGCTTGTATGAATGACCTCAGTTGTATTTAGAATATCATTCACAGTGGAAATTAACATTACAGTAAACCCAATCAGGATCATTTTAGCATTCTCTTTTTTCTTATGCACTGCAAAGGATACTAATGCGTATGCGGCAATAAGCTCTATTATGAACAGAGGCAAATAGATATTAATCAGATTCGAATAAATTCTTGTTTCCGTAAAGAGTGTAATCAGGGAAAAAAATATACTTATTATGGAAATAGATTTAATAATCCATTTAGGGATAACCAATGAAAACATTAGATTTATAAATTGAATTGCTAACGGTAATACGATAAAGAAGGTTAAATATTCAATTGCCACATATACGGGATAGTGGATTGGAAAGAAGTCAACGAGTAATTTTTCCCCGGTGGTTGCTGTTCGTAAAAAGATACAGATTACTAAAAGTGTAAAGTATATGGAAAGAGTTTCTTTTTTTCTAATTAAGAATAAACCGATATGATATAAAATAACAAAGAATAGAAAGCCTAATATGAAATTATCCCTGCTTCGAATAATTTCTACAAACTTTAATAATCCTGATTCAGAACCAAAGTAAATGCTATATAAAAATCCTCCCTTCCTATGATGAAAATTGGAAACCTGTACTATGACGTCTAACGTATTTTTTTGTGGGGTGAAGGAGGAGAAAGAAGGACGTGTATCTGGAATAGAAGTTTTCTCATCTTGTCCCAAAACTCCAATGCAGCTAAGTTCGATTTTGTTCACAAAAACTTTACAACTAGTAAGCGGTTTTAGCCGAATTGCTAAAGTGGGAAAATCTTTTTTTTCTGGAAGAAGAATTTTAAGTTTGAAGGTCGCAAATCCAGAGCCATCCAGCTTTTTATTATCTATAACCTTGTCATTCCATACAGATGGTAAATTGATATAATCTGTCTTAAGGTTTTCGATTTCGGTTTCTTGGTAAAGTCCATTCCAGTAAAATTCCCATTGCCCGTCTAGGCTGATTACAGGTTCTGATTCAGGATTCCAGGTTCGAAGATCGAGTATCCCTTTTTCAGCTTTATAAACAGTGAAGTCCTTTTTGCAATTTGCAAAAAATAGTGCGAGGAATATAATTAAAATTGAGAAAATTTTTTTATTCATAAGTATGTGCGAGGGTTATAGATAAGAAGATGGAACTTAAATGAAAAATGTCAATAGGAATTATATATAATTTAGAGAGTAATAAAAGAGCGTGAAATTTATATTTCTTCACGCTCTTTATTTGTAAATGAAATGCTTTGTGTTATTTAACTAGCAGGAGTAGCTGCTGCATTTTTCTTTTTGTAATACCCATAACCAACTGCACCAACAATTAAGAGTAACCAGATATACCAGAACTTAACGAGTATAATAGTAACTGCAGTAATTACAAAAGCTACAATTCCTAATACAAATCGAATGGCAGAACTTCCCATTGTTCCAACAAATGGAATAAAATCTAATAGCATTGTAACAGGACCTACTAAAAGAGAAAGTCCAGTCCACAGCATTAAGAAAGAACAAAATCTTCCAATCCATATCATTGTTGAATCATCAGACTTGATTGCAGACATTGTTTGCGCATAATCACCAATACTCGCACTCATGAATGCTTCGTCTTTGTAAGTGTATTTTCCAAGAGCATTTCCATTTAACTTTCCTAGAAAAGTCATGTCTCCCTCAGGGATTGGAGTAGCAGTTACAGAAACTCTTTCACAAC
>JANMOF010000138.1:0-2221 GCA_031368925.1 Leptospiraceae bacterium
GCGCAAAACTTGCATTATTCTCTTGCAAGTTTTGTGACCGGAACGAAGGCACTGGACTTGCGTAAGTTCAACAAAAATACTACAAAGTTTGACTAATAAGACTTAGCCGGCTTGGAGCAAGGAGGTGAACAGCATCCGAACATAGTTCACCTCCGCAGTGGATACTCGCAGTTAGTTGCCCGTGCCACGAACGCAAATTCGAAAAGTTTAACTTCTCTAAATTCTTTTTCTTCAAAGAACTCGCTACCCAATAACGCTACTCTAATAAAGACTTTGTGTATAAATAAAGTCAAACTCTTTTTTACTTTTAAATTCTCAGCTTCTTTTTTAAAGTTTAAAACCTTTTTCATTCTATTTTCAATTGGGACGAAAAATGTTTTTATTAACGACTAATCAATCTTAGTCCTAATTTCTTTTTTATAAGTTTCGCTTAATCACAAACTAAATCCTTTTTATTGTTGAGTATATATTTTTTTCAGATCCCCAATTATCTCTCCTGTTTCCGAGTTGATTAAAGATTCTTCGTGTTCAATAAATATAGGAGATTTGTAGGTTGGGGGGAGAAGTTTTATTTTATTCTCCAATCGCCGAAACGGCTGTATAATACCCCATTCCGTTGGTATAGGTTTTAAAAATCCATATCTTGCAAGATTAAGTAAATAGGCTGTGATTACACCTTTTAAGCCATTGACTTCTTTTAGTTCTGGATACTCTGATAAGTCTATCAAATCCTTTTTTAAAGGTAAGTAATTCTTACTATATATCCATTCTTGAATATCATTTACATATATAAATTCAGAACGACGAGTTGTTAGTTTTTGTACGAAGATGAAAGCTGAAAAAATTGCTGATTGCCATAATCGCCGATCGCATTGAAAGACGAAATCATCTTTGATTTTAAAATTTAAATAATTAGGAATAGTCATCCTATTTATTTGCAAATAAGATAAAATTCTTTGCCAGTCTCTATTTTTTGGTAATTCCTTTTCCCAAACAGATCGTTCCTTTGCTTGCATTGAAGGATCAAGTAATAACTGAATACTTGGTAGTTTCTCTTGTCTAAGTTTTTCTTTTGCTTCCTTTAATATTCGTTGATTCTCTTCATCTTTCTTTATTCTTTCAATTCTTTGTTGATTATTTTTTTCCTCTATTTCTTTAAGTATCTCAATTTTTTTATTGGCAACAATATTATTGATCCATTTTTTATTTGCTGTTTCATAAACGATTAGTTTTGTCAGTAGAATATCATCGAATTGATTTTTATCAAATAAATCAGTAGGAATTCGAATTTCTATTGCAGACAAATTTAAAGACTTAATTTTTTCTAATTTATCATCATTAACGAAATGAGTTACTGCAATTTCTACTAATAATTGTGTATTTCCTTTCCTCAAGATTATATCAGGAATAATATTGTTTATGCGCTCCTCAAGAAGAATCTCGTCAAAAAGGATTTCCTGAGATGGAATAATGGTTTGAAATTCATAAGAATAATTTGGAATAACAAATTTTCTTTCTTTCTCAAGAATTTGTTTAGCTTTTAAATGCAACGCTGACTCTAGACCGTATCCACAGTCCTGATTGCTATGAGCAAAATGGCGAACTCGGACTCTTCCCAACCTAGCAATCAGTTGGTCATTGCATTGCGGACAAACGCAGTTACATCTTAATCCTTTTTCAGAATCAGAAAGTTCTGAGATATGAATCAACTTTTCTTTTCTTAATCCATATGGTGATTTGACTTCCATCATTAATTCTAAATCCTTACATAGAATTTATAAACCTAGCTAACATAGTTATTCTTCCAAAAAACTTATTAAGCGAATCCAAAAAACCCAATCCTTTTTTAAATTCTTTTCTAAAAAATTATCCTAAATCGACCAAGCTAGTGGCATGGCAACTAACGTTAAGCGTATCTGACGTGACTTTGAAACTCGAAAGTGCGGTAGCACCTTTTGAGTTTCAAAGTCATGTCTCCGAGTCGAACTATTACTAGCAAGTCCTGTGACTGAACGGATGGCGCGCAAACTTGCTCTTTTCCGCAAGTTTCGTGACAGTAGTGAAGGCACTGGACTTGCATGAGTTCAACAAATAAACTACAAAGTGTGGCTAATACAAATAAGCCGACTCGGAGCGAGAAGCCTCACAGCTTCCGAACATTGTGAGGCTTTGAAGCAGATCACGCGAAGTTATGCGGTGTTTTAGGTGCGCATACTCCTAA
>JANMOF010000164.1:0-3687 GCA_031368925.1 Leptospiraceae bacterium
TCATGATTATCTTCATGAGAACGTTCTACTTTTTTTATTCTTCCTTCTTCTTTATTTGATGGTTCAGCCTTACTCGGTGTCATCTTAGCTATCACAATCTTTGTACCGTTTATAATTGGTAAAAAATGCTTAAACCAAAGATTTTTTACTAAGTAGTTTCCTAATGGACTCCTGAGAGAAATCCATTTCAAAAAAAGGGGTGTTTTTGCCTCGGAAGCTGGGTCAACAGCATAGTTTCCCACTAAATTCGCATTCGGTTCTAGGTTTGACGGAAAATTCGGAAAATATTTTCTTGCTGTTTTTTCCAAATCAAAAGCAGGATCGGATGGATATTCATTCCAATAATTGTTCCAACTTCCATGAATGAGAAGCATATCTATTTGAAAGGGCAATTTCTTTTCGTACCATTTTAACGCATTGAGCATACCTCCCAAACCATAGCCCGGTACGCCTCCATTCATAACGGTCACTTTAGCTCCCTTTTTCCGCAATTCTCTTTCTATGACTACAGGCCATTGATTCTCCATACTTGAATTACTAGAATAGCAAGTAGAATCTCCCAATGCTAAAATATGTTTTTCACCAAACTGCGGTTCAGGAATTTCTTCTCTTCTCATTCCATAGCTGTTTATGTATGTCCAGTAATTTTGATAGAAAGGACGCATCATATATCCCCTATTCGGTTCAAACGAAATATCCTGTATTTCATGGTTTGTCAGGGGCAACTCTCCTTTCAAACTTAGAAAAATATCAACTCCTGCCCAGAAAAATAAAATCAAAAATATCCAAACTAATAAAATCTTTCCCATGTTTAAGCATTTTGAAAGAATTCGTTTAATCATATTAATCCATTTTCCTTAAAAATGGTATTAGCTTCATTTTCTTATCCTTAATAATCCCTGAATAAGAGGATATCTCCATTTCTTCAAAATCAATTTCAGGTATACTTTCATTGTTAGGATTTAAAAAGCGGTATTCTCCACCGAAATTGTGACGAATACTACCTGTTAAACTCAAAGGTAAAAACCGAATAACATTGGCACCTTTTTTTAATTTTACAACAAATTCAAAGTCCTGCGTTCCAGAATCTTTAATCGGAATTCTAAACTCATATCTAGAAAAAATAGATTTCATTTCATTTTCCCTTTCTTTAAAACCAGACTTTTCTGACAGATTTTGCAATAAATTAGGCTCCATACCAGACGGTATTTTATTACCATTAAATAGTTTAATCCAATATGTTAAATAATTCAAATACAGACTAGATCCCTCCCCTTCCTTCTGCTTTTCGGTTTGTTCTTCGTAGATTTTTTTTATTCCATCTCCATATCGAATGGACAAAAGTCCTGTTTTCTCTGGAAAGTTATTCCTGTATCGAAGAAACACTTTTGCATAATCTTCCGATTGGCTCCATATAACCAAGCCAGCATCGTGAGTTGCTCGCAAAGTTCTAATTATTTTCTTTGTGTGTAGATTCCTTGATGAGGGTACCCAACCGGTTCCAATAAGTGCAGCTCCATTCCCTTTTTGTACGGATTGAATTTTATGACCTGAGATAAATTGGGCAGAATTAGTTGCGAACTTATCTTTCAATACAAGTATATCGGAGAAAATACTTGGAGGATAGATAAAAAATGCATTGTTTAAGTATTTGCTCTGTAAAATGTCAATACTTGAACCTTGATAATCATATTCTGAAGATTCAAAAAAACGAATATTTCGCAATATAATAAAATTATTGGCACTACCAACGTTTCCCCAGTGCATCCAATAGCCAACGGGATGTTCTTTCCCATTCAATAAACTCTTTGCGTAGGTTTCAACTTCTTTCACTAAAACTAAAGACCTTGAATCCTTAAGAGCGGCGCGTGACGTTTCTTCAACATTTAAGAGTTTCGTGAGTATCTGTTTTTTATTTAATCCAGCCGAATAAAAAAAGAGAGACACAAATACCAGAAGTGGCAATAAAAATATTTTATACTTTCTTGGTCGAGGAAATTTTGCTATATAATAAAATCCCAAAAAAGCAAACGTTGGTAGAATTGTCCCTAGAAACTCTGAAATCCGAATCACGTGGTAATGTCCGCCGCGTTCCATATATATATAAATAGAAAGTATTCCAGGAAAAAGAAAAATCAAAATGAGCTTAGACTGCACTGGCGGAAAAAAAAGAAGTAAAACAATACCTAAAAAAATAACCGTTACGACATATAAGTAAATCTGGTCGCTTCCTATGATTGAAGTTAGCAACGATTCAAAGTCTAGAACTCCAAAAGTAGAAAAGAATACCATACTCCATTTTACTCCATAGTCAAGAAGAACACGAGGGTCAGTAGCATTCGCAAAAACTAATCGAAATGGCCTTTCTAATTCAATATTCCCAAGTAATAAAAAAGCAATGAGTGCTATCAAAATATTTTTGAGCCAAAATTTGAAGTCTCGATAAGCCAAAATAATAAATAATAAAAATAGAAGTAAGCCGTTGATCAAAAGAGATGGAAAATAAAGGAACACAGATCCAAAAACTAGTAACCCAAGCATTATCGGATTCAAGTTTATTCTTAGTCCTTTCCTCTGAAAAGAATAAACAAATATTATCAAGATATTTATGCTAATCGTCCAGCCAAATAGAGAAGGGATTGCATGTTTTAGAGCAAGACTAAACCCGCCAGACGAGAACATAGAAACAATTGCAACGATGCTCTGAAGCCGAAGTGAAACCGGAATCTTGGTTAAAAGTAAAACGAAAAAACTAACAGACCAAGAAAGAATGCTTAGTATGACTCCAATGAAAGCAGTATAGGTCTCTTCTGGAAATGCAGGTGCCAAGGATAATGCTGCTGTAGCCAATATTTGAGGTGCATATACCCATTGCAGACCACGAACTAAAAAGTATACTAAAGAACGCACAGCATAATTTTCAAAAGGAGCTTTTATCGTTCCTTCATCGTTTTCTAAATTGCCAGTGTACAATTCATTCATTTTATGATCTAATAAATATTCAGAAACTCCGAAATAACTCGTATGATCGCCACCGCCGTACGCATAAAACCCAGTCGTATTCAATTTAATAAAGGGTGCAAAGTAGATAGACACAAGAAGAGTTGTCACTCCGAGATATACTAGAATTTTCTTCTTTGTCAACGATTGCAGTAATGTACCAACTATTTGAAAGTATCGTTCACTGGAGCTTTTCCTTAGATAAAGCAAATAAAGAAATCGAAAAAGGATTACACCTATTCCAATAAATGGAATTGACCGAACGGGAAAATTTATTTTTGAGAATAAAAAACCAAGATAAAAAGCAAAGGTTATACCGCTTACTTGCCAAAAAATCAAATTTCCTAAAAAATTTCTAAAAATCAGACTCGGATTCAGAGCAAAGCCAAGAACTGAATAAAATAAAAGAAGATAGTAAGTTTTAAGATACAGTGTAAATAGACTTGGCTCAAACATAAAATATACCTACCTTAAACTGAACTTCTTCTGAATCTGTTCATAGAAATCATACCAAACATAATCGTTAGTAAAAACTCGATCGTGCCAAGAAACGGAAATATGGGAATTATTAAAATTACCAAGTGCCAACGCCGCACGCTGACGTGCTTTGATTTCACCTATATTTTCATTTTGGGTTTCCTGAGAAGATTGAAAAGTGGGGTTTAGCAATTGCAAAAGATGAAGTAT
>JANMOF010000191.1:0-11164 GCA_031368925.1 Leptospiraceae bacterium
ACTGCAAACATTTTCCCTGATTGCAATATGGTTAAATTTTTCCAGAGCGTTTAATTCAAAGTTGTTGCGCGACCAATCGCAATAGGTATTGGACATGTCAACTGATGTCGTATAACGCACGCCAGCCTTTGCTGCGACTACACTAAAAGAAGATGTATAAGAAAATAAATTCAGCATTCTTTCTTTCTTGATTACCAACTTGTCTTTCAGTAGAGTGCGAGTCTTTCTGTGATCTAAAAAAATCCCAGTGTCTAGATAGTCTTTGAGGTTTACAATAAATTTGACCCCATTTTCTTTTATGACAAATCTTTCTTTCTCCGATGCGACTTTTTCATATTGAGCACCTTCTTTTTGTCTACGGCGGGATTTAAAGTATTGGTCTTTTGGGGAAATTCCTAAAACTCTTTCGACTGCAGCACCAATTTGTTCAATCAGCAAATCTTCATTAGCCGTAGAAGTATCTTCATAGATTTGAATATGCGCTTTCTTTAGGTAAATGTCGATTGCCGCAGGAAATTTTTCTAATTCCCTGTCATACAATCGGTAAGCATCAATCTTATTTTTTAGAATCCAGGAATCTAATTTCCCCTGGTTGCTGGTTAAGATTTCTATAAGTTCATTCATGGGTATGACACCAGTTTTTCGGACTTGGATGAATCGAAAACATATTTAATGAATGTGAATTCTGTGTAAGGAATATTTCTCAACGAGTCATTCTCGCGAAGGCGGGAATCTAGAGTATCTTTGCATTTTCTATATTAGAATAACATTTTATAATTCTGGATTCCTGCCTGCGCAGGAATGACGTCAATGCTAGCACGAATAATTTCCACATTACTTAATTAACCTTGCTGTTTTTCCAAGAGACTATTTAACAAGTCAGGGCTAATGTTTAGATTGCCAATCTTCTGTGCATTCTTAGCGAGATCACGCATAGCACGACTGACTATCTGTTGAGAATTCATTTGATTAGCCGCTAGGACTTCCAGAAGTTCTGGGCTGAGTCCTGCAAGTGCATTCAGTTCTAGGCGAAGAGCCTCGCCTTTTGCTTTAGAAGCTTGAATTGTGTTTTCGGATTGGTGGCTAATGAATTTTTTGCGCTCTTCCTCTCTCTTGATAGATGCCTGGAGTTTTTGAGCTTCGATTTCGTTTTGTTTTTCCTGGATGGATTTTTGTGAATCCATCTTTGCTTCTTCTAAAAGGCTTTTCTTTTCTTGGACAGCGATTTCTATATTCATCTGCTCTTCGCGGATTTTGCGATTTTTTTCTTCGATTGCAATTTGGGTTTGTAATTCGTTTTCTTTAATCTTACGTTCTTGCTCTACTGCAAAATTTCTTCTGACGTAAATTGCTTCGTCTGCTTCTTTAAGAAGTGTCTCTCTTGCACTTGCTTCGAGTGCTCTAGACATTTCGGGAGTAGGGCTTACTTTTAAAATAGCAAAGTCTACTACTTCGATTCCGAGTGCCGCCAAAGACTCATTATCCTTAAGACGGGATTTTACATGAGACACTAGCTCACTTCCCGACTTGAGCGCAGTCCTGAGATCCATACCGGAGAGTTTTTCTCTAATGGTTACCTGGATAACGTTTGTTAGACGCACTGGAAGTTTTTCGAATCCATCTCCTGTATAACGTCCATTCGCATCAACGGCAAAGTCCAGTAAGCCGGCAAGTTTTGTAGGTTGTAATACCTGGTAAGTAAACTGACCCTGGATATTTATTTCCTGGTAGTCAATCGTTGTCTCTTTGAAAATGAACGGCGAATCACAACTAGCCGCAGGCACAATAACAACGTTAGCAGAGGGAGCATAGTAGAAAAAACTAAGCCCTGTGCCTTCAGCACGAATTTTACCTTTGCGGTAAAGGATTGCATAATCGGTAGGACGAACTTTTATAAATCGGATTCCAAACATGGGTTCATTGTTATTAAGAAAAATTCTTTGTCAAGTGGAATATTTAAAGATTACCATGCGAAGGCGTCGGTCGCGAATATATGGAGCGAAGGGTGGATGGACACCGATAGGAATTATCCCTGTCACCTCCATTATGTTGCGATCCAAGGAAGCAACGCTAACACTATTGAGTTTCAACTTTAATCGCGGGGCTATCTGACAAATAAAAGAAAGAAATTTCCTAGTTCCAGAACTCTATTTTTCTGTATCTTGGAAAAGGTTAATTTTCTTTCTGGGAATTAAGCGGCTAATATAAATAATGTGTTCCTCTTTGTTTCACAAGAGACTTTTCGAACTATAGAAATGTGTGATAATGCCTTTTGTTTTTAGCCAAATTTCTAATCTGTAATTCATAAAGGTTCTTTCCATAAATTAATCTGACCGAGTATGTTCTAAACCCCAATCCCATAGTCCTTTCAAAATTGGACCCAAATCAATTCCTTTTTTTGCAAGAGAATAAATGTATCTAGGGGGATGATCGGAATAAAGGTTTTTTTGGATTAATTCATGAAATTCCAATTTTTTTAAACGAGAGGAAAGTAAGTTTGGAGAAATCCCTACTAATGATTCCTGGAATTCATTGTATCGACTCTCTTTCTTTTTAAAAAGATCGCGGAGTATTAAAATAGTCCAACGATCACCTATAATCGCAAGGGATCTCGCAACAGGACAGGATTCGTTTGGGATTAGTATTTTTGGTTTATTTTTTTTCATAGTTACTATTTTTTTGATAGTTACTTCCTTTTTAATAGTCTAAAATACAATCATAATTCTAGACTACAGACAGGACTAAAAATGTCGAAAGAAAAATTTTTTAACAAATACGGCGGGTGGGCATTGATTACCGGTGCTACAAGCGGAATAGGAAAAGACTTTGCATTAGAACTGGCAAGGAAAGGATTCTCCCTGCATATTGTCGCACGTAGCAAAGACTCATTAATAGCTATGAAAAAGGAAATCGAAAGCAAAGAAAAAATTACAGTAAAGTATAGCGCTTTGGATTTAAGCATGGAAGAAAATGTGAAGTTACTAATTTCAGAAACCGAAACTCTCGATATTGGTTTATTGGTATTAGCTGCTGGGTATGGTACCGGCGGTAAATTTACAGAGCTTCCGAGAGAACCGGAACTGAATCAGATTGATCTTAACTGTCGATCAGTTGTTCAACTTACACACCATTTTGTTAATAAATTTAAGCAGAAGCAAAAAGGCGGCATAATATTATTTGGCTCTCTAGTCGGTTTTCAAGGAGTTGCTTGGGCAAGTACTTATGCTGCAACAAAAGCATTCATTCAGAGTTTTGCTGAAGGACTGTACGAAGAGTTAAAATCTATCGGAATAGATATTTTATCGGTAGCCCCGGGACCAATTAAATCCGGGTTCGGCGAGCGAGCAAATATGAATATGGGAATGTCTCAATCACCGATTGGAATCGCAAATCTAAGTTTAGCAAGTCTTGGTAACCAACCCACCGTTCGACCGGGACTGCTTTCTAAATTTTTAGGTTACTCTTTGATATTACTTCCAAGAAGATTAAGATCTTTAATTCTAAAACAAATCATGGCTGAAATGGTATTTAATAAAAAATCAAAATGAAGGTAAAATTAATAATGCTAGCAACATTTATTTCTACAATTGTGGGATGCACTATAGCAAGTCCATTCCAGAAATCGTCAAAGATTGATTCAACGCTAATTAAGCCAGAAACTATTGTGCTAGTAGCGTTAACAGAAGTAGAAACCAAAGGATCTATTCTTGAACAAATAACTTTTTGGAAAAGAGTTTCTTCTGTTCGATCTAGTCTAGAGGATAACAAGGGTTATCTGGGTGGATGCATTCGAAGACAAGTATTTGGAAATCGTGCGTGGACTATGACCGTATGGGAAAATGAAGATTCACTCGAAGGTTTTGTATATTCTAGAGAGCATGAGCGGGCGATGAAAGAAGGAGCTCCCGCAGTAGAGGCAAACAGGTTTTATAGAATTCGTAAACCCTGGAAACACATTCCTCTCCCATGGAAAGACGTTGAAATGTTAGTAAGGGAGAACGGTCGTATGGAGTGACTAAATCCGTCTTAAGCAAAAGTTAATGCAAGCCTTTATATCATTGTTCTGAAATGACTACAATAAAGATTGCATTTCTTTTTCCTAGTATCTCAAAAATTATTTTTTTTCTGGAACCACAGAATCTAAAAAGGCTTTGATATCACTTAAAACAATTTCTCTAGTTTCAGGTAGCTCATTCATGAGCTCATGATATTGACCTGGATAGATTTTTAATGTTTTCTTATTGGAAGTAATATGACTGTCTAATTCGATACTGCCTCTTACTTCAGCGATTCCATCAGCATCTCCATGAATCATAAGAATTGGTATTTGAATCAACTTAGCTTTTTCAAAAATAGCATACGATAGGTGAAATAGATGGTTTGCCATTTGAAAAGAAATTTTACCATGATTGAGCGGATCCTTCTTGTAATCCTCAACTACAGATTTATCATGACTCAGTAAATTTACATCAATATTAGCATCGACTACAAAGCTCGGAACAAATTGAGCAAAAATTTTAGCAAGCTCTCGTTTAAATAATTTTTCTAGATCAAACTTCACCTTTAATCCGGGGGAACTTACAATTAGCCCATGCATCTTATCTTGGTTGTGAACTTCGAGTGTATATTGTAAGGCAATGACTCCACCTAAAGAGTGACCCAATAAAAAGAATTTCTCCTGTTTTTCTTCTGCTAATGCAATGTGGACTAAATCAGACAAGTCTTCGATATAATATTGAAATTGATCTACGTGTCCTCGAATTCCTTCGGATCTTCCATGACCTCTTGCATCGAGTGCATAAATAGAAAAATCAGAATCTTTTAATTTTTCTAAAATATTTTTATAACGATCACTATGCTCACCAAATCCGTGCTGGATGATCAAGAGTCTATTTGCATTCGGCTTTTTCCAGGATTGATAAAATATTTTTGTATTGTCTATAGATGATTGAAAGCTGCTTTGTTTATTTGTGTATGCCATTGTTCCCTTCTTTAGGTTCTATTCACAATTTTTTTAAATTTGCCTAAATCGTATACTTAAATTTAATTGAATCCGAACAAATATCAGTTTGTAGTCTCGTCATTCTCGAAATCTTTAATCATTCCACAATAACCGTTTATCATTATAATAAGCGGCTAATCGGATGTAAATCCGAAAGTCTCATTCTCTCACTGGTAAAATTTCCTTTCCAAAAATTTCAGCTAATTTGATTGCTTTTTGCGTATTGAGTGGTTTGACTAAATAATCTTTAACAAAAGAAAATCGCATTGCTTTGGCTTTGTCATTTTCTTCATCGGAGCTTGTAAACATTATGACAGTGGGGACAGGATGAGCGTCTTGCGTAGACAATAAATTTTGATAGGCTTCTAAAAATTCAAATCCATTCATAGCTGGCATGTTAATATCTAGTAAAATCAAATCGGGTGGAAATTGGTCGGGATACATTTTGCAGGATTTTTCATAATCCTTGAATAGTTGCAATGCTTCTTTCCCATTGATAGCATTATAAATGGAATGAAAACACTTTGTATTTTCTAAAATTTTTTTTGCTATAAAGAATTCTATTTCTTCATCGTCTACAATCAAAACAGATTTTAAAATTTGAGGGTTCATATACTTAAATTTGGAATAATGATTTGAAATACAGTATCATTACGAGAGGAGAGAACTTTAATAGATCCTCCCATTTTTTCAATGTGTTTCTTTACTAGGTAGAGACCCAATCCATTGCCGAAAAGCTGTTGCGAATGAGCTCTAAAAAACATCTGAAATATTCTGTCCTGGTATTCTGTGTCAAATCCAACTCCATTGTCGCTTATCATAATTACTAGATTGTTCCGTATATCGTATTTAGTATTTACCTTTATCCAATGTGTTTCTTTTTTAGAATCATAGAATTTGATTGAATTTGAAATTAAGTTGGTAAGAATTTGGTTTAAACGAAAAGGAAATGTTGTGACTGTCCTTGCTTCTAATTCGGTAATAAACTCAATATGATTTGCAAGCAAGTCTTGTGAATTAGATTCTTTGCTATTTTCTAAAATCATAGATAGGTCTAGTGTCTGCGGATTTTGATCTTGATAATCTGCCTTGGATAATTCTAAAATACTTTGAATCAATGTTTCTAGTTTTTGTATGGGACTTGCAATTTTCTCATGACATTGACTTAGAGTAATCCAATCTTCCTCTTTAACGCTGAAAGAGGATAATTCTAATAATCCTCTAACTGTTTTGATTGGTGCAATTAAATCATGAGACAATCTATAATTAAATTCTAAGAGTTCTTGGTTTGCTTTTTCCAAAAGTCGTTTGGACTCAACCATTTCGCTGATGTCGATGCAAGAACCGGCGTAACCTGCAAATTTTTCTTCCTGGTCATACCATGGATTGCCTGTGTCTAAAATCCAACGGTATTCTCCATCGTGTCGCTTCAGTCGATATTGCATACGGAATGGTTCTTTTTTATCAAAGGCAGCAATGTAAATTTTCAAACACATTTCCATATCATCAGGATGCACGCCCTCAGCCCATCCGTTTCCGTATTCCTGCTCAAGCGTTCTGCCCGTAAAAGTAAGCCATGGCTTGTTAAAATAGGTACACAATTTATTAGTTCCAGCAATCCAAATCATAACCGGTGCATTGTCTGCCATGATTTTGAATAAATCGTCTTGACCCGTTGGCTTCATTATTTCCTCTTCCTTTTACACTTATATTATAACTTTAGAATACTAAGTCAAGTTGATAATATTTAGGTTGAGATTTGGCATCTTCCACACTTCCTATCGCGATAAAAGTATTAAATAGAATGAATTTAAAATCAACAAGTAATTTCACGGAAGCCACACGAAACGGCAAATAGGTCTTATCTACTTTCGTAATTTGTTCTATTTGAATACGTATTACCATTTCTTTACTACTTACTTTAGTCCTTTCTATATTGGTTGGTTTAGTCAGAAAAAAAGATTCACTAAACATAGGACTATACCAAGCACTAAACAAACCATTATAGATAGGATATCCTTTGGAAATAGAACTTTACCAAAGAGCATGACTAATCGTAATTTGACCAGGCATATTAGCTTGTTTCTGTGCACTGGATTTGATCTCATAATTACCAATTAGATTTCCTTGATTATAGTAATTTTGAAGAGAAACAAGGAAACCATGCTCCAATCTCGAAGATTTAGGAACATAAACTAGTTAGTTACAAAACTTGAAATGAATATACATAAAATTAGAAAAATTTGGATGTTGATTACTTTTATTATATTTCTCCTGAAAAAACCATTCAAAGCCAAGATGACAGTTCTTCCATTTCACCTTATCTTACAACTTGCCATCACCGGCAAATGAGAAGTAACCGTTTCGAACTCTTTTTGCGTACTGTTAGAACTAGAAAATTTGTCGAGATTCAAAACTTTTCCAACACAGTTTAATTGTGTAATCTTATCGGTGAAGATAACATCATTTTTCTCACCTGTGAATGTCGTTGGCTCGGCAATTAGGTTTTTTAGAATTTGAAAATAGAGTAGGGATTTTAAGAAGCTCTCAGCATGGTATTTTTTATCTGTATAAAAATCTCCACCGAAGAAAGTTTTTCTCTCTGAATACTTTTGATAAGCAAAGTTTACTACTTTTTCGAAGTCGATTAACTCACTTTTGTTTCCAGCACTTGCATGAAATGGTAAGACTGAAACCTTCGCTCCATTGGTTAATTCTAAAAAGAAAAAAGTCGGTGGGGATGCAAAATCATTTCGTGCTTCCGGGTAGGCGAGGGGAATCATTTCTACAACCTTATCCTTATTGACACAAGTGGTATACTTGGTGTGATTTAGAATTTGATTGCTTTCATCGAGCCTCGGAAAACTATCTACACAGGAATAATTTAGATTATCCTTTGAAAAAAAACTTTCTAGCTCTGTAGATATATTGTCATTATCCGTTCTAAGTCCAACTAGAGAAATAGAATCACACTGTTTTGTTAATTCAGTCAGGTAATTTTTCTTTCCCGTCCATTCAGATATTTTTTTAGAACTTAATTTTTCTGCATTCCAGAAACAAATGGAAAAAGCAATTGGCTTACTTCTTCCTTCGAAGTTTTCATCTACCGTTATACACTGAGTTATAAAAAGGATAATCAGTAGTATCCAGCACTTCATTTATTTCTTTAAGTTTACAATAGTGGATAATTGCTCTAAGATGCCACCACTGGAAGAAAGGGAAATCGAGTTTACCTTCTCGGAAATTTTCTCGATGTATTCTAATTCTTTCAAGCGGTAGAGAGTTGGATTTTCTTCCATGAGTTTTGCTGTGTTGAGTAAACTTCGAGTAGAGGCAGTTTCTTCTCTGCGGGTAATAATATTTGCCTGCGCTTTCTTTTCTGCAATTAATACAAGGTTTAAAATATCTTTGATTTCTCCAGGGAGGATAATATCTTTTACCCCCGCGAAGGTATACTCTATTCCAAAAGTAGTAGATTTTTCTTTTAGTTTAGACAATACAAAGTCTCCAATTTCTTGTTTCTTTTGTAAAAGCTCGTCCAGCTTGAGTGAGCCGATGTATTCACGAAGACTGAGTTGGAGTAAAATATAGATTTGCTCCTGGTAGTTTTTTATTTCCATTACTTTCATCGGGTCAATGATTTTATACTGGGATGTAAAATTTAAACGCAGAGTAATTTTATCTTCCGTCATCAGCTCTTGTCCGTTGATGTCAAGCTGTTGTTGCCTTAAATCAATCTTTACAACAGTAGGCGTAACAACTCCCGCCCAGAAATAGTATTTGCCCGGCTTTAGAATAGATTGAAATACCCCGTTGAAATATAAAAGTCCCGCTTCTAGATTCTCTACTTGAAACGCAAAATAAAATCCTTCTAATTTTAAATTAGTGAATAGTGACTGTTGGAATTCTTCCCCAGGAATTGGATTACGTGTATCGACTAATCGAAACTCATGAATCTTAAGAATATTCCAAAACGCGTAACGTCCCGGTTTTAAAACTTCGATTAAAAGATTATCTTCATAATGAAGACAGATTTCAAAGTCTTTTACTTCTACTACAGATAGTTCGGCTAATAGCGATTCGTCTTTTAAAAATAGGTTTAAGTTTTTTTCTGTGGCGAAAGGTTTATTCAAATCCATTCTGACTAGTTCATGTCCGAGTAGAGAGGATAATAGGTGTTTTCCCGGCTTTAGAGTTTTAATATAATTTCCTTCTTTGAATAGAAGCCCTCTTTCGTCGTTACGTATAAGTGTTAGCATTATGTTCTCCTTATAAAATTCAAATAGAGAGAAAGAAAAATCCTCTCGAAAAAAAAACGGAGTGGAGCTTAAGAGTAAACCGTCAGCACCGGTTCCAAAGAATGGGCGCTTTCAAATTTAATCTGTATCCGATCCACTGCAAAGTTTTTTCTTCGTCGCTGGCAATTGCAAAGTAGCCGCAAAAGTCAGCATGAGAATTTTTCTTTCTCTCGGTTTTTTGTTTGGTTTTTGACAGATCCGTAGTCTGGTGCCTAACCACTTGGCTATATCTCCGAAAAGATAGTAGGATTCGAACCTACGTTGGGTTAATACTCATCTATCGCCAAAATACTGATTCCCGATAGGAAGGGAAAAAGTAATGTAAGACCTTTTTGAAATCTAAACGTCACAGCAATAGATGAAATACAAACCCAGGGATAAGTTATATTAGATAGTAAATTTTGGCAAGAGAATTTTGGGCTTGGGTTTGTCTGTTAGCCGTTGCAAATTCAATTCGAATCACTTGACAGCTTTATTATCTCTGGAAAATCTTAGTTATGCTCCGAAAACAACTTTCTCTTTTAATAGCCAATTACTTTCGTCTTCATCTCAAAGAAGAACTCATGAAGAGTGAAAAGTTAATGAATCATATCACGCTCGAAGGAATTCCTTTTCGTGACTTAACAGAAAAAATGATCGAAGATTTAGAAATAGATTTTCCTGATCTAAAGAATACTCCTCTTCCCGAATTTAATTTGTTCAAAAGATGGAATAGTAAGTGGAGAATTAAAGAGAGTCTTGTTATTGAATACGAAAATTCGAGCTATAAAATCTATAATCAATATTACTATGTAAGACTTTTAGATTTGAGAGATGGAACGGACGATAGTCGAAATCGATTAGCAGAAATTGTGAAAGCCCAACTTTCTAAGACAAGATTTTTTGGGCAGAAAGTCACCTTTGGACTTTTCTTTCAAGGGGAAAGCCATATGAGAGAAATAATTCGAGAAACTTTACTGGTTCATCAAGATTTTGCAAGAGAAGAGGTTTATCAAATTATTTTAGAACAGAGTGATTTTATTTCGAAATGCGCTTATACGTATTTTGATGGAATTGTGCAGGAGGCTTATGCAAAGAGTGATGCACTTCTAAAAAATATTCTACCAGATTCTGTAGCCGAGGAGCTAAAGGCAAATGGAAAAGCTTCTCCTATTCATGTGGACTCCGCAACGGTATTATTTACTGATTTTTCCGGATTTACAAAAATAGCAACCAATATGAATCCACAGGATTTGATTCGAGAGCTAGATATTTGCTTTTCCGCTTTTGATTCGATAACCGCAAAATACAATTTGGAAAAAATTAAAACGATAGGCGATAGCTATTTATGCGTTGGCGGTTTATTCGGTGAATCTCTTCATGCGCAAAATTCTTGTTATGCGGCAAAAGAAATTTTACAATTTCTAAAAGATCGTAAACAAAAAAAGGAAGAAGAGGGTAAGGCTTATTGGAATATTCGAATTGGAATTCATACAGGACCACTAGTTGCTGGAGTCATCGGAGAAAAGAAATTTGCATTTGATATTTGGGGAGATACAGTGAACACTGCAAGTAGAATGGAATCGAGTGCAGAGCCCGGGAAGATAAATGTTTCCGAAGAACTTTATCTTATTGCAAAAGACAGTTTTAATTTTTCCTATCGAGGGGAAATAGAGGCTAAGGGCAAAGGCAAGATGAAAATGTATTTGTTAGAGGGATAGTGTGAAATGAACTGCAACTTGGTGTAAGCTTACCATGAATTTTTCAACAACTCTAATTTTGAATTATTGTTTTTGAATCCTATTGACAATAGAGTTGTTGCAAAATTCATAATAGTGAATAATGTCAGTTCGAGCGTTAGTCGAGAACTGCTTATAAAATAAAG
>JANMOF010000200.1:0-14155 GCA_031368925.1 Leptospiraceae bacterium
TAATTCGCGGGTAGAATAGAAATAAGAAGATTAGCATATTTAGGAGAACTAAATGGAAAACAAAAACAATAAAAAAGATTTCAATTCATGGGTAAATTGTCTTACTGCAATAGCACTTGCTGCAACTTTGACTTTGGTGAATTGTGAAAAAAAAGAGAAAGATAACACTCCTCTGTTCGCAGCAGCAGCACTTGCCTCTAGAGGAAGTGGAACAGTTGCGCCGACGGCGGTGACTTTTACAGGCTCTCCGTTTACTTTTACCAGAGCGACAGCCATTACAACTGTGACTCCAACACTTGCACCAAGTGGAGTCACGCTCACAGGATGCACAGCAAGCCCTGCTCTTCCAGCAGGATTAAGCATTTCTGCTACAACCTGTGCAATCAGTGGAACACCTACTGTGGCTCAGACCGCTACAACCCATACAATAACGGCTTCCAACGCAGCTGGAAATATTACAGCTACTATCTCAGTGACGGTAGAAGGTATACTATGGGCACAGGAAGCGTATCTCAAAGCTCCCAATGCAGAGGCTAATGACCAATTTGGATACTCTGTATCTGTTTCCTCAGATACCATCGTAGCAGGTGCGTATACAGAGGGCAGCAACCAGACGACAATCACCAACGGCACTACAGCAAGTGCGGATAACTCTGCTTCTGGTGCTGGCGCTGCGTATGTATTCAAACGAACAGGAACCACCTGGGCACAGGAAGCCTATCTCAAAGCCCCAAATGCAGAGACTAATGACAATTTCGGATACTCTGTATCTGTTTCCTCGGATACCATCGTAGTAGGTGCTATTTTTGAAGACAGTAACCAGACTACAATCAGCAACGGCACTACTGCAAGTGCGGATAACTCTGCTGTTAATGCTGGTGCAGTCTATGTATTCAAACGAACTGGAACCACCTGGGCACAGGAAGCCTATCTCAAAGCCCCAAATGCAGGGGGTAGTGACTCTTTTGGAGGCGTTGTATCCATTTCCTCGGATACCATCGCAGTAGGTGTTAATAATGAGGACAGCAACCAGACCACAATCACCAACGGCACTACTGCAAGTGCGGATAATTCTGCTTCTGATTCCGGAGCAGTGTATATATTCAAACGAACAGGAACAACTTGGGCACAAGAAGCCTACCTCAAAGCCCCAAATGCAGAGGCTAGTGACTATTTTGGAATCACTGTATCCGTTTCCTCCGATACCATCGCAGTAGGTGCTATTGGAGAGGATAGTAACCAGACTACAATCACCAACGGCACTACAGCAAGTGCGAATAACTCTGCTCTTAATGCTGGTGCGGTCTATGTATTCAAGCGGACAGGAACAACTTGGGCACAGGAAGCGTATCTCAAAGCTCCCAATGCAGAGGCTTTTGACCAATTTGGATACTTTGTATCTGTTTCCTCAGATACCATCGTAGCAGGTGCTAATGGTGAATCTAGCAACCAGACCACAATCACCAACGGCACTACAGCAAGTACGAATAACTCTGCTGTTAATGCTGGTGCAGTCTATGTATTCAAACGAACTGGAACCACCTGGGCACAGGAAGCCTATATCAAAGCTCCCAATGCAGAAGCAGGTGACCAATTTGGAAAGTTTTTATCCTTTTCCTCGGATACCATCGTAGTAGGTGCTACTACTGAGGACAGCAACCAGACCACAATCACGAATGGCACTACTGCAAGTGCAGATAACTCTGCATCTAGTGCTGGCGCTGTGTATGTATTTCGCAAGATATAGGTTTTAAGAATACGAAGATAGTAAATTAAGGAAACCATGGATCAAAAAAATAGCACAATCATTTTGCTTATCGCAGCCCTCGTGGCTGCGATAGGTTTTTTCTTTTACAATACAAAAAAGCAACAAGAAGTGCAGCAGCAATTACTTCGCAATCTAGAATACAACGCGGCTAACGCAGGCGGGGATAACAAGGGTAAGCCCAAAGATCCTTACAAAGAAATAGCGGTAAACAATGCCTTACGAAAAAAAGCCAGAGACATTCAGGAATGCTACAATCAATTTCTAAAATCCAATCCGCCAAAGACTGAAGGATTCGTAGAAATCGACTGGAACATTTTAGAAGACGGCAAAGTAAAAAAGGCAGAGCTTGTCAGTAGCGATCTAAATACAGATTCCTTAAACCAATGCGTCATTCAGATTGTTGCCTCGATTGAGTTCCCACCTCCTCCGACTGGTCTACAGACCTACATGACCTATAAGTATAATTTCAAGAAGGTCGAAGAGGAAAAGAAATAACGCTGCGCGATTCTAAACTGCGAGTATAACACCTCGCAGTTTTTTTGTGGTGTCTCGGCATTGCATGCTCTGTGGCTAAACATTCACTTGTAATATTGCTCGTTTAAATTAATATCAAAAACTCAACCCCGAATCATTCGGAACCTTAATTCTAAACCGCAACTCAAGCTCTACTTTTTTACGGGGAGATAGTTTTATTTTCCAAAATAGAATTCCGCTTTTGTCTTCTTTCCAAGTGTAATTTGGTGTAGTCTTTTTATCGTCTATTTCAACATCTACATCTGCAATTTCGCTGACTGGAATTCTATCCCAGACAATTACTTCTTCCTCTTTATTGGAAAAAGATTCGAGGGTAATATAGTTTGTCTTCTCGAATGCTTGTTTTGTTTTTACAAATCCGTCTTTGAAATTACTGCTTTCCACTCTGTAAAAAACACGAATATCATTTTCAATTCCCATAGAAATTTTTACTCTCGCACCAGATGGGGTATAAGGTAGATTAGTCTCACCAATAAATCCTGAGTTTTTGTAAATAGCAGCTTTACCCGCAAGAAGTGGAAAAGAAATTTTATTATACAAATCACCGGCTGTGTAGATTAACCGCTGTTTGTGAGGAACAGTCATGAGTGCTGTTTTCATTTCTGTTTGAAACCTGGATATTGTGATTCGAGAAGATTCTTTCTTACTTGGAATTTTTGCTCTCTCGGAAGAGCGAAATATAAATCCGCCAGCACCTTCTTGCACTATTCCGTCTACTTCTTTTGCGGTATTCACAACGTCAGTAGTTGAGCTTACGGGAGCTGCGGATTCTTTTTTTTCAAAACTGAAAAAAGTTTTTTTTGTTTTACCGCCCTCAGTAAAAACTTCAACGGATTGAACTCTTGGTCTTGTAGAAGATTTTTTAGGCTCGGCTGTGGATAATGCCACTTTGACGTCCTTCCAATCTTCCCCTGTTTCCTGGCGAATCTCTGCTAAGTATTCTACCTCTGTCGCATCTCCCCCCTTCCAAATAATATTGTAAGCAGGTATCCAAGAAGAATTTCCAATTAAGTAAGAAAGGGAAAACTCTGATTCGATTCTTTTATTCGAAGAGTTGGAAATTCTAACTTCTACAATGCGTTTAGATTTCCCAGCGCTGGAAATAATCTTATTTAACTTTAGGCTGATTTCATTAGATTTTTTAGCTAAGTCTTCCATTTCAAATTCAGTTTTTTGAATATCATTTCCTATCTGAATAGAGCGCGTTTGAAAATAAGTTAGTGTTTCTTTCCAGAGTTTTAAATCTTCCGAGGAATTGATATAAGCTGCTTTCTTGGAAACTGTCTCTCCTGTAAGTTTTCGATACTCATCTAAAACATTTCTTTCATTGATTAAATTTCCTCTTTTTCCATCTAATTGCTTTTTCTTGGATTCAATTGTATCCATTTCTTTTTTTAGCGTGGCGTATTCTTTGTCTTTGTATTCAGAGCCAGGCTCTACGAACGTTATGATAGATGTTATACTAAGTTGCGGATTATCCGTATAACCCCGCAGAGACTCATCAAATAGAAGTGGTGAAAGTGACTCAAGCAAAAATTGATTTTCCCCTGGTTCGAATTTTAACTTTCCAGTTCTTGTTACCTGGGTTCTATCTCTAAAAAGTAGAACTTCGTTTACAGGAATATCTACTTTATCCGCTGCTAATAGGAAGCATTGACTGGATAATAGGAAGTATATTGCTGTCATTTCGAGCAGCGACTTCCAAACTTGCGATAGTCGAGAAGTGCTAGTAATATAAGGGTTTTTAGTATTTGTAGTTCTCGACCCTGCTCGAACTGACAAGTATTTTCTCAACAAATCCAGCATAAACTTTTTCATTCTTCCTCTCTTTGTTTTTCTTTGAGTCTACTTTCTTCCGGGTAAAGTATCTTATACTCATATTTAATTTCTTTTGTTTCGCCGGGAGAAATTTCTACAGGGTATTTCAAAATCCCAGAGCGGCTAAGTTCATTTTGCTGCGGGAGGTTTTTAGTTTCAACCTTTGCTTGTGGGTCATTTGTATAGGGAATCCGATCTACAACGAGTATAGATGCTTTCTCTTTCTTTCGGTTTTTTAATCGGACTGTTACAGTAGTCGTAATAGAATTTTGACCTGAAAAAAATCCTTTCTTCTCACGAAAGGTATCTTCCTTTCTTTCCACTTCAATATCTTCTTCGGGACCGAGATCAAATTTTAGATCCTCACCAGTCGCCGTATTTTTTAAAACAGAAGTTGTGATATAATCCTCTTTGGAATAAATATCCAATGGACCTTTTAAAAGTGGTTCCTTATTTCTGGAAATAGAATTCGATGTAAGGAATACAGATTTCATTTTAACCGGCGCAGTCTCATAACTTAAATTGGTTGGCAATGTCTCGCGTGAAATTAATACTCTGTTAAATGAATTATCAGATAACAAGGTTTCTCTTCCCGCAGCGGCAGAATACCGGTAGTCGTAACCGCCGGAAGATTCCAGTGGTGAAACAAGTCCTGTTGTAATCTTTGAGTTTGCTTGCATGAGTGCAGATTTTCTTACAGTGTCTTCGATTTCTTTTCGAGCGGGGGATAATTCCGATTGAAATTTTGGATTAATCAAAGAAAGTTTTTCCATTGCTTCTTTGCCGGTGCGAATCGCATTATTAAAATCTCGATTAGAATAATAAGATTGCTGGTTTTCGAAAACATTTTTAAATTCAATTAAGTTAGATTCCGTTTCATTCGAGCGCGATTTAATATTTCCTTGGGTAAGCATGTCTCTCGCCTTAGAACTTTCCGCCTTTTTCATTTTCATCGGCTGATATCTCTTATCCGTGTCTAAGGATTGTTGTATCTCTTCCCCGGACTCCGTTACTGCTTGCATCTTTGGTCTATCTGCGGGTAATGCACTATTACCTCCAATTGGAACAGAGGGAGCCGGCGCAGGCTTTGGAGCTTCCGGCTTAGCTTCATCATTCTTTTTCTTTCCATACTCCTCTCGATCAATGTCTTTCACTCGACGATTCTCTGTCTGTGCAAAACCTCTGGATACAGATTGCTCTTGCATTGGCGTTTCATAATAGGAAATTCTCCATTCATCCACAGAAGGTAAATCTAATTTCTTATTCAAATCCGCCGCAGAAAAAGAAAGGCTTACATTTTTCCAATCTTCACCAGTATTATTTCTAACGAGCGCAAAGAAAGAAATTAAATTTGTCTTTGCGAGTGTATCTACTTTTACTTCATACCTCGGATACCAATAAGCATCATTTATTATATAATCGAAGAAGACTTTTACTGGTTGCGCGGAATCAGAATTAACCTCTACTTCAACATCTTTATGCTGAATAGAGGATGATTTTGAAAAGTATTCTCTCTTGGATTCTACGACTAATAGCTCTTCTCTTGTTTCATCTAGTTGCTCTAGAAGTTTCCATTCGGCAGAAGAATTTTCGTCTAGAATATTTGTGAGTAATTTTTGGTAGCTGCTCCAGGCGTTTGTATTCATCAAAATTTCTGTAGAATTTTCCCGCGTCATATCTTTTTTCTGAGGGGTTAACGAGCTAATGAAACTTCTTTGTTTTTTGATAGCTTCCAGTTCCTCTGTTAGAACTTTTAGTTTTCGAGAAAGATTTTCTTCTCTCTCTACAGTTTTTTTCACTTCTTCATCTTTAAAAGTTTTCTCAACCTGGGGGATAATATTGATTCGCTTTATTTTAATTCCAGTATTATCAGGTTGAAAACGAATTGCGATCGAGCTATCCACAATATTCATTCCAAGATTTTTTATTCTAAATCCAGATTTACCCTGTGAAGTAAATTCTCCAGACCTAGTGACATTAGCCGCTCCTTGATAGACTCGAACGGAAACTATTTGCGTATTGATATCTATTTTCTCTGCATAGAGAAAAAATGGGATTAGTAAGAATATATAAATTAAGGCTTGAAACATTTTTAGACCATCATCTTTTTTTATTAAAGAATTTTACTTGTAATCTTCAGTTTGATTCAATAACATCTTCAATAAATAATAGCAGACTTGACAATCACTTTATTTTAACCACGCTTCGATCACCGTTCGTTCACGATTCGATACAAAGTGCCCTGCCTATCGAATCGTGCATGTATACTGTTCAAGTCATTCCATACTCTACCTTAATTGAATAAATTTCTCGTATAAATCTAAATGAATGAATAACTTCATAAATAGAGTTAACTCAAAAAAACTAAATCCGATATTAATAGAAATGAAATACCTATCTTTACTCTTATTCCTCATAAATATTTCTATCTCCGCAGACGAAAAAATTGGGGGACAAGAAATCATTGAAAGGCTCGACAGGGCGCTTACAATCAATGATGGTTTAACCCGAGCAAGACTTTCCATCAAGCAGGGAAATCATGAAACGCATTCCTGGAAAGTAAATATTTTTAAACAAGGTGACGATGTCCTATATACATTTGAGATTACTCACCGTAAGCCGGTAGCAAAATTACTTTCAATTAAACGGGGACAAAAAATAATCTATTACAATGTTCTTTCTGGAAAATTCTTTCAGATAGAGCAAATGGAAAGAATGGAAGGTGTTTTGCATACAGCATTTAATTACCTCGATTTAAGTAACTATTCCTATGAAGCAAACTATAACGCCGCAGAAGTGAAGGATTTAAAAACGGAAACGTCAGAAAAAAGTATTATAAAGATGACACCAATCTCTCTTTCCGCTTACAAGCATTTAGAATTGGAAGTAGATAGTGCAGGTTATTCGCCAAGGAAAATAGATTTTACTTCTTCTGACGGACTTTTAATTAAAACAGTAAAATTCAAATATGGAAACTTAAAAGTAAGGGAGAATAATTATACTTCTGAAATGCCAGGCTTAACAAAACTCGAAATGACAGACAATGCAACAGGCTACACTTCGATTTTGGAATTTAAAGAATGGGATAAAAATGTAAAGGCAGACGCGATTTTATATGAAATGAAGACTATGTATGAAAAGTAAAAATGACAATCAAACATCTAAGTAGTATACGCGTTTGCCTTTCATTCGAATATAATGCTTAATTTCTTGAATTGGCTCTTCGAGTGGAATCATCTTGGCATGTAAATAATCATAGCTCAAATCAGTAATTGTCTCGATATGATCGAATCGAAAGCACTTATATTCTGTTCTCACTTTTAGTATCAATACATTGCAGTAATCTAGATCAAAATTTTCATCACCCGTCTTTAGACCTGTATAGGCAGGAAATAACGGATAACGTTTATTTTTTATTCTTACATAAGACTTAGTTGCGTCTACATCTTGCAGAATTTTCTTTTGATAACTGCGCACTATGAAACTGAGAGACTTATAAGTCAGTAAATAAAAGCAATCTTCATTCTCAGGCTCTAGCTGATGAGTTGACCTGAATAACTTTTCGGATATTTTTTCTATCCGATTTTTAATCCCTTCATTTAGAAATTCTACACCATCATCTTCTTTTATTTTGGAAAGAATTTTAAAGATTCTATCAAATTCAATTTTACGATAACTTCGCTTCTCTGAATTTCGATGGAGAAGCTTATCAAGAGTAGCTAGCCTGATTCTAAAATATTCTGATTTGCTCTTATCCACGAGAGACCAAAGCTCACCAAAAATCCTATTGATATTAGCTATATCTTTTTTTTCAGAAAAAACTTTCTTTTCGTATCGTTCTATTTCTGTGACTAATTTGTTTTTGGTGTCAAAAAATTCTCTAACTTCTTCGTGGATAGTAGATCTATTTAGCATAGTCTCACTACTTTAGTTTGCATGTTTCCTGAGCTTCACAGAGAGGATAATACCAACAGCAACCATCGACATAAGTAAATGCGATCCACCATAACTCATAAACGATAGCGGCAATCCGGTAATAGGCATAAGACCTATAACGATTCCAATATTAATCGCCATATGAAAAAAGATTAAGGCAACTATTCCTGCGGCTAACAGCGAACCGAATCTATCCTTGCTTTCAAAACTAACCTGCAGTCCCCTGAGAGGAATTGATAGCAAGAAAAAAAGAAGTAAGACTGATCCAATAAAGCCAGTCTGCTCTGCCCATGAGGCAAATATAAAGTCTGTGCTACTTTCGGGAACATGCGGAACTCTTCCTTCTGTCATCTCTCCGTGACCAAATCCTTTTCCTACAAAACGACCTGAGCCTATTGCAGGTTTCGAGGCGCGCAGTTGATAACCTGCACCCTGCTTAAATTGATCCGGATTAATAAATGCAGTTAGACGAATGACTTGGTTTTCGCGAAAAGGAATTTTCTTAGTAACTACGAAGGCAAACAAGAAGCTAATACCAAGAACCCCTAAAGGGATATAATATTTTCGAAGACTCTCCGAGCCACGGGTAATACGTAACCCAATCAAAATCGCACTGATCAAGATAAGGCTTCCCCCAAACATAATCATAAAATTTTCATTGGAGAATAACTTGAAAAGAAAACTGGTATTTTCTTCAATTACTTGATCTGCTGCATCTTGTAATATCTTAAAATTCTTGGGATTAAGTAAAGTAGCCCCCCCTTCCTTTGCCAAGACAGTTTCTCCATTTAATACAAGCCATATTTTTCCACCGAGTTGATTTACAACGGAAAGCACTTCTGTCTTTTCTGTTCTAGTCAAAAGTTCAACAAGAGGCACCATAAGAGTAAGTCTAGTATATTCTAGATACATAGGAATGCTCAGAGAAATACCGCCAAGAATAACCAAGGAGCTAATATGCATTATATCCGCCCCACCAAGAAATAGCATAGCAAGTAGAATGGGAATAAAAGATACCGCAGTTCCAAAATCTGGCTGTTTGATGATAAATAACATTGGAACAAGAACAATTATAAATGGAATAATTAAAACAGTTATACTTCGAATCTCTCTCTCTTTTAAAACTAAATATTGCCCTAAAAGTATTACTGTGGATAATTTGGCGAATTCGCTCGTCTGCAAACTAAACGGTCCGAACTTGAGCCAAGACCTCGCCCCACGTGCATCCGGGAGATAACCAATGCCCGGAATTAATGTTAGTAGCAAAAGAAAAATAGAAAATAAATAAATAGGCAAGGCATATGCACCGAGCAACTGATAATTAATTCTACTCATAAAATACATAGCTGATAAACCAATGATGAAGTAGAATAATTGTTTATACCACTTGCCAGGACCATCAGAAATATTTGCCTCTTGGAAATACAAAGTAAAAATCCCACAAAGCACAACAACTACTACAGAGATAATTAAGAAGTAGTCGATTTTTTCTAATCTTCTTTCATGCATTATTGCAGTATCTCCTCAACTGGCATCTCATCATCCATCCGATTCCCATCAATTCTATCAGTTCTCTTGAAAGAACCGGGCGGGAATGCAGCTTTAAAAACTTCTTTCGCGATAGGTGCTGCACCTACTGATCCACCAACACCATACTCAACGAACACAGTGACTAATACCTGTTGTTCTACAGGAGCGTTATATGGTCCGTAACCAATGAACCATGCGTGGTTAGATTTTGATAAACCGCGTCTTCTCGTTTGTGCTGTTCCCGTTTTGCCAGCAATCTCAGGTAAGTCTGGTAAATTTAAAATTCTAGAAGCAGTTCCTGTTTTTACTACTGCTCTTAGACCTTGCTTGAGAGCTTCTAAGGTTGAACTCTTGAGGGGTATATCTCTCAACATTTTACCGTTATTTTTCATTACGATAGAATTATCAATTGGGTTTCTAATTTCAGAAACCAAAAACGGTTGGTGAATCTTTCCGTTATTTAAAAGTGCCATATAAAATAAAGTCATGCCCATTGGAGTAGAGGATATAAACCCCTGCCCGATCGACAAATTAACAGTATCCCCTGCATACCATTTTGTTCCATAAGATCTTTTTTTCCACTCGTTACTTGGAACAAAGCCTTCTATTTCGCTTGGCAAATCAATATTACTTTTTTTATCTAGTCCAAACAGTTTCGCATAATATAAAATTGCCTCAGAGCCAAGCTTATGACCTAGATTATAAAAATATACAGAGCAGGATTTTTCGATCGCATGAATCAGATCATTAGTTCCGTGTCCTTTCTTGTCCCAGCATTTAAACTCCTGGTCAGGAACACTTGCAAAAGAAGATTCTAAAATAAAACTTCCATTGCAATGAAACGTCTGCGCGGGGCTAAAGTCTATTTTGTGCTCACTCTCTAGTGCGGCAAGCCCGACAAGAGTTTTAAATGTAGAGGCTGGAGGAAATTTAGATTGCAATGCGATATTTAGAAATCCGCCGTTATTTTTTACTCGGTTAAAATGCTGTAACTTTAGTTGCTTATTTTTTCCAGAAAGAAGATTTGGATCAAAACTAGGGTTAGAGGTTAATGCCAATACTTCGCCCGTTGCAGGCTTTATAGCGATGACTGTACCACGATAATTTTTAAGTGCATTGTAAGCGGCAAATTGAATTTTCTTATCAATGGTGAGAACTAAATGGTTTCCCATTTTTGCGTGCTCAATAATTCTTTCCTCTTCGATATTGCCTTCTGAATTTCTTTTCTGGTATCTAAATCCGTCCGTCCCACGTAAGTAAGAATCATATTGAATTTCAAGTCCGCCTTTACCAACTAGTTGATAAGATTTAATTTCACGATTTGTTAAATCTTTTAAATTAGGAAGACCAACGTAACCAGAAACGTGAGCAAGTGCGGGACCCATGATATAATTTCTTTTTGGAGAAGGAACTAAAACTACAAATCGGGA
This sequence comes from Leptospiraceae bacterium, assembly GCA_031368925.1. Classification (GTDB taxonomy): domain Bacteria; phylum Spirochaetota; class Leptospiria; order Leptospirales; family Leptospiraceae; genus UBA2033. The sequence continues at coordinate 11,017 of JANMOF010000200.1, forward strand.
AATATTATCGAATACGGAAATTCTTTCGTGTTGCTCGGATGAAATTCCTTGCAGTAAAACAATTGGAATTTTTGATTTCACTTTCTTCGTAAACTTTGGCTCTTTAATTTCATCAGCGTAATAAGCCTCTGGAATCGAAAGAGTTTTATAAAAAGCGAGCATAAACTCTTTTATCCGCTGTGGATTATTTCGAAGTAAACCGGAATTAACCACAACATCTAGAGACGCTGAATTTGAAATAAGCATATGCTGCGTAGACATTTCTGGATTGATAAAATTTCTATCGTAGACCTGTCCACGTGCCGCAGGCAGAGACTCACTTCTTCTTACAAATCGCTCTGCTTTTAAAGAATTCTCACTTCCATTTATGATTTGTAAGTTAAATAATTGCATAATAAATGCAGTGAGGGTAAATATAATTAGCCCTGTAAAAAAATAAAGTCGGTATCTAAAGCTTTGCTCTAGCTTAAATTCTATAGATGAAGCAGTATTTCTTGACACTATCGAATACCCTCCGACGAGCTCGAATCTAATTTATAAATCCACGACAATGTAAAAAAAGTAAGCGGAGCAATAGCAGCATTATAAATAGAAGTCGCAACAAAGGAATAATTCAAATTGGGATGAAAGAAAAAACTAAATAGCATATAAGTTAAGCCGCGAGTAATAAGCGTTAGTAAGAATGCAAATATGGAAATAGAAACAAAATTCTCATTGTAAGAGATTCTTCCAAATTTTCCAAGTAAGTATCCTATTATAGAAAAACTTAAAGAATGAATTCCAATCTTGTAGTAAACTTTTCCGCCTAATCCCTCTTCGCCCCCAAGTGCGGCATCAGTGAGTAAACCTCCAATAAATCCAATCCAGAGACCACTCATCCCACCTTTACGAAGAGCGAAAAAAATTACAAGTAAGATCATGAAATCAGGCTTGATAGCAGTCCCTATATCAAATAGATTCGTGCCATTTAACACATGCGCTAGCAAGATTCCGATTCCAATTACAAGTCGCTCTAATATCATTAGTTTGGGTCCTCCAACTTACGCAGCATATCTTCACTATCATCGGTATCCGAAGAAAGTTTCTTTTTTTCTTTTGGGGGCGTAGGATTATTAGGTGTAGGCGTAACTGACTTTGCGTCTATTTTCTTAGGGACTGGAATAGGTTGAGGAACAGGTGCGGGTAATGGCTTTTTATCTTTATTGCCCGCATCTTTATTTTCTAAAATTTCTCCAGGAAAGTTTAACTCACCGAAATAAGGATTTTCAATGGAAATGCTTTTTTCCTCAGGCCAATCCTCTACCCATTTGTCGGGAGTCTTTTTAATAACAGAAACAAACTGTAATTCTTCAAATCGAATGTAAGGCTTTACGTAAGCGGTTTTAAATGAACCAGAGCGTGGTCCCTCTTCTATAATAGTTCCAACCGGAATTGCAGCAGGGAAAACACCCCCGCCCGAAGAGGAAAATACCACTTTGCCCAAGTTTCCAAAGGATTCAATAAAGCTAGTTTCATTAGTAGGAAGACTTGGTCCGATTTGTTTTCCCGTGATTAGTTTCGGGTCGATGATGATACCATTGTCGATATAATTTAAAACTGCTTCCATTCCTCTTCCGGAATTTCCCGAGAGTGTTGCCCAGAAATTTGTTTTTGGAATTTGCACGCCCATAGTAAAATTAGAATTAATGACAGGCTGCACTACACTCGACCCACCCGTAACAGCAATTACCTTTCCGACAAGAGCTTGAATGACTTGACCATTTGATTCATCAATCGCTCGCCCGATCACAGGCATATAAGGACGAATGCCTGCATCTTTTCCTTTATTAATAATAATTGTGCGGTAAATGGAGTTTAGCCGTATAGATAAAACTTCGGCTTTAATATATGGATATTCTATCTTAGGAGTAAAGCTGAGTTCTTTTCGGAGTAAATCATTCTCAGCGCGAAGTGCATTAATGTCCTGCGGCAAAACCTTGTATTCCTCAATGAGCTTTGCATAAGAATCTCGTTCTTTACGAACGGATTCATAGGATTCAAGTTTATTATAAACGCTTTTAAAGAGGCTTCCAAAAGAATCTATGGAAGAAGAAACTGCGTTACTTACTCTTTGGGTGCTGGCAACACCCTTAACTACAAGGTTGCCATTCCAGATCAAAGAAGAAATGGAGAAGAGAACACAAAATAGGACAGAAATAAATTCTCGAAGTTGACTAAGTCTATCCCATAGCATATTGGAACAATCTTACTTAACTCCACGCTTGATGTATTTCAATTCATCTAGATACTTTCCTGTTCCCAAAACTACACAGGTCAAAGGATTCTCTGCACGGAATACAGGAACTCCCGTTTCTCTAGAAATGAAATACTCCAAACCACGAAGCAGGCATCCGCCGCCTGTCAAAATAATTCCACGCTCTACTATATCAGCAGATAATTCAGGAGGGGTTTTTTCAAGAACACGCTTTACACCATCAAGTATTTGGTCAGTCGGCTCTTTGAGAGCTTTTCTAATTTCGTTACTATCTAGTTCTAAAGTTCTTGGTAGACCAGAAATGGCATCACGACCTTTTACTTCCATAGTGTCAGTGCGCTTGTCCATATAAGCATTGCCAATGGTAAGCTTAATATCTTCCGCAGTTCTGTCCCCGATTACTAGGTTGTATTGGTTACGTAAATGTTTAATAATGGCTTCATCGAATTCGTCCCCACCAGTTCTGATGGATTCTGCAATCACCATACCACCAAGAGAAATAACAGCGATCTCAGTCGTTCCTCCACCTATATCCACAATCATATTACCAGCAGGCTCGTGAATTGGAACATTTGCCCCGATGGCAGCAGCGAGAGCTTCTTCAATCAAGAAAATCTCACGTGCACCTGCTTGTTCGGCAGATTCACGCACAGCACGTCTTTCTACCTCGGTAATTCCCGAAGGAACTCCGATTACGATTCTAGGCTTAACAAAGGTGGTGCGATTATGGACTTTTGCTATAAAATACCGGATCATTTTTTCGACAGTCTCAAAGTCGGCAATTACACCGTCTTTCATTGGTCGAATAGCTACGATATCACCAGGAGTCCTACCAAGCATACGCTTCGCCTCTTGCCCTACAGCTAAAACCTTACCTGTGGATGC
>JANMOF010000206.1:0-3496 GCA_031368925.1 Leptospiraceae bacterium
TGATAATAAAACTTGCAAATGGAAAGTAGTAAGGATGAATACTTATATGTCAGGATTTTTAGCTTATGATTAACTTCGCAGATTTAACTTCTTATAAAAAAGTTCCCAACCAGGCAGACGGTGCTTGCTTTGCCTGTAGTCCCGTGAATGATAAAGGCTTACGAATGAAATTTCATACGGATGAAGAGTCTGTATTCTCGAGCTTACGCGTTCCCGCCCATCTATGCGGATGGAGCAATATAGTTCATGGCGGGGTAACAACGACTATCCTCGATGAGACGATTGCATGGACAGTCATATATCTTCGCCAGAGTTACATGCTTACGAAAGCGCTTAACGTTGAGTTCTTACAACCGCTTTTTATTGAAAAAGAAATTCATTCGATTGGAAAAATCATTGAAACTAGAAATGAACGAGAAGTAATCGTAGAGGCTTCTGTATTTAATCACGAAAATATTCTCGCTGCAAAGGCAGTCGGGAGCATAATCCTATTTACCCCCGAACAAATTCGAAAACGCCAAATTTTTCCGGAGAGGTTTTTAGCAGACTTTGAAGAAAAGGTTTTTGGAAAGTAGGGAAGAATTATTAGTAACTACTCAGCATAATGCATTGCCAAAGAGGCACGGAGTCACAGAGAAATTTCGAGAGAGTCTTGTTCAAAAAATATTATTTGTTTTCGTAATTCATTTTAATAGTATTCAGTTACAACCTGATATGCTTTATTAGCTCTCTTTCACATGGTGCACATGAATAAAATTGGCACAATTCCGTAACCCTCCGTGCCTTTATGGCAAAAAATTCTGGCTAGGGTATATTCTATGCAATATATGTTTAAAACAGACTTGACTTTTATACATTCTATGCATAAAATAGCACCATGAAACGAAAATTATATCCGAACTTGCTAGAATGGAGAAATTCGCCCTATCGAAAGCCGCTGATTTTGCGAGGTGCAAGGCAGGTGGGGAAATCGTTTCTTGTGAGGGAATTTGCCAGAAATGAGTTTTCGAATTTTGTTGAAATCAATTTTGAATTACAACCGGAGTTGAAAAATTCTTTCCATGAGAGAAGACCTGAACTTATTTTAAAAAAATTAGAACTCCTTCTAAATCGAAAAATCGAATTAGAAAACACGATTCTTTTTCTAGATGAAATCCAAGAATGCCCCGAAGCGATTCTCTCTCTTCGCTATTTTCATGAACAGATGCCGACACTTGCGGTAATTGCGGCGGGTTCGCTTTTAGAGTTTGCTTTAAATTCTGAAGAGTATCGTTCTCCTGTAGGAAGAATTCAATTTCTTTACCTTTATCCGCTCAGCTTTCAGGAATTTCTAGAAGCAAGGGGTGAAACTATGATATTAGATTTTCTACACGAAGTAAAACTTTCCGACGAATTTGAATTAGCCGTTCATGAAAAATTATTAAACTTATATCAAGACTATTTGATAATTGGAGGAATGCCGGAAGCTGTAAAAGTTTATGTAGAGACGAAAGATTTTAAGATAGTAAAACAAATCCAACTTTCTCTTTTACATACGTATCGAAATGATTTTTCTAAATATGCGGGTAAGGTTAAACAAAAGTATTTAGAAAAGGTATTCTATAGTATCCACACGATGCTCGGCAAAAAAATTCGCTATTCTGGAATTGATAGAGAAACACCTTCGAGAGAATTAAAAAACGCAGTAGAACTTCTAGAGTCCGCAGGTGTAGTGAATCGAATTGTAGGCACTAACAATACTGAGCTTCCACTTTCCTATCACGCAAAGGATAATTTCTATAAGCTTACTTTTTTAGATACAGGGCTTTCTTTAAAAGCAAGTGGACTTGAAGATACAATTCTTACTTCCCCTAATATACTTGGAGTCTATGAAGGTGGACTTGCTGAACAATTCGTTGGGCAAGAATTATTAGCGGAGTCAAATCCAGAAGAGAGAACAAAATTATTTTACTGGGAAAGATTTAAACGCGGGAGTAGTGCTGAGATAGATTATCTTTTTACATACAAATCAGAAGTCTATCCAGTCGAAGTAAAAGCAGGAAAAACAGGAAGTCTAAAAAGTTTAAAACTATACAAAGCAGAAATGCAAAATCCGATTTCTATTCGCTATTCCAAGCTTCCTCTTTCTTACTTTGAGGGGCTACTTTCTATTCCCCTCTATATGATCGCAGAAACGAAAAGACTTTTAGATGAGGTGAAGAATAAATGACGCTTGCTCCTACTAGTAGTTCTCGAACTGACTCTAGTCATTGTCCAAATTAATTACAGTTACATCAGCTGGGTCTAACCCATTATAAGATGTGTCTGCACTAATAGCCGCTTGGAGTTGGATTAGAACTGATTGGTCTCCATCCAGGTTTCCCTCGTCTACTCCTTTAACTGTAACAGTTTGGTTTGTGTTCCAATTCGCGGGAGTAAAAGTAAGAGTAGCCGCTGATTGAATTATGACTTCATTGGTGTCTGTCGAAACTACATCTATATTTACATTGGCTGTCGGAGGTGAATTAAGTCTAACTGTAAACGTTCTTGTTGTTCCCGTCTCATCGGTGTTTCCTGAAATTGCCCCAATTGTAAATCCCGGTTGAACAATTGCAAAGAAAATATCGGAAGCTGTTTTCCCATTGAATTTTGTATCAAGACTCGCAAAATTAGAAGTAACCACTTGCCTGTTTCCAATCGCTCCACTATAGCTTATAGTTATGCTTTGATTTACGTTCCAATCCGCTGATGTAAATGTTACGGAACTAGGGGTAGAAGTAAAACCTGCCCCGCTGAGGTTAACAGTGACGTTAGCCGTTGGCTGCGCGTTGAGTCTAACTGTTATTACAGTAGAATTATTATTGATTAAAGTAATTCTACTTCCTGAACTATTTGCAGGTGACATGATAATATCTGGAACGTCAGGGTCAGTGTTGGTGATACTTATGATATCAGCTACGTCAAATCCATTATAATATAGGTCAGTGCTTGTTGCAGTTGAGTGAACGACATTATACAGTTTATTCCCATCTAGCTGTTGACCAATTGCTTCGAGAGCAAGGTCATTCCTTCCTGTAACTGTAATAAGTTGCACAGTATTCCAATTAGCCGCAGTCTTTGTTATAGTCCCCGTTGATACTGTTGCTTCATTTGTATCAGAAACAGTTGCGGTAAATGTAACATTAGCCGTTGGAGCTTGGTTTAATAAAACATAGTATTGGAAAGAAGTTCCAGTTTCGCTAGTAATCCGTTCGGATGCTTGTGGTAAACAAAGTGCTATTTTTGCATCTGTATCACAATTATTTATAGTAATCATACCATTGTTTGCGATTGCGCTATTATAGTCAGGAAGTTTGATTGAACTGTAATCGCTTCCAGTCGCGTCAGGATAATAGTCTTTAAACCCGGAGGCAACTGTCGGCGTTCCGAGTGCTATCGTGATTAATTTAGAACCATCGGTAACTCCATCCACTTGTCCTGTCATTGTAACTGTTTGTGGGGTATTCCAATTTGCCGC
>JANMOF010000263.1:0-7670 GCA_031368925.1 Leptospiraceae bacterium
CCCGTTTTTAAAATTCAACGGCGGAAAAGGAATTGCAACATCAGTTGGCGTTTACCTTTACCTGCTACCAGTTCCCTGCATCCTAAGCGGAATCTTAGGAGCACTTGTTCTCTACTGGAAAAAAATTGCATCTCTTGGTTCCATTGTAGGATTTTTCTTTTTACCAATTCTCTATGTTCTTTACATGGGAAATTCTTATTCTTCAAAAATTTTGATTTTAGTAATCTTTAATTTCTTTGTTGTTTTATTTACGCACCGCGAAAATATAAAAAGAATTATTGACGGAACTGAATTAAGTTTTAAAAATAAATCCAATGGCAATTGATACTCTATCCATCGTAAATAACGAGCAGCGCGTATTTGCTCTCAAATTATTCATAGAGGAACATCCCTATTTTGAATTACAGGATTTGTATAAATGGCTTTATTATGGAGAGTTTGGATATGAGGAGCATATCAGTTATCTAAAAAAAGAAAAAGGTCAGCAAGAGCTTCACAAACTTTTAGATGATATAAAGTATGAGCAGAATATTGAAAATCTTTCCGACCTAATTTGGAAGCCCATGGGTCTTTCGCAAAGATTTGTAATGGTGTTTGTAACTCAATACCACAAACAACTTTGTCCACTTAATCGACTTGTAAATTTAATTGAAAGATCTCCGGCGTTTCAGGGAACACGAATGCATTTTAAGCTGGATTGGAGTTTTGTAAAAGACTATGTTATCCGCACACAAAGTCATCGCATTAGTAAACAGGATTTCTATGGGTTTGAAGATAGGATTAATTTTCACAGTCTACCCCTCGTTAGCTTCACGAATATTTTTCTCGGGAAAAATCCTGAAAAATATAGAGTTATTCCAAGAAAACTATTCTTTGATTTTTTTCCAGAATTTAACGATAACCGCGATATTCTCCCTACGAAAGCTGGCGATTCGCTTATAGACTAGTTAAGTATACAAATCAAGTGGGGGATTATTCATTACCCGCCTGAGTATATCTGCTCTTGTTATTATTCCGACTAAATGTTTTTTTTCTTTATCTAAAATTGGAACAGCTCCCACTTTTTCTTCAAACATAATTCGTGCAATTTCTCGAATTGGTGTTTCTGGAAAAGCAGAGAGAACTTTTGATTGCATAATATCTTTCACTTTTTCCTGGTTCGATTCTATGATAGAGTTGCGTAAGGTATGAATTGTGTGTTTTAATAAATCTCTTTCAGAAAGAATTCCCTGTAAAAAATTAGAAGAATCTACGACAGGCATATGTCTAAATCTCTTATTATGAAAAATCATTTCCACTTTTACAATTGAGTCATCAGGTGAAATAGATTCTACATTTTTACTCATAATATCTCGTGCATAAAAAATTTGTTTTCGTTCTTCCTTTCCCCCTGTTTGTCCCTGCGAATAGATGTCGGCAACATCTATGTAAGCATCGGAGGCAAATCCGGTTTTTGAGTGAGTTATTACGATTGTATCTTCGGGGTCACCAACTTCTAGAGATTTATCTGCCACCCCAGGGTGGAGTGGATTTATTTTTTTTATAGAGTCTGGTTTTACCTTTGGAATATAAGGCTCGACGAGCCCCTGTGTTACCCATATAAACATTCATTACCTCCTAAGTAAAAATCAAATACTCAAATCACACACTATTATTATCGAACTAGTCAAAGCGATACAAAATGAATTTTAATTCTTCATTTTAAGAATCGTGCTAGTTTAAAACATGGTCTTGTAACTGCTATGAAAGATCTTTTGTCCAGGTATGTAAAGAAGTTATCCGAAACCAATTTTGAGTCATGCTATAAAAAAAAAGGGCAATACAAATTTTATGGAATTCCAGATTCTTCTGCTTCCTTTCTAGCTTCTGTAATTTATCTATTTCAAAATAAAAAATCTTCCATCGTTATTTCTGCCACAAATACAGATTCCGAGGCATTATTTAGAGAGGCATTGAGCTTTTTGCCAAGAGAGAGTCTAGCTTTCCTACCCGGACCCGAAGTAATCCCTTACGACTATGCTCGGTATTCTAGAGAATTAAAAATCGACCGAATCAATACACTTGCCAGGATTTTAAGTGGTGAGCGGATTTTACTATTTACCTCTGCGATTGGTTTTCTAAAAACACTTCCCTCGCCTTCTATTTTAATGGGAAAATCCCTGAGTTTAAAAAAAGGGGATGAAATAGACCAAACCGATTTATTACAATCCCTTGTATTGCTTGGTTATGCAAGGGAGGAAATTTGTGAAGAGTTCGGAAAGTTTTCTGTGAAGGGTGGAGTTGTTGACGTTTACTCACCGTTATTCACTGATCCAGTCAGGTTAGATTTCTTTGGAGATACACTTGAGTCGATTAAATCATTTGACTCTAGCACACAACGTTCTATTTCAGAATTAGAAAAAGTTTCGATTCTACCGGTGGATGAATTTTTACTTTCAAAAAAAGAGTGGGAAATTTATCAAAAAGAAATTGAATCCCGTGGTAAAGGATTAAAAAAACCAGACATGGAAATGTCTCACCATACTGCACTAGAAGAATTAGTTCCTGTTGTGCATGAGCCTCATGGACTTTTAGACTACTTCAAAACCCAACCCGCCATCTTATTTCACAGGCAAAATGAAGTAGTCGATAAAGTATTTCAGATTGAAAGAGAATATAGATCTCTCTTTGATAAGCGCAAAAATGATATTATCTGCTTAGAGCCTGAAAAAATTATTTCTTTCCAGAAAGAATATTCAGTATTAACCTCAAAAAAAGAAATCAGTTTTCATTTGATTCGCCCGAGTGAGCTTTCCGATCACGAAGTAATCTTGCCAATAACGGAAACAGATTCTTTTAAGGGAAAAATCAGGGATGTGCGAGAAAAAATAGAAACAATGAAAGACGATTCTATTTTACTCATTACCTCCTCGTTTCATGCGCAAACAGAGAGATTAAAAGGGCTTTTTGAAAAAGAAAATATTTTAATCCTAAACGAAAAATCGGATGAGCCCGACATTATTCAATTTCCTTCAAAGCCCGGCGCCTACTTGGTATTATCCGAGCTTAAGAATGGATTTATCTTACCCGATGAAAAAATTCATATCTGGACAGAGAATGATATTTTTGGTAGGAGTTATAAACGGAAATCTAGATTTAAAAAAACTTCTTCGCGTGCAATCCAAAGCTTCATTGATTTAAAAGAAGGCGATCACGTTGTTCATATCAATCATGGGATTGGTCGATTTGTAAAAATAGAAAAAGTTACCGCTGATTCTAAAATTCGAGATTTTTTAAAATTGGAGTACTCCGGTGGGGATACTCTCTTTGTACCGCTAGATCAAATTTCGCTTGTCCAGAGGTATGTTGGTGGTTCAGATAATCCTGTTTTAGATAGTCTCGGTCGTGGAACTTGGAAGAAGAAAAAAGAAAGAGCTCAGGGCGTTATAGATTTACTCGCCGAAGAATTACTCGTTATGTATTCGAATCGAATGAAACTACAGGGATATAGTTTTCCCAAAGACACCATCTGGCAGGAAGAGTTTGAAGCCGAGTTTGAATTTGAAGAAACTCCGGATCAACTAAGTGCAATTGAGGCAGTCAAGGCTGATATGGAATCACCCCGACCAATGGATAGGCTTGTTTGTGGCGATGTCGGTTACGGCAAAACAGAAGTAGCCATTCGAGCAGCATTCAAAGCAGTAATGGCGGGCAAACAAGTGTTATTCATTGCACCGACTACAATTCTAGCACTACAACATTTTAATACATTCAACCAACGTTTTGAGAATTATCCCGTAAAAATTGGAATGGTTTCTCGGTTTAGATCCGCAAAAGAAGTGAAGGAATCGATTGCGCAATTCTCACGCGGAGAATTAGATTTACTTATCGGAACTCATGCTTTACTTTCAGGAACGATTAAACCAAAAAATCTAGGACTACTCATTATTGATGAGGAGCAGCGATTCGGTGTTAACCACAAAGAAGCAATTAAGAAAATAAAAAACCTGGTAGATGTTCTAACTCTAAGTGCGACTCCAATTCCTAGAACTCTTCACATGTCTCTCACCGGCATACGGGACTTATCCATTATCGAAACACCACCGAAGAATAGACAGAGTGTAGAAACATTTGTATTAGAAGACAATGAAGAAATCATGAAGCTCGCCATTGAAAAAGAATTAGAGCGAGGCGGACAGGTTTTTTATTTGCATAATCGTGTTGAGACAATTGAAAATGAAGCAAAAGAAATTGGAAAAATTTTACCTGAAATTTCAATTGGAATTTTACACGGACAACTCAGTGAAGACGAAGTAGAAGAAACGATCATGGACTTTAACAATCGTAAATATGATCTCATGGTGACAACTACTATCATCGAATCAGGAATAGATATGCCTAACGTAAATACTATGATTGTCAGGCGAGCGGATATGTTTGGTTTGTCGCAGCTTTACCAGATAAGGGGGCGAGTAGGGCGAAGTGGTAGAAAAGCACACGCCTATTTATTTTATCCCGCAAATAAGTCTATGACCGAGCAGGCAGAAAAAAGACTCAATACTATTTCCGAATACCAGGAATTAGGCGCTGGTTTTAAAGTTGCCATGCGAGATCTCGAAATTCGAGGTGCAGGAAATTTACTAGGAACAGAGCAGAGTGGCTCTATTATGGAAATTGGTTTTGACTTATATGTACAGATGTTAAATGAAGCAGTAAGTAAACTTAAGCAAGAAGAAATTACAATTGAAGTAAGGACTGTCGTAAATTTAGCATCTAGTTTTTATATTCCAGAGGATTATATTCCTGATACAAAACAAAAAATTGAGTTCTATAAACGATTTGAAGGTGCTCTCCATCTAGACGAAATGGATGAAATTGCAATTGAGATGGAAGACAGGTTCGGAAAATTTCCCGAAGTTGTAGAAACATTTTTACAATTAGAAAAAATTCGCGTTCTCGGTTCAAGTCTTGGATTTGAATTTATCACGGAGGACGCAGGAGAAATTAAATTAAAATCCGGTCAGCATTTCAAAGGTGATCCTTCTAAAATCATGAAATTAATTATTTCTAACGAAGGACTTTCCATTCAACCAAAAGAGCCAAGTATACTTAGATTTAAACCAAAGAGCCAAACAGAGAAATCTCGACTGAAAGAAATTATCAGCTTGCTACTTAAGATTTCCTAGTAAAAAAAGGCTAGACGTGCCGATTTCCGAAAATAATTTGTTTTTAACAAGGAACTTTAAATGAAATTCAAACTAATTCTAATTAATCTTATCATGCTTAGTATTTTTACTTTTGTTGGCTGCGAGGACGATAGTAGCAGCGTCATCGAAACTTTAGACGGCGAAAAACTGACCGTAAAAAAATTCGAAACAACTTACGAGACTGCGCTTGAATCAATGAGCCGCATGCAGAATGTAGAAAAAGAAAACCTAATTAAGATTGTTTCGACAGACATAGAAGAGTTAGATGAGCAATTAAAATCAATCAACTATCAATTTCAACCAAAGAACTTTTATGATAACTACCGTAATATGTATATGATCAAAACTGCAGCGGATAAGTCTGGTTTTACCACGCGAGCAGATATTAAAATATTGTAAAATACTTAGAAATGCAAACTGTATCGCAACTTTATATTACAGAACAAGTGGAAAAGAAAATAAAAATTACAGATGAAGATGCAAGTAACAAATGTAAAGACTTAAGAGAAAAAGATCCACGTATGAAATCTGTAACTTTAGACAGATGCCTTCAAATTGGCAGAGGCGTTTTAAAACAAGAAGAGTCACAAAAAATTCTTCCTAAAGTTTTAGAAAGAGTCAAAGAAGGAATTTCAATCAAGCACAATGAGAAATTTGATTTAGAGCAATACTTAAAGACAGGTCCGAGCATTCTAAAAAAAGATTCTAGTAAAGATAAAGAAAGCGATAAGTCTGAATCTAAACCAGAAACAAAACCTGAAGAAAAACCAGTAGCTCCTGAGAATAAATAATTTATAAGAAAGATTGCCACTGAGGCACAAAGGCACAGAGAGTTTATTTTTTTTTCGCCCAAATATTAGATAAACGCCTAGCATATTAGGATAATAATTTAATAGCGTCTAATACATTATTAACCTCTGTGACTCGGTGCCTCTGTGGCATATCTTTTTACATAACGCCTACAATTCAATCCGCATGAACAACTACCTAAACTTAATCCTTAGAAGTATTATCGAGTCCATTACGGAATTTTTGCCTGTATCCTCAACGGGGCATTTATTTTTATTCACATCGTTTTTCCCGTTTGAGGGTTTGGAAGATGGGGCTAGCTTCGATGATTTATTTGATATATTCATTCAGAGTGGAGCTATTCTTTCTGTATTAGTTTTATATAGAAAATTCCTATTCGAAAAGACGAAGGAAACTTTTCAATTTACTTTGGGGCAAACAACGGATAACTCTGGATTTCATTTCTTTATAAACATTGCCATTGGTTCTTTTCCCGTTTTACTTTTTGGATTTGCGTTTAAAAGTATTTTAGATACGATTAAAGCTAGTGAGTATTTACTTTTCATTTTGGGTTTCTCCTGGTTAGCCGGTGGAATAGCCATTGTACTTGTCGAAAAAAAATTGGAGACTATGATTTCTAATGCAGGTGCTGTTACAACTAGCCTCAGTTTTAAACAATCAATTATCATTGGAACTTGCCAGTGTTTGGCACTGATTCCGGGAATGTCTAGATCTGCAATGACAATTATTACGGCAAGGCTTTTGGGGTTACCTAAGAAAACCGCTGCCGAGTATTCCTTTTTTCTTGCGATTCCTGTATTAATTGCGGCTAGCTTGTATAAGCTCTATAAATATAGAGCACTTTTGCATGGGGATACGATTTATTTACTCGCACTTGGATTTATACTTACTTTTATATTCTGCATGTTCATTATCAAGTGGTTTCTTGCGTTTATCCAGAAAAACAGTTTTTCTAGTTTTGGATATTACCGTATTCTTCTCGGGGTAATAGTTATATCTTACTATTTATTTACGAATTTTCGCTCTTAAATTCGTCAGTTGAGGTAATCTTTAAGTATTTGTCTATTTGACTGATTTTTAAAATGCCTTTGATATTCGAAGGGACATCTAGAAGCGTGAGTTTTTTATTTTTGCCTTTCAGGTTATTCATTAGCCTTAGAATGCAACCCATACCGGAAGAGTCAATCGCTCGGCATTTGGAAAGATCAATGCCTACATTGGCAGTGTCAGTTGCTACAACGTCTTGAATAAACAGTTCGAATTCACGAAATGTTCCCATATCCAAATATCCCTCTAGCACAACGACGACTAGGTTTTCGTATATAGCTTTCTCTAACTTCATAAAAATGATATAACTTCCACGTCACATAGTTTAACCAGGATTATAATTTAACAACCATTCTTTTTCTTTTTCGAATAATTTTTACGACTTGTTTTTCTTTTGAACCAGTAACATGTATCTAAACTAATATGAGTTTAACATTAGATGAATTTTTCAAACTGTATCCCTGGGAAGATAAATACCTATCTGGAAAACCAAGCCGATTAGATTGGCTCTGGACCTTTGATCTAAATATTTCTGCCGATGCATTATGGTCTTTTTTAAGTGATACATCCCGACTCAATAAAGCAATGGGTCTAAATGAGATGAATTTTGAAGAGAAAGAAGGCGCT
>JANMOF010000300.1:0-8004 GCA_031368925.1 Leptospiraceae bacterium
CCGTCCGGCACTAGCAACCTCTCTCATGCCATTCTACGGCAAACAACAATTTGACGTTATGCAAAACTACAAGCATTTACAAGCTGGGATTGTATTGGTAAGAGACGGCGCAGATGGAGAAACCAATGCCCGAGTAGAATGGAAGTTTGGGAAACGAAAAGTCTACTTTGAAATTACCCCTACCGATGGTCGCAATCTATTACGTGGATTAAAAATGCTCGCCGAAGTGCAAGTAGCCGCAGGTGCGAAAGAATTAATATTTCCGTTTACTAGAATGAAGAAACCATACATGGTAGAAAAAAATTCAAACTTCGATTGGGTCTTAAAAGAATCAATTGTATCAGGCTCTATTAACATTGGCTCTGCACATCCTCATGGGTCTATACAAGCAGCCGACTCACCTGACAAAGGAGCTATAGCGCCTAACTTCGAATTATATGGTCACAAGAATATTTTTGTCATGGATGCATCCGTATTTCCAACTGGACTTTCGGTTAATCCGCAAATTACTACTATGAGTTTAAGTCTTAGAGCATCACGCGCATTAGCCGCAGAGAAGGGGGAGAGAGTAAACTCTTAGAAATACATCGGCATGGGCTGAACTGACACCCATGCCGAGATTTTATTTCGCCCCTTTGGGGCTATCAGAGCTATAACTGAGTGACATGCATCTCTGTCACCCGCGAAATTTTTAATCGGGGGTCTCTTGTGGAATGAATCATTATAGTATGCGCTACTGCGTAAATTTTTGAAAAATTTCTAGAGCATTTTTCGATATGATAATACTAAACTTTTCAGTAACCATACTATATTTTTAATGGTAAAACATCTATATGCGTCGATTTTGTTAATATGTTTGAGAGTGACAGGTAATGGGTGAAAAAGCGAGAGATTATAAACATACTACGATCAGGAGATTAGATACTTTATCGGGAAATCAGTGCGCATTTCCAAATTGTAATAGATCCTTGATAGCAAAAGATGATGAAACTATTGTAAGTAAAATATGCCATATTGAAGCAGCAAATGAACTTGGACCAAGATTTAATTCTAGTATGACAGACGATGAGAGAAGGCATTATAATAATTTGATTTTAATGTGCGATGAATGTCATAGGATTATTGATAATAAGGATAATGAAAAAAGATATTCTGTAGTCTTATTAAAAGAATGGAAAAAAGATCATGAAAGTAAATATTTATATAATCCGAATACGAATACATCATTATTAAAAATTGCCATAAATGCTATTGCAGAGATAGATTTTGAGAAAGATATTAACCAATCACGAGAAAGTATCCATGCTGTAGATATTGATTACAAAATTAGTTATAATGACGTAAAAAGAAATAAATCTTTGATTGATCAATACAAGATTTATTTCGCAAGAATAAATACTCTTTATAATGAATTACAAAACCAAGGCTCGTTTAAAAGAGAAAACCTTTTAAGAAATATCAATCGGATATATTTAAAGGTAAAAGGAAATTATGTAGGTAATGCAATTAATCCTATTGAACTTATTAGAGCTAATGCAGACAGTATAATAGAAGATGTAGAGCAAGAGTTATTGAAAATAATAGAAGACAAAAATTCTAGCTATGCCGAAAATAGTAGCTTTGAACTCTCAATAATTATGGTTGATGCTTTCATGAGATGTAAAATATTAGAGGAGCCTCCTAAACAATGATTTTAGATAGAGATATACATCCAGAAAGAAAAATTTATTACTTAGGCTCCTTGGTTTTAAATATCATTAAGGATTCACCTGCGGATAATATTGATGTTTTTGATGCATTTCAAGAATTAAATAAACGCGAAAAAATTTCTATGAATTTATTTATTTTGACTTTGGATTGGTTATTCATTTTGGGAACCGTGAAAATGAATAGAGGAAAAATTCAGAAATGTTTTTAAAAAATCTAAAAATCGAAAATAATAATGTTCTAATAAGGTCTATCCCTTTTCATAAAGGAATAAATCTAGTTGTAGATGAGACTAAATCGTCTGATAAAAAAGAATCAGGGAATAATGTTGGTAAGACTACAGTATTGAGACTTATTGATTTCTGCCTTGGTGGTAGTGGAGACAATATTTATAAAGATACAGAATTTAAAGATAAAGTAAATGCAAAGATTGAAGAATTCTTAAAAGATAATAATGTCATAATTACTTTAACTTTAGCAGAAGATTTGGATCAAAGTCATTCATCTAGAATTATCACAATACGTAAGAATTTTCTAACATATAGTAAAAAAATTCAAGAGATTAACGGAGAAAACTATAACGATAAAGACTTTGTAAAAAAATTAAAAGAATTAATTTTTAATTCCCTGAATGATAAGCCGGCATTTAGACAAATCATTTCCAAGAACATTAGAGATGAGAAAAATAAACTAGTTCATACGCTAAAAGTACTACATCCATCAACTAAATTCGAAGAATATGAAGCTTTATATTTATTTTGGCTTGGCATCGATTTAAATAAAAATGACCGAAAACAAAAATTACAGAGAGATAAAACTACTGAAGAAAATCTTCAACGTATGTTGAGAAGGGAAAGCACTTTACCACAAATTATTCAGTCACTGCTGATTATCGAAAGAACTATTAGCGATTTGAATAGAAAAAAAAATTTATATAACTTAAATGAGAATTATAAAAAAGATTTAGCTGAATTAAATGAAACAAAATATACTATCAATGCTCTTTCTACTAAGTTAAGCAGATTAGAATTTAGAAAAGAGTTAATTATCGAAAGCAAAAATGATCTAGAGAAAGAAGTATCAAAAATAGATTATAAACAGGTAAAAAATTTATATGAAGAAGCTAAAATGCTTGTTCCAACGCTTCAAAAATCTTTTGAAGACACATTACAATTCCATAACCAGATGGTTGCTAAAAAAATCAAGTATATCACGAAAGAATTACCTGACTTAGATTCTGAATTAAAAATAATCAAAAAAGATTTAGATGCTAATCTTGATAAAGAAAAAAAAATAACGACTGAAATAAGAAAAATCGGTGTAGATCAAGACTTACAGCAAATATTATCTAAGCTAAATTCAGAGCATGAAACGAAGGGAAAATTAGATGAGCAAAAAAGACTTTGGGAAAAAACCAATGCAACTTTAAAATTAATTAATGATGAATTAGAAGAGATTAATGCCGGTATTAGTTCAATGGATGATTTAATTTCCAATAGGATAACGGAGTTTAATAAATTTTTCTCAAATATTTCAAATCGATTAGATGGAGAGCAATTTGTTTTAAGCCAAGACAAAAAAGAAAAAGGTTATGATCTGACTATAACTGATATAATAGGAAACCCAGGAACCGGAAAAAAGAAAGGACAAATTGCTGCTTTTGATCTAGCATACATTCAATTTGCCGAAACATTTAATATTAATTGTTTGCATTTTATATTGCATGATCAAATTGAAAATGTAGATGATAATCAAATTTCTACTCTTTTAATCGATATAGTTAGGGAAATCAACTGTCAATATGTGTTGCCAGTATTAAGAGATAAACTACCGAACGATATTAATGTTGATAAATATAAAGTTTTATCTTTATCGCAATCAGATAAATTATTTAAGCTCTAAGATAATTTCTAGCTCAGCAATAATAATTTCATGAACGTAATCCTCTCAATTAAACCCCATTACGCGCACAGCATTCTCTCCGGAAAGAAGAAAGTAGAATTTCGCAAAGCCAAGTTTAAGAGTGAAGTAAAGAAAATCTATATTTACTCCTCAGCTCCCGATCAGCGCATAATCGGATATTTCCTCGTAAAGGAAATTTTATCAGACAAGCCTGCAAATCTTTGGAATAAATACAACGAAGTCGGAAGCATCTCGAAGGAAGATTTTTTTGAATATTACTCAGATAAAGAAATTGGGTATTCCATTTTAATTGATAAAGTTTTTAAGTTTAAAAATCCAATTGATCCTAAAACCCTATTTGAAAATTTTACTCCTCCGCAGTCATTTTGTTATTGTGCGGATATTAAGGAGTAATCACTAAAATACCTAATTAATATTCTTCGTAATCAACTGTGTCGCATAAGATGCCATTAGCCCTATGCCTTCTGGTTGGTCGCAGCTATAGATTCTAACACCCATACTTGTTCCAGGGACATCGCCTTTGGATTTTTTTACGTTCTTTACACCTGCGTAAAATAGGTAATGCTTTTTGTTGATGGGGATTGAAAATGCTACTTTGCTGCCGGATTCTAAGAAAGAGTAATCCTTGATAGTAGAGAGAAACAGTCCTAAGCCGCGACCGTCCTGGCTAATATCGATTGCATCCTCTTTAGGAGAAAACATTTTCCATTCTTTTACATAAGATAATTCTAATTCGAAGGTGAAGTCTTCGCAACGGGATGCTATGAAGTTTACTAGTTGTCCAATTCCGAGAGGAGATTCGATATCATTTTGTAAAAATTCATTTCCTAGATTTGGTAGACTACTTAAAAGTTCTACATAGCCTAACAACGCGTTACCCGCTCCGAAGAATGGAACGATTAATACTGATTTGACGTTATCAAGTAAATGATTTTGCACGATTGCATCTATGTTTTGTGGTTTAAATTTTGTAACTGGGTTAAAGAAAGCGCGCTCGGTATAGAATTGTTTTTTATAAGCATCTCTTAAAAAATAAGAATTTTTAGTATCTGCGAGAGCGTTTAACAAAGGAGTATCCGCAGCATAATAAAATCCGACACGGACTTTAGTAATAAAATAACCGAATTGATTGAGTGATGTTTCTAGCATCACTTGGAATTTTTGAATCGTCTGCGTAATCATGGAAGTCTTTCCATAAAGCGATAGAACGGAGGTTAAATCTAACTGAGGTGAATAATGCAAATTTAGGAGTTTTATATTTTTAATAGTTGCGCGGGCTGCAGAGCGCTCGAGTGGCTCGATGATAACTTCGATTACATGGTATAAATCATTGCGGTATGGATTTTCTTGTTTGATTCGAATCTCGACTTTATTTTCCTTCATGATTGCCACGAGAAGGTCGGGCTTTCCTATTTCTTCTCCGTCCATTGGCTCAAGAATAATGTTTACAGAGTTGTTCAAATCTTTCTCAGCAGTCACTTTTGTAATTAAATAACGTTTGTCCTCATGAATCGAATTAACTGCTTTGCTAATAAGCTTACTTAAGATGGTTGATAATGTTTTCTGCTCTTTTAAAATGTATTTCTTCATAATCTAAATAATCCTTATAACCTATTAGAAATTTCTAATGTAACTTGCTTACCTAAAAGAAGTGAAGGAGATTCTATTTCCCACATAGAAAACGCAAGCATTTTTTCATTTCTTTTAAAGTTTATTCTATTTTGATTGATTGCAAAATTCATAACAATCCTTCTCGCTCCGAATTGTGAACCCAACCAATGCCTTTTTCTGCAATCAGGTTCATTAATGCCTTAGAGCCTTCTGAGCGCATATAATAGGCTTCTTCATCGTTGATTGGTTGAATAAATAAAAAATTTACCGGCTGACTTGATTCTGTTATCAAGCCATTCAAATCTGGAATCTCAGTTAATTTTAAATCAGCGTGATTGACCTGGGATAATTCTTTTAGTAATATTGCAGATGTAAAATTCAGATACAACGCATCTGGGTCTCTCCGATTCATGGAAATGGTATGCCCTGTACCTAACCATTTAGTCATGTTCCATGGAAATTTTACTAACTCACCTAATAAATGCGGAACCCAGGTTTCAGATTTGTCTCCGGGTAAATGACGAACAGCAATCACTAATTCAATTCGCGCATAAGCAAGATAATCCTTATGAAATAAATCTACTGTAGGCATGTTCTGAGCACTTAAGCCAACAGTAGAATAAATAACTACATTTGGAAAACTTTGAGGTTCAAATTTTGCAATACCGACATACGGGAATTTGCCACCATCGGCAGACCAATACTTAGTATGCGCTCCAAATTTACTTTCTATAAATTCTAAACGAGAAGACTGAATTTTTTTCCAGGAATCTTTTTCTGCTCTAAACTCCCAGAACTTACGGGAACGCTCTACAATTTCAGCAATTACTCCGTGATTAGAATCACCTAGCGGATGAGCGGTAATAGTCTCAACACGGGCAAATTTAGAGTATCCGGCAAGTCCTTTTATTCCTGACCAGGAAGGTAAAAAAGCATGTAACTCTTCCTTTATAAATACAGCAACTCCGTCGCCTTCTTCTGTCCAAATGAAGTGCACATCTTCTTGTCTGATCTCAGAATCGTCCGCGTCCGGTGAAATTTCATTCGCAAGCAAGATAGGTGCAAGTCCATTTGTAAAGTCCGCCTGATCACGATTATCCGGTGCGACAATTCGGTTACGAATCCAAAGGGCACGAATCTTCCATTCTGGATTTTGCTCCGACTGAAGATAAAGATAAACGGTTCTTGAATCGTCTTCTAAATAAGCTGTAAGCGTTCCATAAGGATTTGCTTCCTGGTAAATTACTTTATAAGAAATGGTGTCTATCAAGTTTATTTATGAATTTCGGATTTTTTAAATTCGGCTAAGAGTTTGTAGATATTCTCTTCCATTTTCTCTTCAATTAAGATTTCCGGGAAATAAGCTGAGGCATTTAATAACCCAGTTAAGGAATTTTGTCCCCATCGTTTATAGTTACGCAAAGATTCCATTACATTGTCTGGAACTTGTATATTCTCTTTCTTGGATTTGATGAAAGAATCGACTGCTGCTTCTGGCGATAATAAGTATTTCAAAGGCTCCTCCCCAAAAATTGTAAAATCATTCAATAAAAGTCAGTATTTGTATGATTTCTGTAAGACCATACTACGGTATTTAGAATGTGCGTATACTACAATATGGTTTTAATATTTCAAATACTTTTTTGTCCAAAGGTAAAAATTTCCTAGCTAAACCGAAGATAGCAATTAATCTTCAAGTTTTAATTTTGTTTTTAAGCCCGGCTTACTATCAATTATGAGTTTTAGCAGACGAAGAATTTTCTTATCCTGTGAGCCGGTTTCTGTATAAATAGTTTCAAGTAGAGAAACCGCTTTATCATGTAGGTTTTGCTTAAAGAAAATCATAGCTTCAAACTTGGTTGCTTCTATCGTAATTACATCATACCCCAGTTTGGATTCGCGTAAAAAATTTAATGATTTTATGTAATCATTACTATGGTAAAAGGCAATTCCTTTTAAGAAGGAAATGTTTCTAGGTGGGATTTCAATTTTTCTTTCTCCTAGATTTTCATTGCTTGCTAAAGAATTTTCTAAAGAATCAATATTACCGGATAACGTTGAGTTGATGATATTCATCCATACAAATGTCTTTTCTAATTCTTTGTTTAGCTTAGTAGCGTCTAAGAGAGATAATTCTCCAAGTAAAATACTTGGTTTTTTTTGGTTTACGATTAATTCATACAAGTAAATAAGAAGTTTATTCGATTCGGATTCATTGAACTTAATGTTAAAAGCATTTGCCCTCAGTGCTGTGCGATACATAGCTTCTAAGTCTTCTTCCGTGTTAAAGTATTCCACATAAGATTTTTTTCGTTCTAGGGAAGTGAGTTCACTAATTTCTACAATATCAAATTTAATGCGATCGAGCATTTGATAATAGTATGTCTTAGCAACGAAGTAGTTGGCTGTGGAGTCGATAGGGATTGTGTCAAAGTAAAGACTCGTGGCAGATTTATATTCAGCGATTAGATTTTTTGGAAACGTTTTTTTATCAAGACTCTCGTTTATTTTTTCTTCTAGCTTGGAAATTTTTTGGATGTTATTTCCAGAAAAATAAGAGAGGATGCTCTTCCATTTGAATCCAATGCTCGTGACTAAAATTATTCCTAGAACTATGAAAATAATCAAGGAGTAATTAGTTTCTTTTTTCTTATCTTGTTTGTAATGTCTGGGTAGATACAATTTTGTTGTTGCTTACCACTCCCCAATTTGTTACTTCCAGAAATATTTTCTAGAACGAAACCCCTCTCCTATAGGAGAGGG
>JANMOF010000304.1:0-29262 GCA_031368925.1 Leptospiraceae bacterium
CCCTCTCCTATAGGAGAGGGGTGGGCTGAAAACCGGGGAGAGGTTAAAAGTTACTTTCCGACGATGAAGACCACGTTAGTAGTAGCCGATCCGCCGATATTGAGCATGAGACCGTTCTTAGCTCCCTTAACTTGGTAGTCACCAGCTTTTCCGGTTACTTGTTTGTAAAGGTCTAACATCATACGAACTCCACTTGCTCCAACTGGGTGACCAACACCGATTAGCCCACCACTTGGATTAATTGGTTTTTTGCCGTTGAAATCAATTACACCTTTTTGAATTGCTTCGTGTTCTTTTCCAGGTGCTGTGATTCCAAATGCGGATATTGCTGCGTATTCGCTAGAAGTAAAACAATCGTGTGTTTCAAATACGTCTATGTTTTTTACGCTCATCTTAGCTCTTTTGTAAGCATCGTCTACGGTTGTTTTTGTCCAAGGAATGATGAATTTGTTTCCTTTGGATTCTGCAACTTTTCCTGCAAAGGTAACGGGTGCAACTCTATGTCCCCAACCTTTGATTTGTGGAATGTTTGCAAGTTTCAATTTGCGTTTTTTTGCGTAGTCTGCTGCGTATTTTTTAGAGGCTAATACTACTAATGCGCCACCGTCAGTAACTTGCGAACAGTCAGCGATACAAAGTCTTCCACCTACTGCCATGTTGTTTTCTCCACCACGAGCTGCAGCGTGTTCTTTGTTCATAAACCAACTTCTGGTTTGTGCGTTTGGATTACGTTTTGCATTTGCGTAATTGATACGAGAAATTTCAGCGAGTGCGTCCATAAAGGTTGCTTCTTTGAGTTTGTATCTTTCGAGGATAACATCGGCTAACTTCCCGAAGAGTTTTGGGAATGGAAATTCAATGCCCTTTGCTTCTTTTTCGTAATAGGCTGCAGTTCCTAGGAAAGCACCGCCTACTGCGGAGTTAACTGTCTTCATGATTTCAACACCAACAACGATTGCGACATCGTAGTCTTCTACACGAATCTTGGTTGCAGCAGCGTCAAGTGCGATAGAGCCAGAAGCACAGGCAGCTTCGAATCTTCCACCTGGAACACCATTGAACGCAGGATTTACTTCTGTTAAAAATGCACCAAGATGTCCTTGGTTTGCGTATTGTTCCGCGTCAAAATTTCCGACAAACACAGCAACGCGGTTATTCTTGTTTAACTTTTGAATTTCGCTATAGTCGATACCTGCGGCTAATAGTCCGTCGTCGGTAACTTCTTTCATGATAGAAAGAAATGTTTTACCTTCTTTAGACCAATTTCTCTGAAAGTCGGTTTGTGCTCCACCGAGAATGTATACTGGATTTCCTTTTGCCATGTTAATCTCCTTAGGCTCTAAATAGCGCTCTTGCGTCTAATTTATTTTGTAGTTTGTAAAAAGTCTCTTTCGGATTTGCTTTTGCTAGTGCTTGTGGTATCTCTATCTTAGACGCTGTTAAAAACTTTTTAGTTTCTACAACTCCACCGAGTAAATCTACAAATGCAGAAGCAGGAACCCAGTTAAATCCAAATCCCATCGCTGCGTCAGCGTTTTCTTTGGTATCAACTACTTCGCCAACGATAGAGAGCGAATAACTGATGTAACGCGCTAGAAAATAACGACAAAGATCCGCTTCTAAACCCTTTGCTGCTTTGATAACATCCATTGCTCCTTTGTAATCAGAGGAAGCAATTCTTGCACTTGCTTCTTTTGCGAATGCAATATCAAACTTTGGATATGGGTCGTAATTTCCAGTGGAGATATTGTATACGAACTTTTCTCTTTTTCCGTCAGCAGATTTTGTGCGTTTAAATAGACCTTGTCCGGTTTTTCCACCGAGGTCACCTTTATCAATTAGTTTCTGCATGTATTTAGGAAGTTTAAATGTTTCGTGCGCAGAATCGTTAGTAAACTCATAGAGGTTGTCAACGATAGCTTTGTGAACATCTAGTCCAACGAAATCAACTGTGGCTAACGGTCCCATTGCCCTTCCTGTGAATCCACCCATGATTGCATCCATGAGCGCCAAACCGCCCTTATCCTGATACTTTTCAGCGAGTTGTGCGATTTCATTCATGAGCTGAAATCCAATTCTATTTCCAGCAAATGCAGGAGTATCGTTAGTGTATACAACAGCACGACGAAGTTTTTGTTCTAAGTATTTTCCGAGTTCTGCTTTTAATTTTAAATCAGAACCTTTGTGTGAAACTAATTCACATAAAATCATTTTATAAGGAGGATTAAAAAAATGAGTTCCGAAATAATGTTTTTGTCCATCTTTATCAAATGCACTTGCGAGTCTCTCGATTGATAATCCAGAAGATACTGTGGAGACTATCGTTCCAGGTTTACGAGCTTTTGCAATTTGTGCGTTGATTGGTTCTTTTACTGCGTAACTTTCAGCGACTAATTCAAAAACCCAATCGGACTCAGCAACAGCTTTAGATAAATCCTTATCGTAAGTTCCAGGAATCATTCTGGATTTGATTGTATCAGTTCTGACAGATTTAATTGCTTTGGTGATACCTTCTTTTGCTTTATCAAGATCTCTTGCGAGCATGTGGACTTTCGCTTCTCCAAACGCGGCAACGATAGCTGCACTGCCTGCACCCATGGAGCCATTCGCTCCGACGATTGTAACTGTTTTAATCTCTCTCATAAATTCTCTTATTCCAAAAATAGTATTTAAACTCTAGTTTGCAAATTCGATAATTTCTTTGCAACAACTCTGTAATTACTTGGTAATTTTGTAATCGTTTACTGAAAAGATTTTTTTTAATTGAATTAGGGTGAAATTAGGTGGGGAAAAATTAAATTGTAGAAATAAATTAAGAGTCTATCAATAAATTGGCAGTTCTAGTTCTTAAATCATTGATATAAGAAATTAATGCGAGCTCTACATTTTCTGGCTTCGATAAATCGCCAGAGCCAAAGACTCTATGGATCGCTTATCTCCTGTCAGAATAATAGAATCGGAATATAAAACCGATGCGGCAAAGAGCATTGCTTCTCCCGAATCAATACCCTCAAGACTAGAAAGTCTTCCATTTATTTCATCATCGAACTCTTCAATAACACTTACTCTTTCACAAAAATCTAAACATCTATTCAGAATAGATTGCGGATACTTGTCTTTTAATCGTTTATTTTTTAGGAAATAAAATTTACAAGAATTGGTAATATATAACTCTTTTTGAGTTACTTCAAACAAATTGTGAATATCATCTAATAAATCAAAGCTACCCAATTTTAGAATGATATCATTATCAACAAAGAGGATAATTGCTTTAATCCTCTAATCCAGTGAGTCTTAAAAAATAATCCCATTCTTCTTCATTTACATTATCATTTTTTAATTCAGAGCGTAATTTTGCTTTAACAATTTCTTGTGCAGTCCGAGGGCTTGAAATAAAGTGTAGTGCGTTGTTTCCAATACCATAATTTTTAATATGGTAAGCATAGTTTAAAACGATAAATCCTGGATCAATTTTTTCATTAACCGCATACTTAGACGCTTCCGTTGCTAAGTTTTCACCTTTTAAAAACTGCTTAGAATAAAACCTTGTTTTAGAATTTCCAGTTAAAAGTTCTACTGCAAATTGATTTGCTTCTATTTCTAAACTATCTTTGCTATTTCTATTAATTTTGGGGTCAAAAATTATTTCATTTTTATTCAAATGTCCGAGTGCAATATGTCCTATTTCATGCGCTAGGTTGAATAAATGCCAAGACGGATGATTTCGATTATTCGACAAAACTATTGCGGGACGATTTTTTGAATAAATAGCAACCGCATCCATTTTCTTGGATTTTTTAGGAAATTTATTTAGATGAATCACAGGAATTCCAATTTCCCAAGAATAATCAACTAAAGACTGAAAACTTATAAATTCAATATTGCGGCTAAGTAATATTTGGCGAAGTTCTGATGCGCTTGATGAAATTCCAGAATACAAAGTAGGAAGAGTTTTATCCGCAGTCTTGGCAACTTGGATGGCAAGATGTTTTGCAATTTCTAACTCATCTTCCGAATGTGCAGTAGTTTTTTTGTATTGAAAGGAATTATTATTTAAATACTGAATCCCTTGTTCTAGATTTTTTAATGATTCGTATTGAATTCCTAAATTTTTAGAGATATAGGATATAAACTCAGCAAACCCAGCCTTTGTGGTCGCTATTTCTTCATCCCACCAAGATGGCAATACATAGGACTTAATGAATTGATGGTCATATCCCTGTTTATTCAGTTTTTTATAAACTTGACGAATTGAAGTATTGTCCATGGGGATTTCCTCCTTTCATAAAATACCAATCAGTTGGTTAACTATAACACTATGTACTTTTTTGGCAAACAATAAATATGCTGTCTGAACTGTGAATCGTATCTTTATGCCGCAATTCCAAAATTTGTTTTACTTGCGATCTGATTTTTTTATTAGAGGATACTTTTTCTTATCCGATGTATCGGGAATGTAGATAGGGAATTTTTCGAACGAGTTAAACAAGCAAAATAGAATCAGGGGATTTTCATCTACTCAGAAAAACTAGTGCAAAGAAGTAGTTAAATAGCCCCACCGTTCGATCACGGTTCGATAACGGTTCGTTCAGCATTCGATAAGGCAATGATTGGAAACGAAAATAGAACGAGCACTCCGCGTGCGCATATCACGCGACTAAGCAAGTCGGTGGTATTCTTTAAGCAGTCTCGAAAGGAATTTCCATATTAAAATCAATCAATACGCGACCGGTATTTTCTAAAGAGTTTTTTAAGTTTACGACTCGAATATTACCTTTATGGTTACGAATAATTTTTTCCACATAGCAAAGTCCTAAACCAAAATCAAGAGTAGGAAATTTATCGTAAACTAGGCGAGAGATTCTAAAGAAAGGTTCAAAAATAATATTTTGGTATTCGGGGGGAATACCGTTTTGTTCCTTGGTATCTTTTTCAGGGGTATTTAAAATAGAAATATGAAAACTATCTTTTATGATTTCAAATAGAATGTATATTTTACTTCCTGCTTCTGAAAACTTAAATGCATTGAATAATAATTCCTGGATTGCTTTCTTGAAGTATTCTTCATTGATTTTTATTTTTCTAGCATTTGATGAAAATGTATTATTTGCAAGTGTAATTATATTATTTCGAATTTTTTGATATTCAGAAATTTCCTGGATAGATGTTTCAATTAATTTATAAACCTGGGAAATCGTCATCGACTCTTTGGGCAAATCGTTATTAATCACATAGTCGATGTCTCCAATTATGAAGATTAGCTTATTCGAAAACTGTGTATTTTCAAAGAGCATATCCATTAACTCTTTTTCAACTATATAATGATTTCCTTCTAGTTTGGATGAACTTTGGATCATTTGGACAAGTGGAGCAAGTGTTCCTAGACCAGCACCTTGAATTAAGCTACTATTGATGTTAGCCATTAGCCCACTGTCAGATTTATCAATGTCTTTTTTGATTAGGTTTTCTTTGAATAGATTCCAGTTTAATTGGTGTTCAATTCGAATATCTCTTTCCTTTTGAATATTCTCATTTATGATTCTAAGCTCAGCCATTTCAAACGCTTTATCTACTCGACTCATTAACTCAACAGAGTTGAAAGGTTTTACTAGGTAGTCATGTGCACCGGTTTTAAATAATTCAACCGCCGTCTTTACATCTGTTTCTGCCGTGAGAAAAATAATATTTGGTTTATAGCCTGCTGCAAAGATTTGAAGCATTAAATCTTTACCCGATACTCCAGGCATGTTCAAATCTAGGATGGCTACAAGAGTTGGATCACTCAAAAATAAACCAAGTGCCTCTTTCGAATCAGTTGTTGTAATCAGTTCATATTTTTTGGATAGGGTTCCTTTTAAAACTTCAAGGATTATCCCGTCGTCATCGGCAATAAGTAATTTATTTGTCTTCATATTTTAAAAAAATCAATTTGTGTATTTAGAGATTTCGCTTGTTCGGAAATCTTTTTACTAATTTCTGCAATTTCCTCTGCTTCCTTTGCAACATTCTGTGTTTGTGTATTTATATTTTCAACGGTTGCGTTAATTTGTTTATTGGTAACCGCTTGTTCTTTAGTTGAGTCAGAGATACTAATTGCCATTTTCATTACTTTTTCTATATGGGAAAGAACTTTTTGGCTCGACACAGATTGAAATGAGGTTGATTTAGAAATTTCTTCAATGATTGACCTATTCTTCTCAATATTTTCTACAATATTCGAAAGAGCTTTCGCAGTGCTGTCTACATATTCTTTACCTTTTGTAACTTCTTCTAAACCCTCTGTAATGTAGACTTTAATACTACGAGCACTCTGTGCTGTCCTATCTGCGAGCTTTCCAATTTCTGCGGCTACTACTGAAAAGCCTCTTCCATATTCGCCAGCCCTTGCTGCTTCAATTGCTGCGTTAAGCGCTAGAAGGTTGACCTGTCCGGAAATATCTCCAATGAGTCCCACAATCTCGGCGATTTTTTTAGTGCTAGAATCAATTCGATTCATTCCTTGAATCGCATTTTGCATTAGGTCATTTCCTTTCTTTGCTTCAACGGAAGTTTTATGCGCGAGGCTCTGAGCGGAAGATGCAAATTCTTTTACTTCTAAAGCTTTTCCTTTTAATTCTTCCATCGAATAAAAAGTTTCCTTTGAAGATTCTGATTGAGAAGTTGCGTTTTCTGAAACCTTCTGCACAGAAGCAGATAATTGTGCAAGCGATACGTTTGATTCTTCTATCGAGGCAGATTGGGTCTTTGCTCCAACGGCTAATTTTGATGTTCCGCTTGAAAGAGTAATAGCATTTTTTTCTAATTCTTTTGCTGAGAGCATAATAAGAGAAACCGTATCACTTAATATGTTAATGAATTTATTTAAGTAGCGTAAAATTTCTCCAAACTCATCTGGAACATAGTCTGTTGGACGTTCGGTTAGGTTTCCGCCTGAAATCTTATTAAATATACTAATAGTATTTAATATTGGTCGCGAAAATTTGTTTGTAATGACTTGAATCATAAGAGAAACACTGATTGCAATGATTATCAAAAAAATAGATAACTGATAGAGCAATGTGTTCATTTCAGAAAAAAACATCTCTTTTGCAAGTAACATGACTAGTTTGCTATTATTAATAGGGATTGTATGAATTACGGCTATTCTTTGTTTTCCGTTAAAAGTTACTTGGGAATAACGTTCCTCAGAAATTTTTTCTGATTTTAAAAAATCTTCCATCCCATTAAAGGAAGTATCTTCTTTAATAATGTCTTTTCCAATACTTTTATTTATAAGAGATTCATTCTCCGTGTATAGTATATTATGCTCATTTGATAAAAGCACAAATTCATAGTTTGAATCATTTTCTTTTAAAGTTTGTCCAACTTTATTTAAGGTAAAAGCCATGCCGAGTATTCCCGTTATTTTATTCTCAAAAATAATTGGAATTACAATGACCATAATTCTTTTTCCATCTACTTTGCTGATAATCGGTTTTGAAAAAGCATATTTTTTTGTCTGCAAGACTTCTTTAAAATACTCCCTGTCTTTTATGTTAAAGGTAATACCATCACTCGAAAAAGAATTTCCTTCTAGATCTGACATATAATACAATTGGACAAATTCATCTTTCATAGTATGCAGGTTTAGCATATATTGCTTTGCCGCATAAGAGTTAGTATCCCGTAATACTTCGTTCTTTGCGGAAGACTCCATTTTGTTCAGCATTTTTTCTAAAGTAAAATTAAGTCTCTCGGAGGAGTTTTTAAGTCTCAGTTCCATCAGCGCTTTTTGGGTGGTAAATACATTTGTCACTTGCAATTTGTAGATACTAATATTTGTAATCAATAAAACTCCTATTACTATGCTTACAATCGGAATTCTGATTTTATTAAAAATGCTAATGGGAGAAAATCGCGCATAACGGATAACGGGATATAAGTCAATCTTGGCAACATAATAAAAAAGATTGCAGGTAATCATAATTAGCCCTATGCCGGTTACGAAGAAATAGAAAAAATCTGCATAGGAAAATAAAATATCCACATGAAATGCGATGGATTCAGAAATTAGTATCGTAAATAGATTGAGACATCCCATAACAATAGTCATACGAAGCGGGTAGGTATTTACAAATTTAACGGAATCGGAAGCACCTGTTCCTCGAATGGTTTTTATCTGTTCCAGGTGAAATTCTAACCTGCGATTGAAATAGTAAAAGAAGGCAAGTGAGCCTGCTGCGATAGAAAATTGAATTAGATTGAATAAGGGAGAAAAAAAATAGGTAATAGCTTTTTCGAATCCATGATTAATGACCGCAAGTAAAAAAAATACAATTGGTGTAATCGAATATAGGATAATAGAATTGATTAGAAGCTTTCTAGGAAGTTTGCTTAAGTCATTTGGTATCATACTAGCCTTATTACTCTATCGTAATTACAAAGAAATTGTCCATTGAATTTTTTCAAAGAAGGACTAAACTTCATTGACGCTATTTTTTGATATTGGTAGAACAAGTAAAATAGAGGAGAACAAAATAGAAATGAAAATAAACAAAAATCTCATTATACCATTTGCGTTATTATTACTATCAGTAGCAGGTTTGCAGGCTTGGACTGACCACACACTTGGAACCTATCCTGCACTGGCTAACATGCCGGAAGTTAAAGATGCAAAACCAGTGCAAGTGGAGTCGTTCGAAGACTTCTTAGCAAAGGAAAGTCAGGGCTTAGCTATTTTAATTAAAGAGCAAGAAGATTTTGCTCGTGCGAATATTCAAAATTATCCTCCAAAGCCAGATTCAATTGTATTTGACCCAAACGATAAAAAGAATTTAAGAAAAAACTTTCTAATGGCGATGAGGCTTAACCCAGAAGTCCCTCTGGCATATTATATTCAAGAACTACCGGGTGTAACTGTTTCTAAGGCAGAAGCATTTCCCATTGAAAAAATAAGTGTGTATAAAGATCTTTCTTTTTTTAATCGTATGACATACAGAGCATTAAAACTGAAAGCGAACGTTAGTCCCCTTGCCGTATTGGCAACAGCAGCAGACGAGCCAGATTATGGACATGATATTGGATTGTATGAAGACAGTGAAATAGAACCCGGAAAAGGAAATATTACCGAGCATGGAAAAATCTATGGCTTCGGCGAACAGCCATTTGGCGACAAGCGCTTTGAGTATTCAAGCCAAGCTCCTTTTCATATGGGATTTTACCATGAAGCAGGGATTGTATACGCAGCCGGTGGATTTATAAAACGCACTCTACCTGAATATCGTATGAATCAATACTTAAGTCTAGCGAGATATGCATTTAAAACCGGTCATCCGTATTGGGGTTACAGGTTTACGGGTTGGGGACTACACTTTGTGCAAGATTTAACTCAGCCCTATCACACAACGTTAATTCCAGGTGTCGGTGCAACTAGAATGTTATTGATTAATATCATTTCTAAAGTGGGATTGGATGGTTCGAAGAACGCAATGATTAAAAGAGTTGCTGATAGGCATACTGCGATCGAGCATTATCAATTTGAATGGTTTTATAGTATTTTCAAAAACAAAGAGACGGATAACTTGATGTTACGCGCATTCTCTGATATCAGTGCAGATATTACGTATGGAGAGTTTAACCAGGATTATATTCGAAATGTATTATCTAAAGAATCAAATAGTAGAGCAAGCGAGCTAGATGAAAATATTGAAGGATGGGAAGAAATTTTTAAATTTCTCGACTATAGCGTTCGCTATGAATCTGTAAAACCGGACTCTCCCGGAAAAAAGGAAGTAGATGAATTTCTGGTCGTTGTAATGAAATCTTTTGGAGCGCATACTCGTAATTATTTACGTGCAGCATTGAAATATTAATATGAAAAAAATACTATTAATTCTAATACTTACATTCACAATATCTGCGGAGGAATTTCCAAAGACAAACACTCGTTATGTGCTAATTCAAACAGGTGTATTGAACGTCAGAGAAAAGCCAGTAGACGGTAAAATACTCGCAAAGCTAAATGCAGGTGATACGGTTACTATCATTCAAGAAACCGAGCCAACTAGTTACGGTTGGAAGAAAGTTAAAACTTCTAGTGGCATAATTGGATTTACTTCTGAAGAATTTATTGGCTACTTTCTATTAGCCGAAATACAAAAAGCAAAATTTGTTGGAGTCTTAGGGACAGGTGATTCGGCGGATAATATTGTAAAGGGGGCACTTCGAATTCTTGGGGCTTCTTTCTCCGGAAAATGGTATGGGTTTGATGGTTCTGGCGATTTTAATTATCTTTTGAATTATGCTGCTTCCTCTAAAAAGATTTTTGATGTATCACAAAATGCAAAGAAGGTGGGAAGCTTCAAAGCAGAAGCAGTTGCAAAGTATGGTTGCCAGGAGTTCAAGGGAATCCAGGGAACTGCTTCTTCTAAGGAGTTTACTTCTTCTAATGAGAAGCTTTATCTTGGGACACTTGGAATTCCTGAGTCTAAGACTGATTATGCGGTTACCGAAAAAGTATCTGCTGAACTGACATCGAATCTACTGAAAGAAGCAGTTATGGTTTTTAAAAAGAATAAAGTATCTGCAAAAGAACTCGAAAATATTTCCGATAAAAAAATTGTTCAGATTTCTGCGGCTAAAGGCAAATCGTATCTAGTTGGGCGATATGCTATCAAGAAAGAACACGCTGAAAAACACTATGTATCTTTTGTCGCAGAAGTTTTGAAGAATAATGGAATTAAACTCATTCATTCAAAGTTTGAAACCTTAACAGAAGAAGTTGGTAGTTACGGTGGTAGCTTTCATTTTATGGGAATTATCGACTTGGATAATTCTGGTATTCCTGCCATTCTATTTCATCATATTGGATTCGATTCAGGTATCTATGAAATCTTTCGAATCACAAACGACAAAATAGAATCTCTCTTTATTGGTGGGGGTGACGCTTGTTAGTCGCAAGAATCTATTGTCATTAAGATAAGAAATTTTCACCACATTATGCTGCGCCCTTAGAAAGCAGCATTGAGTTTGGTTTTAATAATCCTTAATCTTTTATCCGTGTCCATAGCGTTAGCGTGTGTTCATCCGTGGTAATCTTTGAGGGTTAATGACATTAGTCGCAAGCATCAAGCCATCATTTCAAAGAAAGGGTGATCTTTGATCATATCATAATAATCTTCTTTGAATGATTCTTTTAATTCTTCAGGGAATCGATAGGCTTCATAAATGAGAGGTTCAATTTTTAAATCATAATCGGGTATTGTGTAACCAAGCATTCTGGAAGCGAAAATATTTGCTAACCTTGTTATCTTTACTACATCGGTCATCAGATCCATTGCATTCGGTTGAAAAGTTTGATGTCCAATGGATTGTTGTAAGGAAGCTGGCATATTCCATAATTTAAAAACCTTCACACCGGCTTCAATATGATCGATTTGGAAATTTTCTTTTTCTACATGAAGTAAATCCCTTACGCCTGTATTTGCTAATTCGAGAAGCTCTGAATATCTGGTTGGAAAATTTAATGCTAGAATGGTCATTCCAATTTTATGAAGTAAGCCAGCTAGGAAAACTTCTTCTCGAATTCTTTTTAGTCCGAGTGGATTCGTTAAGTCAAATGCTATGAGTGCGGTTAATACTGGTAATTCGTTTAAATTTTTTCGATAGATTTCCCCAGTTAAGGTTTTTGTAAATTGCTTATTGGATTTTAGCATTACTAGGTTCTTCACAGTCTTCATACCTAAGAGTGTGATTGCATCTCGAAGTGTTTGAATTTTTCCTGATCTACCATAATACGCAGAATTTGCAATCTTCATAATATCTGTTGTAATTGC
Organism: Leptospiraceae bacterium; assembly: GCA_031368925.1. GTDB lineage: Bacteria > Spirochaetota > Leptospiria > Leptospirales > Leptospiraceae > UBA2033. The sequence continues at coordinate 11,814 of JANMOF010000304.1, forward strand.
TTTGTCAGGACTGATTATTTTTTCTAATTCCTCGCTTCCTCCGGCGGGATTGTCTGTATCAAAACTCATTACCTTAATGGCAACCATCGGCAGAGGAGGGATTGCAAGATCAGAAAGATGAATTGTCTTAGCTGTAGCGTCTGTTGAATTAATCATACCAGCACGACCTAGAACTTGTCCCAATTTATCAATGATTGCATTTCTATTGTAAGGTTTTTTTAAGAAGCCATGGATTTTTAAATTTAATAAGGATTGGATGAGTGATTTATCTTCCGTTGCAGAAATGACTAAAATTTTTATTCCAGGGGAAGAATGGTTAATCTCTTTAATGACTTCAATTCCATTCTTGCCCGGCATATGTAGATCTACACAAATTAAATCTGGTTTATGACCGGTATAGCTCAAGCGATACAATAAATCATCTCCACTTTCAAACTCGCCGAGTATATCAAATTTTTCAGATTGTAAAAACCTTCTTAATAAACTTCTATCTATCGCAGCATCATCGACGAGCATAATAGAATATGGTTTTAATGTGTCGGGATTCGTTCCTATTGAAATATGTTTATCTGTTGTGGTCATCATTGTTCATTTCCGATTGATAGTTTGGGATGCCTTTATAAACTTTCTAATAGGCATTTCAATCAAAATTTTAATCGGTATTTTATTATTTTGGTTACAATCTGCAACGGGGAGTGAGAGCGTTACACTTTGTTATGGAAGGCTATATACTTACTGGCGGTTAGAAGGCGCACCACCTAGGGGTTCCTTGCGAAACCTCCCGCCGGATAAGCGCCTATATCCCCCAAGGTTGACCCCTTACAAGTCCCTATCAGGTATATAGACATCTTATCGGAAGTATATAAGAGTTGTTGAAAAATTAATAATGATGAACAATGTCAGTTCGAGCGGCAGTCGAGAAGTGCTAATAAAACAAAGACTTTAAGCACTTGTAGTTCTCGACTATCGCTCGAACTGACAGCGAATTTTTCAACAACTCTATACAATCTACTATACTCTCATTTCGATCTCGACTAACGCTTTTGTATGTTCAGAGCAACAAACCCCAAGCGTAAATATTTTACTTTCTAGTTTTATCTGTTAGTGTTCCAAAGAAGGTTACTATCGATTTAACTTCTTCATCGGTTAATTCTTTATTTAATTGGTGGTAGCCCATTTTTTTAACTGCATCTTCAATGGTTGTAACGCTTCCATCGTGGAAATAAGGAGCGGTTAACAAGACGTTACGCAGAGATGGAACTTTGAAGAAAAACTTTTCGGATTCATTCTTAGTAACATTAAATCTTCCCAAGTCTTCCGTCTTATACGCATTACGCTCTCCGAGTTTGCGATAGCTAGTTCCACCGAGTGTAGCTCCATAGTGACAACCGACGCAGCCAACTTCTATAAAAGTAGCTAAGCCTTTTTCTTCCGCAGGAGTGATTGCTTTCATGTCACCTTTTAACCAATCATCTAAACGGTCAGATGTTTTGAGTGTGCGTTCAAATGCTGCAATTGCTTTTGCTAAATTATCATAAGTAAGATTTTCTTTTTGATCAGGAAATGCTTTAGCGAATAATGCTGGGTATTCGGTCTTAGAAAGTTTTTCGATGACAGCTTTTTCGGAAGGCATTGCCATCTCACCTGGATTTAGAATTGGTCCCTTTGCTTGGTCTGCAAGAGTAGCTGCTCTTCCATCCCAGAATTGCGCGATATGAAATCCTGCATTGAGCACCGTTGGTGAATTTCTATCTCCATTTTTTCCAAATGCTCCTGTGGAAGTAGCTTTGTTATCCACTCCACCCTTTTTATCTTTTACATTGTGACAACTATTGCAAGATTGTGAATCATTTACAGAAAGTCTATTGTCGAAGTATAATTTTTCTCCAAGGCTCACAAGGTCAGCCGTATCTTTATCACTTCCTGGCATTTTATCGGGAAGGGTTCCTAGAGCGGACTTTGCCTTTTTTTGTAATTCTAAAGATTCTTTAGATGGACCGCATGTAGCGATAGCCGCAAGAACCATTGTAAATAGAATAATGTTTTTCATGGTTTAATTCTCCTTTTCCTGTTAGACATACTTAAACCGGATAATTTTGTAAATAAGAATAATTCTTATTTAGAAGATTTACATTTTTTGCAGATTCCTTTTACAAGAAGGTGAGTTGATTCGACATTGCCTATCTTTAATGCTTCCAAAGGCAAATGAATTTTTTCAGTATTTACTTTTTCATAAGTAAAATCATAAATAGTCTGGCAATTGCTACAAATGAAGTGATGGTGTGGAGTTATGTTTGCCTCAAAATGGTTTTTACCTTCCATTCCACAGATTCGATTTACCAAGTTTATTTTTTCTAAAGATTCAACATTTCTATAAACAGTATCGAGTGAAATGTTAGGGAATTTTCTTTTGACTTTTTCAAAAATCATATCGACCGAAGGATGAGAGGATGATTCCAAAAGCACTTTATAAATTTCTTCTCGCTGCGGTGTTATTTTTAATCCACTCTCTCGAAACATGGAATGAAACGAATCCAACTTTTTCTTTACTTCGCTTTTAGAAATTTTGTAATTCATAGTTTTTAGACTATGACTAAAATTGTAGTCTAGAGATCAATGTAAAATTAATTGACATACCACTATGGTTAATGTTAAAAGAAACTAGTTATACCAAACGCCAAAAGAAATTACCCATTCGTTTTTTAAAAGAGTCATATTATTGGCGTTTGGGAATACCCTATTTTTTACAAAAAGGGAAATTACTTTTGGCGAAGGGTATATAAAAAATAGGTAGTAATAGAAAGTCATTGACAGTTAAACATCAAAGTATAAATCTACTAGGTTAATAAAAATATGACGCTTCTCAATAAACTCAAGAGTATTTTGATAATTCTTTTGTGCATTACATTGATTTACTGCACAAAGAAAAAATCCAATCCATATGAAGTTCCAAGTCCACCAATGCCTGCGAATAATATTAGTAATGCGGCAAAAATAGAATTAGGCAAAATTCTGTTTTTTGATCCAAGACTTTCAGGTTCTAATTGGATTAGCTGTGCAAGTTGTCATAACCCTGCGCTAGGTTGGGCAGATGGTCTCGCAACGGGTCTAGGGCATAACTTTCAAGTTCTAGGTAGAAATTCACCTACAATTGTAAATACTGCTTTTAGCTTTTTACAATTCTGGGATGGGCGAGCTGGAAGTCTGGAAGAGCAGGCTACAGGACCGATTGAATCAACCGGCGAAATGAATCAAAATTTAGATGAACTCGTTAAAGAACTAAATGCTATTAGCGGCTATAAAGCATTATTCGATAACGCCTATCCTAAAGAAGGAATTTCTAAGAGCACGATTGCAAAAGCAATTGCTAGCTTTGAAAGAACAGTTATTTCAAAAGATTCTCCATTCGACAAATGGATGTTAGGTGATGACAAAGCAATTAGTGAATCAGCAAAGAGCGGTTTCGGGCTATTTGTCGGTAAAGCACAATGCGCAGTTTGTCACTCTGGATTTAATTTTACTGATAATGGATTTCACAATATCGGTGTAAAAAGTACTAACGGCAAAGAGGACATTGGAAGATTTGCAATTGTTCCTGTCAAAGTAATGAAAGGTGCTTTTAAAACACCAACGCTAAGAGACGTCGCACTCAGTTCTCCCTATATGCACAATGGAATTTATAAAACTTTAGAAGAAGTTGTCGACCATTATAATAGGAAAGGTGATGTGCAAGATAATCTAAGCCCAAACATGCAAGGTCCTCTAGGACTATCAGAACAAGAAAAAAAAGACTTAGTTGAATTTTTAAGAACACTGACTGGTAAACCAATCGAAGTTACAATACCAATTCTTCCACAATAAAGGAGAGGAAAAATGAGATTATTAATTATATTTTTATTTGCTTTTACATTATCGAATGTCAACGCAAAAGAATTCACCGTCGATCAGAAAGATAAACAATTCACCATGAGTAATTTAGTTATAAAAGTTGGGGATATAGTACATTTTAGAAACAGCGATCCTTTTTTTCATAACGTCTACTCCCTGTCACCTTTAAAGATTTTTGACTTGGGCTCTTATCCAAAGGGGCAATCGAAAGCGGTTACTTTCGATAAGCCAGGCGAAGTGGAAGTAAACTGTGCGATTCATCCTAGCATGAAGATTAAAATTAAAGTGGAAAAATAATTTGAATAAAGCAACATTAAGTATCCTTTTATCAATTGCAATCGGACTTGGGATTATAAATTTAAGTATACTCTTTTACCAATCGAAACAAGGCGATAAGACAAATTCTCAATCCGCTACGCAGGATAATGGCAATAAGTCACAGATTCGAGGAATGGTTGTATTTCAAACATATTGCGTTTTATGTCATGGAGAAAAAGGAGATGGAACTGGCAGACTTGCAACTGGAAAGATTCCACCACCTGCAAACCTTACAAAGACCATACTAAACGATGAGCAGCTAAAAGCAATTATCCAGGGAGGAGGATCTAGTGTTGGAAGATCGGAGTTTATGCCACCGTGGGGCGAGGAACTGACTAAATCTCAAATCGATGATTTGGTCGAATATATCCATGCTCTCAAAGCTAAATAATTTTAGATTTAATTTAAGCATTCGGAATCGATTGATTTTTGGATGCTTATTTTTATTGATTATATTTTTTATTTCTTCCTCTATCAGTCTAGCAAGTCTATATAAATCCAGCAAAACACTCAATCAAATTGTTTATACATCAAATGCTAAAAGTATTCTTTTAAATGATATTAAAGATGCAGTTTATAATATTGATTTGGGGTATACAACTCTTATCCTGACCGAAGATACAGTTTTGTATGATGAAAAACTCAATACAATCAATACTAATTCTAAAAAATTAGAAGAGAAAATTAAATTATTCGAAAAAACAGCAACTACAGAGGAGAGTCAAAACGTCTTAAATGAAATAAAAGTAGAAATTGAAAAATTAAATTCAATGATAGAAATTCTCACTGTAGAAATCCAAAATAAAAATTTAACTTCGGCGAAAATATTATTCACTAGAGGATTACACCCTGTAACCGAAAAGCTAGTGGTGAGTATTAATTCTATCTTAACATTGGAAAATAATTTAAATGAAGAGAATTCTTTATTATCAATCTCGTTTAATACTTCTACTTTTTATTTTATAATTGCTTTCGATTTTATTGTTTTATTTTTCATGGTTTTTCTACCTTATAAATTCATAGTATTAGTTATAAAACCAATCGATGTTGCCATTGAAGCAACTAAATATATTTCAGATGGAAATTTAAAGAAAGAAATTCAGATTAATAAAAGAAATGAAATAGGCATTTTATTAGAGTTTATTAATGAAATGCAAAAGTCTCTTAGGGAGATAATACTGAATATCCGACATTCCTCCGATGAATCTACAAAAACTGCCGAGGAATTTCTTTCGGTATCTTCCAAATTTATAATTACTGCTAAAGAACAAGAATCTGTCTCCGAAGAAGTTACTGAGCTTTCCGGTGATGTGGTTAACAATAATAATATTTTATTTACTTCCTTAAAACAGGCTAATACAGATCTGCAATCTATTAATGGAAACATGGATATAATAAATGAGTCATGTTTAAAAGTAAGCCAACTGCTAACTGATTTCAGCACAAAATCTAAAAAGACAATGGATACGGCAAAATTAGGAGAAAATAAAATTTACCTCTCAATTTCCGCCATGCAAGAAATTAAAGACAGTGCTGATAAGATTCAAAAAGTAATTACTATTATTACTGAAATTTCAAATAAAATTAATCTACTTGCATTAAATGCATCCATTGAAGCAGCAAGAGCCGGAGATGCAGGACGCGGCTTTGCAGTAGTTGCAGACGAAGTTTCAAAATTAGCTGTTAGCACTGCATCGAGTATTAAAGAAATACGAGAATTAGTTTTGACTTCCCACGAAAATATTTCCAAAGGAGTAACAGAGGTTAGCCTGATCGCTAGCTTATTTAAAGAGATTATATTGAGTATTTCTAACTTAGGCGATACGACAGAATCAATTCTCAGTGATCTAAAAGAACAATCAAAAAATTCTACTCATGCGCACAGGAACATTTCCGAATTAACTAAGTTTTTAGAACAAATAGATATTACAATTGCAAAACAGCAACACGTTTCAAAAGAAATGAGTGAAAGAATTTTAAAGTTAAAAGAAAGCTCCGAGTTTATTAGCTCAGGATCAGTCTTAATAGAAAATAAAGCAAATCATCTTTCGAAGCAATCTGAATTAATTAAAAATAGCACCGAGAAATTCGAAATTTAAAAATCTTTTATTGAAAATACTTCTAATCTCAAAAATAAAGAGGTTGGAGGTTTATTATGGTCAACAGTATAACATTATCTTCTCGCAATCTCAAATGGCGATATAGGATTACTTTAGCTCTAAGTGGTTTTCTACTTCTTTTGACGATTAGCGGTTATGCCTTGTTTGCCCTAAAGACAGAACGAACTAATATACAAAATGAACTTTTATCTAATAGTATACAAATTCAAAATGCGCTCAACGCAAAAGTCAATCTAGCTGAAACCCATGTGGCAAGCATGAGACGCACGATTGAAAAGCATCTTGAATTTCCAGCACTTGCACCTAATAACGCTTTGCCTTATTTAAAACAACAATCTTTATCTTCTCCGAGCGACGCTCCCTGGGAAACTCTACCAACTGACCTTCAAATGGAAGTTGGCTCGTTACAGATTGATCCGACATTAACCATTCCCCCTACTATTTTTCGACGGGATGCAAATGCAGTTTTATCCATGATGCCCGGAGTTGTGGCTAATCATACATTACACTCTGTTTTCCAATGGAGTTATTATTATGATGCAAGCCAAAGATGGTTTCTAATCTTTCCAAAGCTCCCCCGGAAAGAATTTTTCAAAGTAACCGGTTCAAACGATATGCATTCAGCAATTCAATTTTATTTTGATGCAGACGGCACTGTTCCAGTAACAACGATCGGTCCTAATAAAAATCCTACCCGCTCTCATGTATGGACTCCACCGTATACAGATGCCGGTGGAAAAGGTATTATGGTAACACTACTTGCACCAATATACCTGGATAAGGAATATATAGGAGCAGTCGGAACAGATGTAACCCTGGAAATATTAGAGTCGACATTTCATAATTATCCGCCACTCCTTGGACGGGCTTTTGTTGTGGGTAATGAAAATATACTTCTTGCAGATAGCTCGGATAAGCTAAGTCAATCTAATGTTAAAATAGGGATTAATAATGTTTTACCGGAGTTCTCATTAAATAGCCTGCAAGAATTTCCGGTAGAACAAATTACGGAATTTTCGGGAGCAATATGGATTAGCCGCCCACTTCAGGGAACTAGTTGGCGACTTTTAATTCATATTCCAATAGCAACACTCAACGCACAATTGGCGAAAACATTGCGTCCTTATCTTGTGTTAGCATTTGGACTTTTCGGTGCGTTAATGGTACTTGGTTGGATTCAAAATCGACGATTCACCCAACCTGCACTTCGCCTTGCCGAGTTTGTGGATGAAGTATCGCACAATCCAAATGTAGTTCAGCCGGTCGTTCCAACTGTATGGAAACAATGGTTTCATAGAGTTGCAAATACTGCAATTGAGCGAAGAAATTATTTAGAGGCGACTTTGAAACATACTAGTGAGCTAGAACATAAAGTCGATGAGCGCACGCTAGAATTAAGAGAGACTAATAAGGAATTAACCCAAATTTTAAAAGAAGTCCAGAAATTAAAAACACAGCAGGATGGAGACTACTTCTTATTATCCCTCTTAATCGAACCATTAGTAGAATTTAATTTTGAAAGCAGTAAAGTTCAGATGGATTTTTTAATCAGGCAAAAAAAGAAATTCGAATTCAATGATGAAGCAAGAGAAATTGGAGGTGATCTCAATGTATGTCATTCAATAAAATTAGGTGGAAAAAATTTTCTAGTATTCATCAATGCAGACGCGATGGGAAAATCTTTACAGGGTGCGGGAGGTGTTCTTGTTTTTGCATCTGTTTTTAAATCTATAATAGAGCGCACAAAAAAAGAAAATAAAACTACAAATCCAAAGAAATGGCTTTTGAATTTATTTGATGAAATTCATAAAGTATTTGAAACATTTCGGTGTAGCATGTTAATTTCAGGAATTTTTTGCTTATTAGAAGAAGATAGTGGAATACTTTATTATATTCTCGCGGAGCATCCGCCCATTGTTTTATTTAGAGATAACAAAGCAAAATTTATAGAGGCTAATTACACTTATCCTAAACTGGGGGTTTGGTTACTTAATAAAGTCAAAGTAAATGTTGAAACCTATCATTTAAAAAAAGGCGACTCTTTAATACTAGGCTCGGATGGAAGGGACGATGTTGCCATTGAAATAAATGAGGATGGGATTCCTACGATAAACGAAGATGAAAATTTATTTATCAAACACGTAGAAAATACAAATGGTAATTTAGAAAAAATCTATGAAGAAATTCTTAAAACCGGTAAGCAATACGATGATATTTCTATGATCCGCATTACGCGAATTTAATTCTATGTTTTTAAGCAAAAATTATTTTTTTACTAGAAGTTTAGATATGGTATTATTTCATTTTCAAATAATGAAATATTTTGTGTTAATTCTAATCTTACTTGGTTACCCATTATTTGCAACATCCGAATTGGAAACCGATCCAGCATTCATCGAGATAAAAGCAAAACTAGATCCTGTATGGAAAGTTTATATTAAAAAAAACTTACTCTATATAGAAAGACAAGAGCCAGTCCTTGTAATGCCGGAAAATAAAATTAATGCGCCGGTAACGACAGGCGAAACAGATAGTGACAAATTGGCGAGAATGAAAAAGTTTGGAATGAAGATGAAACCTGCTTTGATTTATCAATTCCAAAAAAGATGGACTGTCAATGATTCACTCGAAGCAGATTTGCAGCGAGAAGAGATTTTGCGTAAAATTCAATCGCTTCCTAAAAAATATAAAATTGAGAACTTGCTTGATAAAGAATTAAGTAGGAAAGGTGGAGAAATTTATACACCGCAAACCAAGAAAGAAAAAAAGAAAGTAAAAGATTACTTCAATGAAAAAGCAAAACTAGAAAAAAAAATTCCTCTCTTGCCAGATTACCATTTAACAAAATTTAGTCTTTTCTTAATTTCCAAGAAAGGGGTAAATAATGAGTATGCGGAAGTGTACCCTGAATCCGTCATGGGAGAATTCATCCAAGTAGAAAAACTAATGTTCAAATACAAAGTCAAAGAAAATTAAGACTTGACCTATACGAAACAATTACCATTTCTATTTGTATGAATCAAATTATTTGTATCCTTATCTTTACTTTACCATTCTTCTTTTATAAATGCAATACGACCAAAGAAAATGTCCCAAAAACAAAAGTTCCTATTTTATTTCAAGTGTCTAACGAGCATAAGTCTTTCTTTGTTGATTTGGCTAAGAATGATTATTCGGAAGCAGAAATTACAGACCTATTTCAAAAACGTAAAGAACTTGCTCGAACTGTTTGTGAAATGATTTACGGACAAAAGAAATATTCTAAAGAAGTTGTAACTCAGTTTATAACCGCAGAAAGTTTTACTAAAGAGCCTTTTAAATCATGGGGACATCCTGTTCCAAAACTCATCGCCGGTTGTTGGAATTTTTTTAAACTGAATGACGTGCACCCTAATCGTGATTTTGCGCTAGTGGCAAAACTTTATCCAACAGAGGCTAAGGACTGTTTCACCGTGGGATATATGCAAGCTTATTTAATGCACAATACGCTTGGCTGTAAAAATTTAACCATGTTAGATTTTGATTGGAAAATTCTAGAAGGACACAAACAGATTTTAGATATTTTTCATGCAAAGGGTTTTGATGCAGAAGAAAAAATTCCAACATCCCTTTCCCTTCTTAAGCTAGGTTGGATTGCTCGCTTTGATGGTAAACCGATGGAAGCAGAAACTAAAACGGATTTGAATAGTCTCTGCTTTGCTGAACATCATAAGATGTGCAAAAATATTTTACTTGATTTTCAGAAGAATTTTTTAAACCTAGATGCAATCTACTTACGATTATCCGCTCTTCACGATAGTAATTTTAAAATGAATACTAGCAACACGAAAGTAATTTATCTAAGTAATGCAATCGATGATATATATACTAATCGCAAACAATTTGATTATATGATTTCCGAAACAGCTAAAGCATTTGCTCCAAATCAAAAGGCTGTATTCGTGCACCATGCTGCCGGTAGGTCTCTGTTTGGAATCTATGAATTAAAACGAACTGAATCAGGAGATGAAATCACTACTATTTGTAAAGATAAATATTTAACAACGCCGGTAGAAGCGGTTACATCTGAGTATTCCACACATTTTGAACGGGTTACTGCAAATAAAAAATTTCCAACCTGTGAAAGTTTATTAAAATAGAATGTATACAATATGGTGTCATGGTAGCGCAAGTGTCAGTTCGAGCGGTAGTCGAGAACTACAAAACAACAAAGCTTCATTTATTAGCACTTCTCGACTACCGCTCGAAGTGACAGTGTTCAATCACATTTTTTTTCAACAACTCTAATGAATCTAAAAGTATTTTATTTAATTTTAAGCTTAATCTACTGCCTACCTATTTTACCTGAATCGGATTTTATCAATCCAACGGGTAAAATAGTAAAGACTAGAATTAAAGTTCCGGAGGGGTATATACGCATTAAACCTTCGAGTAATTCTTTCGGAGAATACCTACAGAATATTCCTGTTAAAAAAGATGGAACAAAAGTATTACTATATAATGGAAAAATAAAAACTCCTGACGATGTGTATGTTGCAGTTCTAGATATAGATGTCGGGGAAAAAGATTTGCAACAATGCGCGGATGCAGTCATGCGACTTCGAGCAGAATATCTTTTCTCTAAAGGGCGTTACGAGGAAATTCATTTTAATTTTACAAATGGATTCAATGCGGATTATGTAAAGTATGCGGAAGGCAATAGGTTTAAGTTCAAAGGAAATTCTGTTTCCTGGAAGAAAACGGCAGAAAGAGATTACTCCTATCAGAATTTCAAGAAATACTTAGAAATTGTCTACACCTATGCAGGCTCTGCTTCTCTCACAAAAGAATTACAAAAAGTAAAAAGTCTTGCAGATTTAGAAATAGGCGATATATTTATCCAGGGTGGTTCACCAGGTCATGCTGTAATTATTATTGATAGCGCAAAATCAAAAATTACCGGTGAAAAAATATTCCTGCTCGCACAAAGTTATATGCCAGCACAGGATATTCAGATTCTAAAAAACCCAGAAGATGAAAAATTAAGCCCCTGGTATTCGAATAAAATATTGGATACCTTAGTTACTCCTGAATGGGAATTTAAGAAGACGGACTTGAAAAGGTTTGCGGAATGATTAGCCAGAAAATGGAATTGATGAATCTACAGTCTTACCTCTTGCAAATTTTGGGTCTAATTCCCATTTATCGCTTTCTGGTTGAGAGGTAAATCGATATACTCCGAGATTAGGACTTCCAATACGAACGTTTTCAATATCCTCTCCCGTTAAAAGAGAAACAATCGTAGAATTTGTAACGCCATGCCCAACAATGAATAAAGTTTTAAAATTAAGACTGTCTAAAATTTTTTTTAATTCAGGAATTCTATTGTATCTTACGTCACGAATACTTTCTCCACCCGGTGGGCGAAAATCTAACTTAGGCGATTTTTGATACATCTCATTTGTTTCTGGAAATAGAACTGGGTAGTAAGATAGCGGATAACCATATTCATACCCTCCATCCCTTTCAATGATTAAAGTAGAATAAAGAATTTGAATAGGAAGCTTTTTACCTATTTGTGTTTCAATTCCCTTTATAATTCCGTTAGCTGTTTGCCTCGTTCTTAGGTAATCAGAACAAAGTATTAAATCTGGAAGTATACTTTTCTCGGCTAAAATTTTTCCAGTAAGCAAGGCTTGCTCTATTCCAAGTGGCTCTAAAGGTGTATCTTTGTCGATGGTAGGATACTTATGATTATGCCCTCTCAGCCTATCTAGTATTTGAATTAATTTGACTGTGATTGAAAATCCAAAGACTTTGCGTATGAGTAAAAAGAATTTAGGGAATGGAATTTTTCTAAATCTTTCTGCATTTGCCTGCGAATGTCCATGACGAAATAAGTAGATTTCTTTAATCATATCTTTTTAGGCTAACTTATAAATCGTTACTGGCTTTTCACGACCTTTAACAGAGACTTCTCCAAGGGCTTCGCCTGAATAGCCGCTTAGCACATTCCAAACATCTTCCGAAACTAAAAGTTGTGAAGAATAGGTTTTATTTAGTTGTTCAATTCTAGACGCAAGGTTTACTACATCTCCAATGATTGTGTATTCCTTTCTAAGAGAAGAACCGACATTACCCGTTACAGCATTTCCGGAATGAAGACCAATTCCAATTTTTGTTTCTGGAATATTATTGTTAGCCACATCAGATTTAATCTTAGCAATAATTTCTAGAGAAGCATTTACAGCATTGCGAACATCATCTCCACTTGAAATAGGAGCGCCAAATACAGCCATAAAACCATCGCCTAAAAACTTATTGATAATTCCACCATTTCGATTAATGATATCAATCGCAGAATCAAAAATAGTATTTAGATAATTTACTACTTCTTCTGGTTTTCTATTTTCTGAAAAACGGGTAAAGTCGCGGATATCAAAAAATAACATGCATACATGCTTTGTTTCGCTTGTAAATTCTTTCTGACTCAAAAGCTTTTCTACAACGGCAGGCGAAACATGTTGACCGAAAATACTTGTTACACGGTTTCTTTCTTCTAAAAGGGAAAAAGAATTTAACAGCCTTCGTTCAATTTGTGAAGTCACATAGCCTACAATAATTCCTGCCATCAGCATAAAAACTGTCTTCGCAATATGAGATTGAATAGAGCTTATAAAAATTTCCATAGGATGACCCTGTGACTTAGAATGAAAATAAAGCGTTATACTTAAATATTCCGTCGCAGCGACTAATCCAGTGAAAACGCTAAGTTTAAAATTTAGTTGAAGAGCAGAAAGAATTATAAAAATAAAATAAACAAAAACAGGCGGAGTGAGCATTACATAAATCGCAGGCTCGCGAATGGTTCCTAAATATAAAAGCGAACAGGAAGGCAAACTTGTTTCAACGAGCGCGTTTAAATATCGAGGGAAAGGATGAATTGGTTTATTCAAATTCGACCATCGCTGTATCAATTTGCTATTGATAAAAAAATAACTCGAAACAGAAAAGAAAAAAATAGGCGGTATATAGGGATTTAACTTTTCACTGAATGCTTTAAGATAAACCTCTGGTGAAAAAATTGGAAAAATACAAAAGAAAGAAGCCGCTATTAAAAAAATTGCGGATAGAAACATTGCCCTCGCAACTTCTCCCTTCATGATTTCTTTTTCAATATCAGTTTGAAAAATCTTATAGATTTCACTATCTATTGTTTTTTGATTTATCATAATTAAATTTCAGCCTGCTTTAATTTAACCACCGAATAACCAAGAGTAGCCCATCCAGCGAGAAACAAAACTCCTCCGATAGGAGTTATTGCGCCTAGAATACGAATGCCCGAAATGCTCAGGGCATAAAGGCTACCGGAGAAAATAAAAATTCCAGCGGCAAATAGATAACCACATACTAGAAAGCTTTTTTTCTGAAAGACAGAATACAAACCGACAGAAAAAAAAATAGCAAAGGTGTGATAGAAGTGATAACGATTTGCTGTTTCATAAACTGTAATCTTGTCTCCGAGCAATTCTTTTAATGCATGTGCACCAAATGCCCCAAAAGCTACGGCTAGAAATCCAAACACTGCGCCTATCGTTAAAATTCGGTTCATATAACACGTTCCTTTTTTAGTTTTTCTAATTCTTCTTTACTATACCCAAGCGCAGCGTATACAGATTCATTGTGCTCACCGTGTTCGGGAGGATGGGTATTGTATTCACAGGCAGTTTCGGAAAATCGAAAAGGGGAGGCAAACTGAAAGTATTCTCCATAGACTGGATGATTTTTTGTAAATACAGAACCTCGCTCAAGTAGATGTGGATCTTGTAAAACCTCGGAAAGATTTTTGATAGGAGTAAGGCAGCAATCTGGATTTTCAAACAAGGGTTGCAAATCAGAAAAAGATTTTAGAGAAAAATAATCTTCCAGAGTTTCTTTAAATTCTTCCGCTAACTCTTCTAAATTTTTTCCTTCGATAAGTAGATGTTCTTTGCCAATTTGCCTGAGAAATGTGCGAAAGAATCTTTCTTCCAGTGCGCCTAAGAATACAAATCTTCCTTCTTTCGTTTTGTAAATATTATAATTGGCAAGCTTACCGGATAATAACTCGTTTCCTCTTTCTGGTAATTTTCCAGTAGAAAGATAAATTCCTGCATAAAGCGAAATGAATTGTAGGCTTGCTTCCATCATGGAAACATCTATTTTTTGTCCTTTGCCTGTTTTTTCTCGGGAGTAGAGCGCTGCAAGGATTGCCGCGACTGCTGTAAGAGTTCCACCTCCAATATCCGCCAGTTGAAATCCGGCTAATGTTGGTTTGTCTCTTCCTCCTAGTTGGTCTAATACGCCTGATAAGGCTAGGTAGTTTCCATCATGTCCTGCCCAGTCTTTATAGGGTCCGCTTGTGCCATATCCAGATATACCGCAATAAATGAGCCGGGGAAATTTTTCCTTTAATACATCATAACCAATTCCCATTTCATCGAGGGCATCGGGACGAAATCCCTCTAGAAGTATGTCAGCATTTTCCAATAGCTTGAATAAAATTTCTTTGGACTTTTCTTTTTTGAGGTTAAGAGTGATTGCCTTCTTGTTTCGATTGGTCATGAAGAATAATCCCGGTAATCCTCTTTCGGATTTTACCATTGCTCTCGTCCCATCGTAGGCTCTAGGATTTTCGATTTTAATTACTTCTGCTCCCATATCTCCCAAATACATAGAGCAAAGAGGACCTGGTAATAGAAGACTTAAATCAATTACTTTTACACCCGCTAATGGACCACTCATTTGATATACCCCTGTTTTTTTAAAATATCAATTGCATCATTTTCTAATTTTATATTTTCATTTGTTAATTGTAAGGATTTTGTTTCAAGCCATACCTGTGCTCGAAATTGATTCGGGATATCTGGCTTTTTATTTTTAATCAAATACATTTCTGCACACTCGACTTTATTATGGCATTTTCCTGGAAAAATATCTTTCTCCCCAACGCCTAATTCCCCTTTGCCGATAGGTTTCCCATTGACTTTAATTTCTAATTTAGGAAAAGAAATATCGGGGTAAGGAATATAGTAAAATTCTAACTGTTTCTTTGGTTGAATTGATTTCGTTAGGGAAAATCCACGTGTATTTGGAATGAAATTTTCGCGTGTAATTGGATTTCCT
This sequence comes from Leptospiraceae bacterium, assembly GCA_031368925.1. GTDB lineage: Bacteria > Spirochaetota > Leptospiria > Leptospirales > Leptospiraceae > UBA2033. The sequence continues at coordinate 27,284 of JANMOF010000304.1, forward strand.
TTTTCATCGGTTAATACTACTTTGCCGATACTAGATTGAATTGAGAGTAAAATATCTTTTGCTTCGGAATTTTCAGGATTCGTAATTCTAATTCCATAGATAGAAGTTTTTTTTAAAAACGAATCAGCTAGTTTTTTTAGCTCTTTCTTTTTGGCTTCACTTTCGACTATCGTATTTTCTTCCGGGTCGGATTTATAGTTAAAAAGATATGATGGTTCTGCTGAAACTAATCCATCCCAATGGGCACCGGGGCGATGAAAGTGAAATACTTTCTGCATCCATTTCCAGCCATCTTTACGAATTCCAATTACTCCACGTGATTCGCCATAATAAAGTCTTTCTTCTTTTTCCTTGCCTTCGATAAGAGGAAATAAACTTACTCCGTCTATATCCTGCGGATTATTTATTTTAGCGGCTTCCAAAATCGTTGGCATAATATCGATCGAACGGCTAACGTTTGTTATTTTCTTTGAATCATTTTGTTTGGGAAGTTTTAATAAAAAGGGAGTATGAATATCTTCTTCGTAAAGTCCCTGTCCATGTCCAAAAAGTGTATACACACCGGTAAATTTTGATTTGCCGTGCGAAGGATTCATTACTTCCCCGTGGTCAGATGTTACGAGAACAATTGTATTATCTGATATGCCTTTTACTTTTAATGTTTGTAAAATTTTTTCTAGCTCAGAATCAACGAAGGCAACTTCGCCTAAATAGTCTTTCTTTCTCGGGTCAACTTTATCCGCATTCTTTACCTGTGATAGAAATTTCTGCGGCGGAGTATAAGGCTTATGCGGATCGTTGTAATTTAGAAAAATAAATTCAGGGCGCCGCTTTTCTTTTGCAGGTAAAGATTTCAAGTGGGATAGAATTTTTTCTGTGATAGGTATTGTATCATTTTCATAATAAGAATAATCATAGACTTCTTCGAATCCAACATCTACCCCAATTCCGCGGTGGTCTGTAAGAAATGGATTATTTCCTATCATCACCGACTTATAACCATTTTGCGCTAAGTTGGCAGGGAGGGAAAGAATTCCCGATCTATAAAAAGATTTTTTCTCTTCTGGAAAAACAGTATAATCCCATAGGTTGATAAAACTTTTAGATGGATAAAGCCCCGTGAAGAAAACGAGCGTTGAAGGTCTTGTCCAGCTAGAATTTACAAGATGTTTTTGAAATATGTTAGCAGATTTGGCAAATCTGTCTAGGTTAGGCGTAGCATTAAAACCTGCCCCATTAAATCCGCATACATCGGCTCTTAGCGAGTCAATCACAATAAATAAAATATCCGGTTTATCTCCATTTACCCCATTTTGAATTAAAAAAATATTTTCCAACGTAACTGGCTCATCTTTAGTCTCGAATCGAAGTATATTCACGTTGGAATCTGATTTTAAATTTGTATCTGTAGTTTTGTCGTTTAGATATATTTGCAATTTTTCGGAAGTGGTCTCTTCTCGTTTTCCCTTTGATTTGCCTAGATTAAAATTAAGAGTATGATTTAGAGGAGTAGATATTTTAAAATCTAGATTGGAATTTACAGGAATCGTGATTGTCTTTTTTACAATATCTACGCCTTTGATTTTTTCTTGTGAGTTTAAAAATCTAGAATCAACTGAATACGTCTTCGCAATATACGGATTAGCCGATATTTTTTTCGGAATTAATTTATTCTTATTTAGAATTTTTACTTTGGGATGGTAGTAGAGAAGGTTTATAATGTTTTCTTCTGCAAAAACAGGAATAGCTAAAATAAAAAGGACAAGTGTTAATAAAAAAAAGCGTAGCATCTCAAATTCTAATTTATCTAAGTGTCATGCTATGGCAAGAAAACTATTTATTAGACTTGTTGCGAAATTAAATGTCAGTTCGAGCGTTAGTCGAGAACTACAAGTGCTCTAAGCCTTTATTTTATAAGCAGTTCTCGACTAACGCTCGAACTGACATTATTCACTATTATGAATTTTGCAACAACTCTA
>JANMOF010000307.1:0-1540 GCA_031368925.1 Leptospiraceae bacterium
AAATCGAATGAGTAAAGCAGTTGAGAGTTTACTTTCAACTCACCCAATTCCAGAAGAGCGGCTAAAGGCAAATTCAGAAAGAATTCAAAAGGCAAAAATTCAACCGCCCATCCCGTCCAACCTCCTGGAATCAAGATACAAATCTGCTATACGAAAACACTTAAGGGCAGGGAGCACTCTTGACGGTGAACCGATAGACGACAGAGGCTAAATATTATTCTGCGAATCCTCGGTATTCTTAACTATTTCATGAATAATTCTATCTAGCTCTTTTGCGCTCTGAAATATAAACTCGATATTTTTTTGTTTATCCTCTTCAGAAAGTTCATTGCCCTCTATGAAAAGACTACAAAGCCCTAGAATATTCGCAACTTTCTGTCTTACATTATGAGATTGTTGCCAGGCAATTTCTTTTAATTTATCATTCTGATTTGCAATTTTAAATTCACTTCTTTTCCTGTCAGTTATGTCTAGAACGTTATGCGATATTCCAATCAAATTTGTAGCCTCATCATACGCGGGAAGTAAAGAAAATAACCACCATTTACCCCCATGCAATTTTTCTACCCGAATTACTTCTCCTTTCAATACTCGTTTGTAATATTCGCGGAATTCATCCCTGAGTTGAGGTAGCATAAAATCCAGAGAGTCATCCCCTATTTTTGCTTCTCGATCAAACACTTCCAAAAGAACACTTCTGGCAACTTTATTCATATATAGTATTTTTAAATCCTTATCGAGTAGTGTATGCGCTTCAGCCGAACTGTTATAAATTGCATTAAGTAAATACTCTGATCGTTTTAATTTTTCCTCTGCTTTTTTTCGTTCAGTAATATTAATAGAGCTACAGGTAACGGCAATTATCTCATCCTTAGAATTATATACAGGAACATAAGAAGCTTCAATCCAAACACTTTGAGCACCAAAAGAAATTTCTTTTTCAACAGTTATTTTATTTCCTGACAGCGCCTTTTTAGCATTATCCTCAAACTCTTTTCTATTTTGCAAAGGAATAAAATCAAGAATAGATGTCATCTCGACTAATTCACGTTTATCAAAAATCTTTGTCATTTCGTTTGCAGTCTTATTGAAACTAAGAATTTTAAATTCGGGACTAATTAAAATATTACTATCAGAACTGCTGTCCAAGATTGCACGTAGTTTATTTTCTGATTCAATGAGTATTCGACTTTGTCTTTCTAGTTCAGTTATATCATGACCGAGACAAAGAATTCCCACCGGATTACCATTCTTATCCGCAAAGAGAGAAAATTCCCAATCGGTTTCGTAATATTCACCCGTATTTCTCCCGTCTGGTTTTCGGATTTTAACATTGATTATTGCAGTTGGATCCTTTATACATGCAAGGGATGCCTGAGCGCATTTTTCCAAATCTTCTGGATGAATGCTATTTAGAACAGAGAGCCCAAGAAAATTATCAGTAATAAAGGAAAATCGGCTTTGGAAAACTCCATTTACAAAAAGGTAGTTACCTTCTAGGTCTGTTATGATTAAATAATGCTTTCGGGAATATAGTATC
>JANMOF010000322.1:0-17758 GCA_031368925.1 Leptospiraceae bacterium
CATACTAAAACTAGCCGATGAGACAGCCCGCGCTATTTCTCCTAAAATTGCACAAGTCAGTGCGCGCGCATTTGATGCTGTGTCTAATATTTTAATCTTTAACAGTGAGGGGCTAATGGTAAAAGACTTCCGTGTCCTTTCTCGCTTCTCTATGTCTGTCACTGCACAGGATGGTGGTGAAATGTTTTCTGCTGGAGAATCACCCGGCGCACAAAGAGGATTTGAATTCTTCGAGTCTTTAGATGTTGCCAGTTACGCAAAGACTGCAACGGATAGAGCTTTACTTATGTTATCCGCTGGATATGCAACCGGTCGTAAAATGCCTGTCGTCATGGGAAATGGATTTGGTGGAGTGATATTTCACGAAGCATGCGGTCATCCACTTGAGACGGAGGCTATTCGTAAGAAGGCATCCCCATTCTGCGATAAATTGGGTCAACAAATTGCTCACTCTGCTGTGACTGCCATTGACGAGGGAGCCATTGCTAATTCCTGGGGATCTATCAATGTGGATGATGAAGGTTATCCGGTCGAGAAGACAGTGCTTATTGAAAATGGAATTTTAAAAAATTATCTTTCTGATAGAGTTGGCGCCATGGAAACAGGTGTAAGAAGAACTGGATCAGCACGAAGGGAATCTTACCATTATGCGCCGGTGTCTCGCATGAGAAATACTTATATCGACAAAGGAAAAGACAAGTTCGAGCAGATGATTCTTTCGATTGAAGATGGGCTCTATGCGAAGAAGATGGGCGGCGGCTCCGTAAACCCTGCTACCGGTGAATTCAACTTTGCCGTTGAAGAAGGATATTTAATTAAGAACGGAAAAATCACAGTTCCTGTTCGCGGTGCGACACTGATAGGAAAAGGACACGAAATACTTCCCAAGATTTCTATGGTAGGAGATGACTTGGAGATAACAGCAGGTATGTGCGGTGCGTCATCAGGCTCTATTCCTGTAACAGTTGGTCAGCCAAGTATAAAAGTGGATGAAATTTTAGTGGGTGGTAGATAATGAAATTAGAAGAAGCAGTAGAATTTATGAGTGCAGAAGCTAAGCGGCAAACGGCTGATAGCTTCGATGTAATCGGTGTCGAATCCGATGAATCGGGTGTAGAAGTATTTGAAGGAAAAGTTAAAAGCACAGAAATCGCAAGCTCTAGAGGAATTGGAATTCGACTCTTTAAAGACGGTCGTCCGGGAATCGCTTATACGGAAAAATTTTCCGTCGAAGCCATCAAGCAAGCTGTAACCGATGCAAGCGCACACTCACGAATAACCGATGTAATGGATATCGACTTGCCGGAAGCTATGAAACTTCCTGATATTGATCTGGAACGCTATAAAGAAGAAGTTGATAGGATTAGTTTTGATCAAATGATTAAATTGGGAATGGAATTGGAGCAAATCGCTCTTAGCCAGGACAAGAAGATTATAAATGTTCCCTTCCTTGGAGTTTCTAAATCTTCCGCTCATTCAGTGATTCAAAATTCGAAAGGAGTCTTTTATTCTGAAAGGGGTAATGCCGTATCTGCAGGACTCGGTGTGGTTGCAAAAGAGGGTGAGTCAAGCAAAATGGGAGTCTACTCTAAGGGAGGAAGGTCTTATTCTATTTTCGATACAGATTATATGTCGAAGAAAGCAGTGGAGCGTGCATTAGAACTGCTCGGTGCAGAGCCAGTAGAAAGTAAACAATACCCGGTTGTATTTTCTAATAGAGTGAGTTCTGGAATCATAGGAATGTTTTTAGCTCCTTACTATGGAGAGCTTGTTCAGAAAGGACAATCACGATTAGCCGACAAGTTAAAACAAAAAATTTCAGTCGATGAATTTACCATGACGTGTAATCCACATATACCTGGGTTTCCCGGCTCTCGACTTTTTGACAGTGAAGGTGTGGCAACTAAGATTACCCCCATTGTAAAAAACGGAGTCTTGCAAACATTCCTTTACAACTTAGAATCTTCCAAGAAAGCAGGAATTGCACCGACTGGAAATGGAAGCCGCTCTTATGCCGGAAAAGCGGGAACTAGCACATCCAATCTAATCGTAGAAAAAGGAACAAAGAGCGTAGAGGAGTTACTCGCTGTTTACCCTGAATGTCTATTCATTACAAAACTTGAAGGTTCATCTGGTTGCTCCGCTATCTCTGGTGAAATTTCTATTGGTGTTCAAGGATTTCTCTATCAAGATGGAAAGCGTATAAGACCAATTGACCGCATTACCTTGAATTCAAACTATTTTGATTTACTTCCTTTGATTCGTGGCTTGTCAAATGAATACAATGATTCTTTTAGCTCTATGAAAGTTCCGGATATTTTAGTTGAGTCGATGTATGTAGCTGGGTAATGTCGTTAAAAATAAAAAATAGCATCCATATATATTTCATATCCTTTCTGACTGGAATTGTTACCGGTTGTTTCATTATCGTATTTTCTAAAATACTTTCGCTTGCGGAAAACTTTTTTCCATTTTTAAATGTTTCGGCTAATTCTCATTTCGCGCGTGAATTCAATTGGCAGTTTTTATTTTTACCTGTGCTTGGTGGACTTATCGTAGGGTTTATTACTCATTATTATTGTCCTGAGGCTAAGGGCAACGGGATAGACAATGTATTGGATTCGTTTCACAACCGAGATGGAGAGATGCGCGGAAGAGTATCTGTATATAAATCAATCGTAACTATTCTAACTCTGTCGCTCGGAGGAAGTGCAGGCAAAGAAGGACCTGCCGCTCAAATAGGAGCAAGCATTGGATCTAAGATCAATAATCTTTTCGGAGGTGGAGCACGTGCAAGAAGAACTATGTTACTTGCAGGAGTTAGTGCGTCGCTCGGAACAATATTTCAGGCTCCTCTCGGTGGTGCGTTAACCGCAATAGAGATGGTTTACAAGGAAGACCTGGAAAGTGACGCCTTAATTCCTTCTATCATCTCGTCTGTATCGGCGTATTTTTTATTGAGTTTTTTTGGCGTGATTCACAGGGATGTATTTCCTCTCAATGAATTATCTGTCGCATACCTACCATTTTACCCTGTTTTGGGTTTCATTTGTTTTGTGATCGGATATATACTCGTTAACTTTATTAAATCACTCAGGACTTTTTTTTCTAAATGGAAAATCTACCCTCCTTTGAAGCCGGCTATAGGCGGGTTAGTATGCGGAATTATTTATTTATTCTTTCCAGTCGTTTCGGGAACGGGAGAAAATTTCATCCATAAATTCCTACTTGAATCAGGACTGCGCTCTAAATTTATAAAACTGGACTTGATTTATTTCATTTTATTCGTGATAGGATTTAAAGTAATCGCAACGAGTTTTACAATTGCATCCGGTGGCTCAGGAGGAATCTTCGGTCCTTCTTTATTTCTAGGCGGCTCTATTGGAATGCTCACTGCCGAATTTGTTGGAGTCTACTATCAATTAGACCCGGCACATTATCAAAGTTTTATCTTAGTAGGTATGGGAGCTTTTTACGCAGGTGTTGCGAGTGCTCCAATTGCTGCGATGATTATGATTTGTGAAATGATAGGCAGTTATGTATTACTCCCACCTCTCATGCTTTGCTCTATTCTAGTCGTATTGCTTTCTAAAAAATTTAATCTCTACCAGGCACAAACACATAACCGATTCCACTCTCCCGCTCACGCCTGGGACATTCAAACCGACGTCTTGAAGACAATGCCCGTTTTCCGCTACAAGAAATTCTTTTTGCATTCTCTCGTGGTTTCTCTTGATAAGCCGCTTTCTAGTATAAAGAAAAATTTAATCAAGTTCGATGACAAAGACTTCGTAGTCGTTGACTCCCAAAATAAATACGTAGGAATGATCTCCTCTTTACAATTAGCTCGCATTGAAAATAAAAAACAATTCAAATCCTCAATCTACCTCATTCACCCAATTCAATTAGAACAAAGCATTGGCGACGCTCTAAACTTACTCAAAGAAAAACACCTAGATAAAGCGCCTATCGTCAACGAAGAAAACGAATTCGTCGGCTATTTGCGCTATCATGAAATCCTGGAATTGTACTTCGCGAAGAAGTAGGGTTTGTGAGTGACTTTTCAAGATTACCACGGATGAACACGGATAGGGAAGAGAGTTTGCAAGGCGTCATTTCCGAAACTTGTCCCCGAAATTTTTTATTGGGGATCTCGTTGGGAATCTCGATTGGTTTATGCTTGTTAAATTCCTTTTTTATGAGAGAATAAAAATTTTGAGCAATTTTCATATTTTTCTATTTTTTACCCGTCTTGACAAAATATGTGGGCTAATCTAGATTTACCTTATAATGAATGATTTAGATAGAATTAGAGAAATAGAACGAATCTTTGGGTTTCCACTGCATCGGGTGGACAATTTGGAACAGCTTATGACAGAGAAGGTGTTTGAAACTGGTTTTAGAAAGGGCACAAGAAATTATTGTCTGGATAAGCAAGGAAATGTCACCGGACTTTCTCTGGATTTTTCACCAGTATATCTTTTACAATTCGATTTCTTAATTAGTTTTTCCCAACTCACTCACTTGAGTCTTAAAAGTGACTGGCTCGAAGATTATTCTTTTCTAAAGAACATAAAGGGGTTAACTTTTTTAGATTTGAGTGAAAATCAGTTAACGGATGTTAGCTTTCTAAAAGAAATGAACAGACTTACTTATTTAAATCTACGAGAAAATAATCTTACGAACGTTAGTTCTTTAAAAGAACTAAAAAATATCACATCTTTAAATTTAAATGAGAATCAACTAATGGATGTTAGTTCTCTAGCGGAATTAAAAAATCTCACTTACTTAGATTTAAGTTACAATCAATTAATAGACATTATCCCACCGTTAGAATCAAATAATCTTAAATATTTAAATGTAAGCTCTAATAAATTATTAGATGTGAGTTTTTTTAAAGGAGTAAGCGAACTCACTACTTTAAATTTAAGTTTTAATCAGCTAATGAATGTTAGCTTTTTGAAAGACATAAATGAACTTGTATCTTTAGATTTAAGCGGTAATCAATTAAGAGATGTGAGCTTTCTTAAAAAAATAAAAAAACTTACTACTTTAAAATTAACAGATAATCCAAATGTAGATTTTTCATTTATCAAAAAATTAAAAGGACTGACTTCTTTAGAATTAAGTTCAAACCAATTGACTGATGCTAGTTTTTTAAACCAATGTACAAATATTACATCCTTAAAATTGAGTCGAAATCAAATTGGAAATTTTAGTTTTCTTACGGATTTAAAAAGGATTACATACTTAGATTTAAGTTCCAATAAATTAATAGATATTAGTTATTTGAAAGAATTAAAAGGACTTACTTATTTGGATTTAAGTTCAAATCAACTAACTAGTATTAGCTCTTTGGAAGAACTTAAAGGTCTTACTTATTTGGATTTAAGCTCAAATCGGTTAACGAATATTAGCTCTTTAGAAAAACTAAATAGACTTACTTCTTTAAGGTTAAGTTCAAATCAGCTAATAAACGCTAGCGTTTTGAAGGAACTTAATAATCTAGCATACTTAGATCTAAATTCAAATAAATTAACGGACCTAAGTTTTCTAAAAGAATTGAGAAAACTAACCTATTTAGATGTCAGCGAGAATCAGCTAAATGATGTTAGCTCTTTAAAGGAGCTAACGAATTTGACTTCCTTAGATTTAAATTTCAACCATTTAAGTAATGTCGGTTTTTTAGAAGAATTAAAAGGACTGACTTACTTGTATTTAAGTCATAATGAATTATCTGATATCGGCATTCTAAAAAAGCTAAAAGCACTTTCTTTTTTATATTTGGCTTCCAATAAGCTAACGGACGTTAGCTGTTTACAAGAACTAAGGGTTCAGTCTTTAGATTTAAGTTTCAATAAAATAAAAGATTTAGATTTTTTAAAAAATCTAAAAAGCCTATCTTCTGTAGATTTAAGTTCTAATAAAATTGAGACAATTCCTGAATGGCTTATAGAATTGCCTCTAGAAATTGATTTTCAAGATGGCTATGCAAGTATAGGTATGATTGCTTTGAAAGGCAACCCAATCAAGTCACCACCTTTAGCAGTAGCTAAACTTGGCAAAGACGCAATCCGTGATTACTACGCTCTCCTGAAAAAAGAAGAGTCCCAACATCTTGAACAGGAGTATCTATTTGAAGTAAAAATGTTAATTATAGGTGAAGGTGGAACGGGGAAAACAACGTTACTCCGCAAGATAAAAGACGAAAATGCTCCGATGCCGGAAGAAAAAGATACAACGATTGGTATTGATATTGAAAAATGGAATTTTCCGATTCATCAAGAATTATTTAAACATATACCTGACTTGAAACAAAAAGATATGCTAGTTAATTGCTGGGACTTCGGGGGACAAAAAATCTACCATGGAACGCATCAGATATTCTTTAGTGAAAAGTCTTTTTATATTTTAGTCGCCGAGACCAGAGAACAAAAAACAGATTTTAGTTTTTGGTTTAATACGATAGAACAATTAGCCGGGGAAAATGCACATTTGCTTGTGATATTGAATAAAAAGTTTGGGCATGTTTATAAATTTGACAGAGAAGGCTATAAAAGCCATTTTCATTTTATACAAGATGTAATTGAATTAGATTTACAGAATGAAATGAATGAGATTCAGAAACTACAGGGGCTAATTAAGGCTAAACTCCAGTCTATGCCACATTTAGGACAACCGATCTCAGCTACTTACTTTGCCATTCGCAGAGACTTATTCGAATTAGCCGACAACTTTATTTCTTTTGAAAAATTCAGAGAGATTTGTGCTAACCATGATTTGACTGAAACCGATAGAATTAGGTATTTGAGTAAATATTTAAGCGAGATTGGTGCAATTACACATTTTATAGATGATCAGTTTCTTTCTGAGAAAGTGTATTTGAATTCTAACTGGTTAGTAAAAACAGTTTATAAAGTTTTAGATAATTCAGTCATCAAGGAAAAACGAGGTAGAATTTCTCATAGGGATCTAAAAACAATTTGGGAAGAAGAAAACCTACACTTCGAAGTAAATCATCTTGCTAAGCTTATGGAGAAATTTGGATTGCTTTACAAAGTAAAGGATAAAGATGATTATGTGGTTCCTGCCCATTTGCCAACAGAAATGCCCTATCCAAAATGGCAACATGAAGCAGAAGGTCAATTACTGATTTTTAAATATGAATTCGGAAAGTATATGCCTGAGGGTTTGATGTCACATTTTATTGTCTCTCTGCATGATTACATCGAAAAGGAAGAATATGTTTGGCACCGCGGTATAAATATCTTTAGAGAAAAAACATTTGCGGAAATTATTGAAACTTATGGGGCTGTAAATTCATTTCAAATAAGGATTGCCGGATATCACAAAAAGGAATTACTCGCTATTATCCGTGATAAATTTAAAGAAATACTAAAGCCATTTAAAAAACTTCAAATGAAGGAATTAGTTCCTTGTAATTGTGACACTTGTAAATTTGTAACTCAGCCACATTTTTTTGATTATGAAAAACTAAAAGAAAGACTCGCTAATGATAAAGACAACGTTGAATGTGAGAATAAGCCATATAAGTCGGTAAATATTCGAAGGTTATTAGAGGATGTCATTCTTTCTGGAAAAAGCAAAGCACGCGTTCGAACTGCACGTCGGCGGGATAATAATTCTACTTCCGTAACGAATATAGTAAATAATTATAATACGAATATCAATGCAGATACGGATCAAGTAAATGTTGGTGGCTCAGGAAATAAAAATATTTCTAATGCTATTCCTTCTATCGTTTTGAATCTATTCAAAGAATTTAAACAGCTAAAAGAGGACAGCGAACGAGAAAAAGTTATGGATGATTTCTCGTCTCGAATTCCTGAAAATGAAATTACAAATATACAGGAAGAATTAAATCTTACTTTCCCAAACTTTATAATTCTTGAAGAGAATAGCAAAAAATTTCTTACAACAGGAGAATATCTTAGAAAATATATATCTAAAGAAACTGAAATAGATTTTTCTCCTGTAGTCTTACAATACGGACGAGCAATCGAAAGCGAGTTTAGCAAGTTGGGATTAAGTGGAACTTTGGGAAATCGTCAAATAAGCCTCATTAAATTATTAGAAGAGTTTTATACTCGAAGTTCTACAAATCCAACAATTTTGAACAAAGTGAATGAAATAGATTTAGGCAAATCAATATTTTCCGCAAGCTACCTTGGATATACGTTGCATCCGTCTTGGAGAGGTTGCATCGATGTTAAACAAACTGAATTTTATAAGAAGATAACGGATAAGAGAAATGCAGCCGGTCATTCTGGCGACGATTCTATTTTTGATAAAGCAAAAGCGGATGTTGTAATAAACGATATGACTGATTTCTTAAAGGAATGGATGGAGATTGCTTTTAAGTAATAATTTATTATCCTCTAAACTGAATCTCTCAGTTTAGAGGATAATAAATTTTATTCGGTATCTTCCTTACATTCTTTGCCAGATAGACCCCCGACAAAAAATTTCGGGGGTGACAGCGCGTGGGAAACACGAAAGAAACAAACACCCTATTCATCCCTATCGGTGTTCATCCGTGTCCATCGGTGGTAATCTTTAAAAACTACTCGCTATAACTATCCAGCGGCAAACAAGCACAAACCAGATTTCTATCTCCATACACATTATCCACACGACCAACGACAGGCCAGTATTTGTGTTCACGTAAATAAGGTAGCGGATAAGCGGCTAACTCGCGGGAGTAGAGGTGATCCCATTTGTCCGCCATTACCATCTTAGCAGTATGCGGTGAGTTCTTCAAAGGGTTGTCAAGTTCATCTAGTTTTTTACTTTCGATGTCTTTGATTTCTTTGTGGATGGCAATCATGGCATCGCAGAATTTATCTAGCTCTTCTTTGGACTCGCTTTCGGTTGGCTCAATCATAAGAGTTCCGGGAACAGGCCAAGACATAGTAGGCGCATGAAATCCGAAGTCGATGAGACGTTTTGCGATGTCTTCTACTTCCACTTTTGCAGTTGCCTTGTAGCGTCTAACGTCGATAATGCACTCGTGAGCGACTAAGTCTTTGTTGCCGCGATATAATACTGGATAGTAAGACTCTAAACGTTTTGCGATATAGTTTGCATTTAGAATCGCCATCTTGGTAGCATAAGTCAAACCTTCTCCTCCAAGCATTGCAATATAAATCCAAGAAATCGTTGTGATACTAGCGCTTCCCCAGGGGGCACTCGTTACAGAATTGCTATTACGTTTGGTTCCATTTTCGACTAACGCATGACCAGGAAGGAAAGGCACGAGATGAGCGGCAACTCCGATTGGTCCCACACCCGGTCCACCACCGCCGTGGGGGATACAGAATGTTTTGTGCAAGTTCAAATGGCATACGTCAGCGCCAATTTCACCCGGACTGGTCAATCCGACTTGTGCGTTCATATTTGCTCCGTCCATGTAAACCTGACCACCATTCGCGTGAATGATTTCGCAGATTTCTTTGATCGTCGCTTCAAACACACCGTGAGTAGAAGGATAGGTAATCATTAAAGCGCCGAGTTCGTTTTTATACTTCTCAGCTTTTTCTTTTAGATCAGCAACGTCGATGTTTCCATTTTCATCGCAGGCAGTTACGATTACTTTAAATCCGGCCATCACAGCAGAAGCAGGATTTGTTCCATGGGCAGAAGTAGGGATGAGGCAAACAGTTCTATGCCCCTCACCTTTCGAAAGGTGGTAATCTCGAATGGCGAGTAATCCTGCGTATTCTCCTTGTGAGCCGGCATTTGGTTGTAGAGAAATCGCTTTGAATCCAGTAATTTCACAAAGCCATTTTTCTAGTTGAGTAAACATTTCCAGATAACCACGAGTTTGCGCTTCTGGAACAAATGGATGAAGTTTGGAAACTTCCGCCCAAGTAAGCGGCAGCATTTCCGTAGAAGCATTGAGTTTCATTGTGCAAGAGCCAAGCGGAATCATTGAATGAGTCAAACTAACATCTCTAGATTCTAGTTTACGAATATAACGCAAAATTTTTGTCTCGGTGTGATAAGTGTTAAATACAGGATGAGTTAGATATTTACTAGTCCTAATAAGCGAGTTTTGGAAGTTATAAGAAACGGTATCTGCCGCAATATGAACATTAACCGCAACTCCTTTATTGAAAATAGAAAGTAGAGTAAGAATATCTTCCTTACTTACAGTTTCATCTAAAGAAATACAGATAGAATTTTCTTCATATCGCAGATTTACATTTTTAGATTCAGCGATTGAACGAATTTCGGACTGCTTACCTTTATCCGCAGCAATAGAAAGTGTATCGAAGAAATTCCCATTGTTAATTTTAAATCCAAGTGATTCAATTCCTTTTGCCAAAATAGAAGTGAGTAAATGAATACGAGTAGCAATATGCTTCAAACCTTCCGGTCCATGATAAACCGCATACATGGAGGAAATAACGGCTAACAAGACTTGTGCGGTGCAAATATTACTCGTAGCCTTGTCTCGGCGAATATGCTGCTCTCTAGTTTGGAGCGACAAACGCATAGCAGGCGCACCTTGGGAATCTTTCGAAACACCAATGAGTCGCCCAGGAAGACTGCGTTTGAACTCTTCTTTAGTAGCCATATATCCCGCATGAGGACCACCATAACCAAGCGGCAAACCAAACCTTTGCGTAGCGCCCACAGCCACATCAGCCCCAAATTCACCCGGAGCTTTCAAAAGAGTAAGAGAAAGCAAGTCCGCAGCGACTACTACCAATACTCCGCTAGCATGAGCTTGTTTTACAAAATCTTCGTAATCGTAAACACTTCCGTTCGTCGCAGGGTATTGCACAACAGCGGCAAAGTAGGATTTGTCCGCCTTAAAAGTTTTAAAATCTCCTACAACAACATTAATTCCAACAGGAACCGCACGAGTTTTAACCACGTCTATCGTCTGCGGATGGCATTCATCAGAAATAAAAATCGTATCTCCGTTATCCTCACCCTTTACCGCATGACAAAGAGTAACCGCTTCCGCCGCCGCTGTGGATTCGTCCAATAAAGAAGCATTCGCAATTTCAAGCCCAGTCATGTCGATAATCATGGTCTGGAAATTCAAAAGCGCCTCAAGACGACCCTGTGCAATTTCTGCCTGGTAGGGGGTATACGCTGTATACCAACCCGGATTTTCTAAAATATTTCTTTGAATCACAGCCGGCACAATACAGTCATTAAACCCAGTTCCGATATAAGTTTTAAATATTTTATTTTGCGAAAGGATTTTTTTTAATTCTAACAAAACCTCAAACTCACTCTTAGGCTCTGTCACACGAATCGGATTTTTCAAACGAATGTTTTTCGGAACAGCCGCGTCAATCATTTCGTCTAACGCATTATACGAGAGAGTTTTTAACATCTCTTGCACTTCCTCTGCATTTGATCCCACATGACGTTTCAAAAACGTATCTGCTGACTCTAGTGGGTTTATTGAATTTTTTGGGAGAGTGGAGCTTGGGGTAGTTGTCATTTAAGTCCTTCCTTAATACTTGCTTTCCATAAATTCACAAAAAGGCAAGCTGTCAATTGACTTTGGTTGGCTATAAAGCAGTTTTAGTAAAGGAATTAGTAAGTCTAGCTTAGGTTCTACTTGATTTACAAGCCTTCCCGCATAACACTTAAGTATTCGCGGATATAAAAAATATATTCCTGATGGAGTTGGTGGTAGGAAAAATTTGCTTCTGGATTTAGTTGCATATAGTCGAATTCATTTAGAGTGCGCATGAGGCGGGAAAAATTTTTAAAGTAATGAATGAAATAACGATTTTCGGGATGTTCTTTAGAGTATTTTAAAAGGGCACGGAGAATGTCATTTATATTAATTTTGGAATCAGTGAGTGTTTGAAAAAAATCTGTAACGAGTAATGGTGCATAGCCGCTATTTATTTTTTTTATTTGCCCTTTTACTATACTTTCTCTGCCGAACTTTTCTTCTTCCCAGCGAAGTAATAGTAATTCCATTTGGTTTTTAAATAGACTTGCCTTTACTTCATATTGTTTTTTGAATGCAGACTTTTCAAATATTGCTTGTATCTGTTCATATTCTTCTGGTCTTTCTAGTTTGGCTGAGTTATAAGTTGTGATTGTAGTTTGTAAAATTTCTCCATTTCTTTTTAATTGCGCATTTGCTTCGGTTATAATTTTAGAATTATTGATGATTTCTTTTTGCTTGAGGATCTCTAGTAAATCGGTAGAAATTTGGCTTAAAGTATGGATGATTTCATTTAGTGCGAGTATATAAAGCCCATCTTCTTTAAGGGATGCCTGGAACTTGCGGATAGCGTTCATATACCCGTAAATTGTTTTTTTTCTCTTTTCTTCTCTACCTTCTAAGTATAATTTATAGGCTTCGTAGTTTTTAGTTAGCGCAAATCCTAAATTTAGATTTTCTATTCCATGCAAATTTTCCGACTCTAAATTAGATAAAATTTTGTCCGATAAAATTTTCATAGATTCAATAGAATTTTTTTCTGATTCTAATTTGATTTCTGATTGTTTGCCATTAGCCTCAATTAGTTTTACATGAATAGTAGTTTTATTGCCTTTATCCGAGTAATATCCACTTATATAGAGATCAATTCCCGGATTTTCTTTTCCGTGAATCGTGATGATGTCCCTTAGAAATTTTTCAAACTCCTGGTCTCCGATACTTTGTGCGATTTGCATGGAGTTATAGATGTAGTATTTTTCAAATTCTTCATCTACGTATCTATATTTTTCCGAGAAGCGTAGCGAGGAAATGATTGCAGAATTTAAAATAGTCGAGAAAGATTTTTCTAGTTTGTTTGATTTATTTTGGAACGGGATTACAGAGACTCTAAGTATTTTTTTTCTTTCTATGTCTTTTGTCTGCTCTGATTTACAAAATACAAACAAAAACAAAAGAGCAAAAATAAGTATTCTTGATTTCATATTTTCATCTAGCGTAAAATGAAATTTTAAACTCACCCTACGCTAGATGAGTTTTAGAAAAAAACTATTTATACTCAAACTGGGAACGTAAAGAAAGAACTGTTTTCTTGAAGCTTAAATCATCTTTCATCATTTCTTTCACGCGGTTAATCGCGCTAATCACAGTTGTATGCTTGGTGTTGAATACTCTTCCTATTACAGTTTTATTCATACTGCATACTTCGAATAATAAATACATACAGATATGACGGGGAATTATATACTCTGCCTTTCGACTTTTACTTAAGATATCTTTCTTGGATTGCGTATAACGTTCGCAAACCAGGTCAATTACCTTCTCGTGATTTACATCTAAGTCTTTTATTTTATGAAGGCGATTCTCCAGCAATTCTTTTACTTTTTCATCACTGACTAATAAAAGTGAAAAAGTTTTCTTGTAGAGTTGAATGTCATTTAAACATCCTAGAAGTGCCCGAGTATCAGTTTGAAAGTTATCAGAAATGAATTGAATAGAAGTATCTGTTAATTGTAGATTTGCTTCTTTAGATTTTTGTTTTAAAATTCCAACTCTAACAGTCTCATCCGGTGCTTGAATCTCTACCTGACAGCCAGTTATAAAACGAGAACGTAGTTTTTCACTAATTGGTAGCTCTGCTATCGGTCTATCTGCTGCGAGGATAATCTGTCTTTTGCGATCAAAAAGATAATTAAATATAGCAAAGAATTCTTCTTGCGTCTTTTCAGCACTGCTATTTAGATTTTGAATATCGTCAATGATAAGTGCCTGGTAAGATTGATATTTTAGCTTAAATGCATCCATTAACTGCCTATTCTGAACAGTAAAAACAAACTCAGAAAGAAAATCTGAAATGGAAATGTATTTAATAGGCTTATTTGGATGTGCTTGCGTTAATGCATTTCCGATAGCGTGGAGCAAATATGTCTTACCCACACTTACTTTTCCATGAATATAAATTGGATTCTGTTTTCCTGGATGTTCTATCGCGTCTTTACATGCCATGTATGCCATTCGGTTGCAATCACCTAGAATAAATTTGTCCATTGTATAATCTGGATTGAATGGAAAAGAATCGTCTTTGAATTTAGTATCAATAAAATTTGCTATAGGTGTATCATTTGAATCAATGTGAATCTGAATTTTAAATTTAGATCCACCGATTTTTTCTGCTGCATCTGCAATGACGGTTTGATATTTCTTTTCTACGTGATTTTTAATTAATGTAGATGGTGCTTTGATAATCAAACTATCACCTTTGAACTCCACAAACGAAAGCGGAGAGATGAAAGGTTCAAAATACATAGCAGGAATTTGTCTTGAAACTTCATCTAAGATCATTGGCCAGATTGATTCCAAATTCCCTCCTGTTAAAACACTCATGACTGAAAAACAACATATTCAAAGTATCTAAATTCATAAACAGTAAAATGATTTTTTTATTAAAAAAGTGTACTTAAAAAATAAAATTCTGTCGAGTATTACGCATCTGTTTGTCTTGAAAAAATTTTATTTTTTTTTGTCAATGGTACACTTTAGAAAATTAAAATTAATATTTAATAATATGTTTTTATAGCTATATTAGGACATTAGAATATACTAATATAGTATAAACCGATTTTATTTTTATAAAACTATGCCCTTGAATTATTTTTATAGATTTCAAAAAAATAATTCAAGATTCATCTGGGGACTGCTTTATTTTTTAATTCCTATTTTCATAAAGTGTGGAATTCATTGGAATATAATGTAAATATTTGAATGAAAATAAATTAAAATAATTCTATTTTATATTGACACGGGCAAAATATTTTTTGAAGCTAAGATTTATGGCAGACAAAAAAACCTTTGTTCGTGTTTGGACATCGTTTGATCCAATCGAAGTAAAAAAGCATTTGCTACTCATCGATGATCTTTACGGATCTTGTGCCAATTGCAAACAACTTGGCTTAAATTATCTCAAAGACAGAGAATGTCCTGGCTGTAAAACAGTTTTTAAATATGTTACAACAAATTTAAAAGGGATAGATGATGCTAAAAAAATTCTAAATCGAATCCAAGATATGAATTTGCAACTCACCTTGATTGAAAAAGAGGATTATGTGCAAGCAACAGCTAAAGACGCTGCAAAAGATCTTTTCAAAACCTGATGTATTCTAATACTTCTTACCAATCAAAACACAAAATACGAATCGTAACTTCTACTTCTCTCTTCGATGGGCACGATGCGAGCATCAATGTAATGCGACGAATTTTGCAAGCGAGTGGAGCTGAGGTAATTCATTTAGGTCATAACCGTTCTGCAAAGGAAATTGTAGATTGCGCCATTCAAGAAGATGTGCAGGCAATCGCTATTACCTCCTACCAGGGTGGACATATAGAATTTTTCAAATATATTTTTGACTTACTAAAAGAGCGTAATTCCAGTCATATTCGCATTTTTGGCGGCGGTGGTGGAACAATATTACCCTCCGAAATTGCGGAATTGCATACATATGGAATTTGTAGAATTTATTCTCCTGATGATGGTCGTGCCATGGGTTTACAGGGAATGATTAACGATTTACTAGAAAAATCTGATTTTCCGAATGGAATTTTTGTGTCTAATGAAAATTATCCGCTCAAGCGGGAAATACTTCTTGCAAAAGCAGTTTCAATTCTCGATAACTCAGGTGAAATTACTTCCGATTTAAAGAATCAGCTACAACTTAAAGAAAATTCTAAAACTCCTGTAGTAGGCTTGACAGGCACAGGCGGTGCTGGAAAATCCTCACTCACTGATGAATTGATTCGCCGTTTTCTGGCTGATTTTCCTGATAGGCAAATCGGTATTATCTCCATTGACCCAAGTAAAAAGAAAACAGGTGGCGCACTTCTAGGTGATAGGATTCGAATGAATTCGATTGATCATCCAAATGTATTCATGCGCTCTCTTGCTACCAGGGAAGCTAATTTATCTGTTAATAAACATATTTCTGAAATTGTAAAACTGTTTCGCGTTTCTTACTTTGATATTATTTTTATTGAAACTGCGGGTATTGGTCAATCGGATTCAATGATTACTGAAATTGCGGATATTAGTATTTATGCGATGACACCTGAGTTTGGTGCGGCGACTCAACTAGAAAAGATTGATATGCTTGATTTTGCAGATTTAGTCGTAATAAATAAATTTGATCGCTTTGGTGCAGAAGATGCACTGCGCTCTGTCGCCAAACAATACCAAAGAAATCATAAACTTTTCGAATCTAAGATAGAGTCTATGCCTGTTTATGGAACGATTGCGTCTCAGTTCAATGATGCAGGGATGAATCAATTTTATTGTGCTGTTTTGACCGCAATAGAGAAAAAGACTTGTTTACCGCTACAATCAAAAATCTTTTCTGATTTAAAGCCCAAATTAGATACTAAGAGTTTTTCACTGAGCATTGTTCCACAAAATAGAACCAGGTATCTTTCTGAAATTGTGCGTGATATTGAGGATTACAAGGAGTTTACTCGTGAGCAGTCAGAGATTGCAAGTAAAATGTATCAACTCAAAGGCTCTATCGAAATTTTAGACCCTGAAATTAAAACAAAAACTTCTCCGGTAGATTTATCTTTTCATAAACATCTTTCTTTGAATGCGAATCAATTTACTTCTTTTGGTGTTGCTGAATTATTAAAGTATTACCAAGCACTCGAGTCAAAACTTCATCCTGAATGTAAATCAATTTTAGAATCCTGGGAAAGTAAAATTTCTAATTATAAATCTGAAAATTTTACTTATAAAGTCAGGGACAAAGAAATCAAAGTTGCCAATTATACAAAATCTCTTTCTGATTTAGATATTCCTAAAATTTCTTTACCTCGCTTCAAAGATTGGGGTGATATACTTCGCTGGAGTTTACAAGAAAATGTTCCGGGTGAATTTCCATTTACCGCTGGGGTTTATCCATTTAAGCGAGCAGAAGAAGACCCAACCAGGATGTTCGCTGGAGAAGGCGGACCCGAGCGAACGAATAGGCGCTTTCATTATATCACTAAGGGGCAAAATACGATTCGCCTCTCGACAGCGTTTGATTCAGTGACTTTGTATGGAGAAAATCCAGATAAGCGGATGGATATTTACGGAAAGATTGGTAACTCAGGTGTTTCCATTGCGTCACTCGATGATATAAAGAAACTTTATTCCGGTTTTGATTTATGTAAGCCTACTGCCTCTGTCTCTATGACGATTAATGGTCCGGCTCCTATGCTGCTTGCTTTTTTTCTAAATGCTATTATTGACCAGCAATGTGAAATTTATATTAGAGAGCAAGGTTTACTCGCAGAGGTTGAAGCTAAGATTGCAAAAATATATTCTAATAATTATGCGGTTAAACCCGGTTATGCGGGAAATTTACCTGCCCACCACAATGGTCTTGGTTTACTTTTACTCGGTGTAACGGGTGATATGGTTTTGCCGCAAGAGATGTATGAAAAAATAAAAGCGGACGCTATTTCGAAGGTTCGCGGAACCGTTCAAGCTGATATTCTAAAAGAAGACCAGGCACAGAATACTTGTATCTTCTCAACTGAATTTGCTCTCAAGCTCATGGGGGATATGCAAGAGTATTTCATTCACAACAAGGTTCGAAATTTTTATTCTGTTTCTATTTCCGGTTACCATATTGCAGAGGCTGGTGCCAATCCAATCACGCAACTTGCTCTCACCCTTTCGAATGGTTTTACGTATATTGAATATTATCTTTCGCGTGGAATGAAGATTGATGAGTTTGCACCAAACCTATCTTTCTTTTTTTCCAATGGAATGGATCCCGAATACAGTGTAAT